>CALUOX010000022.1 GCA_944322375.1 uncultured Alistipes sp.
GGGGGTAGGGGGGGGGGGGGCGTGGCGGCGGGCGGGGGGGGCCGCCGCTGCTGGAGTCATATCCTTGGCGCATGACCGTTTGGGGGCGGGATACCATGCCGTCTGCTGCCACTCTGCCTGATAGGTTGTGGCCGGCGCGTAGGTCGTTACTCCCGAGTAGTAGCCGATGTCGTTCATGCGGTTGTTGTAAACCGAATAGAACTGCGCGGTGTGAAACCGTGCCGCGACGGGGAAACAGCGCTCCATCCGGCTGACAAACCGTTCGGCCAGCGCCTCATCATCGGTCAGTTTGAGCGCATACTCCTCAAGATCGTAGAATTGATGCTCCTTCATCCCGTCGTAGCTCTGAAGCGACGATACATCGACCGTTTTCGTCGCTCCGCTGTTGATCGCATGCATTGCCTCGGCCAGTGCGTCGAGTTCCGAGCAGACGGTCATGGCTATGCATCCCGAGTGATAGGCGGCCGGACCGGCATAATAGTCATAGAAGGCACGGCAGAGGGCTGTCAGATCGTAGTCGGCGCCTTCGTTCGTGAAGAGTGCCGGTATGGCCGTATCGTAGGGAAAACCGTGTCCCATGACCTCGCAGGGCGAGGCTACGATGTAGGCCGCCGCGTTGCGCAGATCGTACAACGCTTCGACCGACGACATGAAGCAGGCATCGAACAGCAGATAGTCGAAGCGAATGCCCGCCGCATCGATGGCCTCCGCCAGCTCCGTGATCTCCATGCGTCGGCCGCGATCATGTCCGAACCAGCGCGTTTCGACCGCCCCCGGAGCCTTGCGCCACAGAGCGTCGGTGCCGGTTGCGGAGAAACGCTGCAATTGCGATGCGCCTTCGATCGATGCCGGCAGCCACCCTTTGGCGTGCGAGGCCAGTTGCAGACCGTAATGTTCCGCCGGCGCAACGGCGGCCATCTCCGTGAGGATGGCGGCCATTATTTCCGGATCGGTTGTCTGGCCCGGAAGCGGCTCGTAACGGATGAGCGTGTCGCGGCGGCAGCCGCTTGTCTCTTCATCGTAGCGGTATTCCACGATGTAACCTTTCTGTGCCTCGGGCTGCGTGAACGCAACGATCCGTCCCAACGGCAGGATGTTTTGTTCAAGGGCTTTCGCCACGTCGTTGAGATTGGTCTTGTAGTAATAATAGAGTTCCGTGCCGCAGAAATACATCAAAAGAGTCTGCCGGACCGTTGCGGGCCGCTGCATGAGACTGACTGTTTCACTCGCCGAGCCGTCGTTGAGGAAAACAGCGAGTTGTCCGATGTTGCGGAGTTCCCTCCCCGTATTGATTTCGGGCGTTTCTACAATCAGGTCGCAGGCTCCGGCCGCCCCGGATGTTGCAGAGAGATGACACGCATGACCGTTCCCGAATTGATACTGTACGGTCCAGTCGCGGTTGGCTTCGATATGCAGGACGGCTTGTGCCGTTTCCCCCGCAGCAGGATTGTCAAAGACAATACGCTGCTTGTTGACCGAGAGCACACCCGTCTCTTTCTCCTGCTTGCTGCAGCCTGCGACGAACAGCAGGCACAGCACGATCAGGATCCCTGCTTTTCTCTCCGCATGTGCGGTTTCAGATTGTTGAATTGCCATGAGCGTTCACGTTTGTAGGGTTGTGACGGCTTCTTCCAGTAGATGCGGCCGTAATCGAAATAATATCCTTTCACGCCGTTCTCATCGCGCTTGACGCGCGGGATATACTCCACCGTGCGGCTGATGACCGAACTCTCCCTGACAGGGATGTTCTTTGCCGCAAGCAGATCCTCCGCATGCGAGAAGCGCAGAATGTGCCAGGGCGTTTTTTCCGTCAGTCCGTCGCCCGATGATTCGATCGTGGCGAGGATGTGATTCATCCTGTCCCGGCAGACGGCAGCATCCTGCAACTCTCCCAGCTGTGCATAGGCAAACGACAGCAGGTTGAGTACCTGCGGACTGAAAGGATCCGCAATCAGAGTCTCCCGTCCCGTTGCGACGAGTCGCTGCAGAGCGGTCGAGTCGGGCCGGTCGATATTCATGCGGGACAGTTCGTCGTAGAATCTGTCGAGGGCCGGATCGTTGTCCAGCGGCGTATATTGCGGCTGGTAGGCGAATCCGTAATAGAGGTAATGGTAGTCGTCGTCGGTAAGCGTCGAATCGGCCTGTTCGTATCGCAGCAGCAGATTCGGATAATAGTACGGCGAGGCCGGATCGGAGACCCGGGCCTTGATATCCTCCTCTACGGGAACCTTCGCGCGCAGAAGCGTCGGAAGGAGCAACAACAATCCAAGCAACGGAAGAAGCGTTCGTTTCATGACCGTTTTTTGCTGTAACGTGTTTTCAGCGTAAATCGTATTTGTGGATCAACTCCCGGAAGCGGGCTTCAAGGGCCGGTGTGCCCGCAACGAGCGGAAGCCGCAGCCGGTTGCCGATCAACCCCATCGTGCTGAGTGCACATTTCACGCCGGTCGGATTCCCTTCGGCAAAGAGTGCTCCGACCACTTCGTGCATCGGTTCGAAGGCGCGTTCCGCAGCATCGAACTCCCCCTTCTTTGCCAGCTCCATGCTCTCCATGAATCGCTGGGGAAAGGCGTTGACCGCAACCGAAATCACACCGTCTCCGCCGCGACGCATGACCTCCACGGCAATGCCGTCGTCGCCCGACAGCACGAGAAACCCCGGACGCCGGCGGTCGATGATCTCCTGAATCTGGTCGAGATTTCCCGAAGCCTCCTTGATGCCGATGACATTGTCGAAATCCCGCGCGATGCGCAGCGTCGTTTCGGCCGTCATGTTCACGCCCGTGCGTCCCGCAATGTTGTAGAGGATGATGGGCAGCGGCGAGTGTTCCGATACGACCTTGAAATGTTGGTAGAGTCCCTCCTGCGAAGGCTTGTTGTAGTAGGGTGTGACGCTCAGAATGGCATCGGCGCCGCGCAGGTCGAATTCGCGCAGCTGGTCCAGCACCTCCGATGTCGAGTTGCCGCCTACACCGATGACCAGCGGTACGCGGTGCCGGATCTGGTTGGCAATGAACATCGCAATGACGGCCCGCTCCTGAATATAGAGGGTCGGAGTCTCGGCCGTCGTGCCCAAGGCGACGATGTAGTCGGCTCCGCCGTCGATGACATAGTCGATCATGCGGCCAAGCGCTTCGTAATCGACACGGCCATCGGATGTAAAGGGGGTAATCATGGCGGCTCCGACGCCGCGTAAAAGCGTTGTATCCATAGTCTGTTTTTTGTTGTTTCTCATTAAAAAAGCGAACCTTGCGCAGGATCTTCCCGCGCAGGCTTCGGTTTGGGGGACGGCGCTTCCGGATTCTGCGCGGAACTCTCGCCGGTCGGCTCGGCCGGGGCTTCGGCTGAAGCAGCGGAATCCGACAACGTTTTTGCGGCAGCCTCTTCGGACAACGGTCCGGCCGGATCGGATGGGACGGCAGACGAGGAGTGCGGCTTTTCGGATACAGCCGCCTGTCCGGCATCCGGACGTGTCGCTGCGGCCGCCGATTCGTCGTCGCCGAGCATGGCGATGAACTCCTCCTCCGAGAGGAGCGGTATTCCCAGTTTTTCCGCCTTTTTAAGCTTCGCCGGCCCCATCTTCTCTCCGGCGATGATGTAATCGACATTGGCCGATACGGCCGCCAGATTGCGTCCTCCGTGCAGCTCGATCAGCTCCTTGAGCTCATCCCGGCTGTGTCCCGAGAAGGTTCCCGAGATGACGAAACTCTTTCCGGCCAATGCATCGGAACGCAGCTGTTGCGTCTCGGCGGCGAATTTCAGTCCCGCACGGCGGAGCCGTTCGATCATCGTACGATTCGCTTCGTCCGCAAAATAGTCGATGATACCGTCGGCCACTTTCGGACCGACCTCCTCGGCCTCGACCAGCTCTTCGCGCGAGGCGTTCATTACGGCATCCATCGACCCGAAGTGCGATGCGAGGTATTTGGCGGTCGTCTCTCCGACGAAGCGAATGCCCAGGCCGAAAAGCAGACGGGCAAACGGCACCTCTTTCGAACGGCGGATGCTTTCGATGATATTGTCGGCCGATTTCTCGCCCAGACGCGGCAGACAGGCCAATTGTTCGGCCCGCAGATCGTACAGATCGGCGGCATTGCGGATCAGTCCGTTGTGGTAGAGCAGTTCGACGGTCTCCTCGCCCAGCCCGTCTATGTCCATCGCCTTGCGGCGGATAAAGTGTACGATGCGGCCCAGAATCTGCGGTTCGCAATGGTTCTGGTTGGGGCAGTAGTGTTTTGCTTCGCCTTCGTAACGGACCAGCGGCGTGCCGCAGACGGGACAGCGGGTGATATATTCGAAGGGCCGGCTTTCGGCACTGCGTTTCGACAACTCCACACCCGTGATTTTCGGTATGATCTCGCCGCCTTTCTCCACATAGACCCAGTCGCCGATACGGATGTCCAGCGCCGCAATCTGTTCGGCGTTGTGCAGCGTGGCTCGTTTGACGGTTGTGCCTGCCAGCTGTACCGGAGCAAGATTCGCAACGGGAGTGATGGCGCCCGTTCTTCCGACCTGGAAATCGACGCTGAGCAGCTCCGTGAGAGCCTGTTCGGCCTTGAACTTGTAGGCAACGGCCCAGCGGGGCGCCTTGGCTGTCGAACCTAACACCCGGCGATCGTCGTAACGGTTGACCTTGATGACTACGCCGTCGGTCGGAAAAGGCAGCCGCTTGCGGGCATCGTCCCAATAGGAGATGTAATCGTCGATCTCCTTGACCGTGCGGCAGATCCGCATCTTGTCCGAGATCTTGAATCCCCATTCGCGGGCTTTCTGCAGATTCTCCCAGTGCGACTGGTAGGGAAGGTTGTCCCCGACCAGCTGGTAGAGCGTGCAATCCAGACCGCGTCGTGCCACGACGGCCGACGACTGTTGCTTGAGGGTCCCGGCCGCAGCGTTGCGGGGATTGGCAAAGAGCGCTTCGCCGTTGGCTTCACGTTCGGCGTTGAGGCGGTCGAACGAAGCATAGGGCATCAGAATTTCGCCCCGGATCTCGAAGAGATCGGGATAGTCGCTGCCGCTCAGTTCGAGCGGTACGCTGCGGATCGTCCGGACGTTGGCCGTGACGTCGTCACCCTGTGTGCCGTCGCCGCGCGTGACCGCCTGTATGAGTTTGCCGTGTTCGTAGGTCAGCGAGATGGCCGTGCCGTCGAACTTCAATTCGCAGACGAATTCCGTTTGTCCTACCTCCTTCTCGACGCGGTCGATGAATTCATGCAGTTCGTCGAGCGAGTAGGTGTTGCCGAGCGAGAGCATCTGAAAACGGTGTCGGACACTGCGGAATTCACTGGTGATGTCGCTGCCCACGCGCATCGTGGGAGAGTTGGGATCGGCATATTCGGGATGTGCAGCCTCCAGATCCTGCAATTCGCGCATCAGACGGTCGAACTCGAAATCGGAGATCTCGGGAGCGTTCTCCACGTAGTATTTACGGTTGTGCTCGTTGAGTTGTCGGCGCAGATCGAGGATGTGTTCAAGAATACCCATATAATGTATTGTTCGCGTAAAAATACACAATTTGTCGGGAACATCCATAAAAATCAAAAAAAATGCAAAAAAAAACGGATGCAGGCGCGGCGTACCCAAATTTTGTTTATACTTGCACAAAATTTTACGACATTAGTTTGAGATCCATGGCAAATAAGAAACATCTTGTAGCAAGTTTTCACAATCTGTCCCCTGAATTGCAGGAGGAAATCAAACAGAAATATCCGCTGGGGTTCACCGATGCGATGATTCGCGTCGATAAGCCGAACGGGGACTTTTTCTATGCGGTACCCTTTGATACGGAGGATGTAAGCTATCTTGTCAAAATCGACGTCAAGATTGATGATCTGTCGGAGGAGGATGAAGACAAGGAGTACTACGACGATGAAATCAAGGGCGCCGATGATCTGCAGGACGACAGTTCGCAGATCGAGGAGCCGACGGATGACGATGTGGACATCTGATGCGGTGTCCCGCCGCAATCACGCCCGACTGTCTGATCCGGACAGTCGGGCTTTTCGTTTACCCCCCCCCTCCACTCATATCCGTGTATTTGCTTCCTTTCGTTTATGTATCCCTCCTTATTATTTTTGTTTCCCGAAGTCTCCAAATGTGCATTATTGCTTGCATAATGTTTGGAAAGGATTGAAAATATAGGCGGAATAGTTGTAAAATAAAAAGATTCTGTTTATCTTTACTTCCGTTTGTTGCTGATCTGTTTTACTTTGACGGCAATAATGTGTAATCGAATCAGAACCCGCCTAAATCTGCTGCCTATGGAAAAACCGATGAAATGAGAATGAACAATGAGAATCCCCTGCGGGTGATCTCAACTTGCTGAAAACAAAAACACTAACCTAAAATCGACAAAATGAAATCATTATTACAAACAACTTTGTGTTTTATATCGCTGATTGTCAGCGGTATATCCTATGCACAAGGGGGGGGGAATTTTAGGACTGTGACCGGCAAGGTCGTCGATCAAAGAAATCTTCCTCTTGCAGGTGTCACCGTCGTTGTAGAAGGGACACAAAAAGGAACTGTAACTGCTTCCGACGGCAGTTATTCGATAGATGCAGCGGGTAATGAGACGCTGCTATTTTCATTTATAGGCTACGAATCCCAGACGGTTCCGGTCGGGACGAAAGTAACCGTCAATGTCGAGATGGCAGAATCCAATACGATGATGGACCAGGTCGTCGTGATCGGTTACGGTACGATGGAGAAGAAAATGGTAACCAGTGCCGTATCATCCGTTTCGGGAAAGGAGCTGATGCCCGGAATCGGCAATGCGAGTCTTGCCAATGCCTTGCGGGGCAAGGTCGGCAGCCTTGTGATTTCCGGCACCGATTCGCCGAACTCCGGCAACTCGCTTCAATTGCGCGGTATGGCTTCCGTCAATGCGGGACGCAGTCCGTTGGTGGTGATCGACGGCATGCCCGGAGGTGACATCCGTTCCGTATTGCCCGAAGATGTCCAGTCGATCGATGTCCTGAAGGATGCGTCGGCGGGAGCGATTTACGGCACACGCGCTGCCGGCGGCGTGATTCTCATTACGACGAAGAACGCACGCAATCTGGAGCAGGGGAAGTTGAGTCTGACCTATATGGGCGAGATCTCCCACAAGGAGGTGATGAAACGCCCCGACGTACTGACGGGTCCGGAATATCTGCAATATCGTGCCGATGCGGGTGCGGTCGATTACGGATCGGATTTCGACTGGTACGATGCCATGATCAACAAGGACAACTTTTCCCATAAGCATACGATCAACCTGCAGGCCAATTCCCGTGTGGCGTCGGTCTATGCCACTTTCCAATACAATGACAACGAAGGTATCGCCATCGAGGACTGGCGCGAGGATATGTCCGGCCGCTTCAATTCGACCTTCTACGCCCTGAACGGATGGCTCGATATTACCGCCCGTGCCTCTTTCCGCCAGGCAAAACGCAACAACGACGCTCCCAATTTCGCGCAGGCGGTCCGCAACAATCCGACCCGTTCGGCCTACGATCCCGACAGCGAGACGGGTTATAACGTCTGGCTGAACGAAACCTACGAGTATAACCCGATCGCCGATTCGAAACTGCACGACTACGACGGTGTCGATAAATGGTTCATGCCCGAAGTAAGTGCAAAGCTCAACATCCTGCCTGTCAAGGGCCTGACGTACCAGCAGAATGCAGCCTACGAACTGCATACATGGGAGGTGAACGAGTCGAATTCGAGCCATCACCGCACCGAGCTGGACAACGGACGTAAGGGCATGGCGTATCTGGGCTTCTCGAAAATCGAAAAACTGAACGTGGAAGGCTATGCAAGCTACATCCGCGAATGGCAGGGGAAACACAACCTGAACGCCGTGCTCGGTTATTCCTATTTCGAACAGAACGGCGAGAGCTTCTCGATGAGAAACTACAATTTCCCCGTTGAAGGCGTGAAGGTCTGGGATATCGGCACGGGATCCTACCTGCAGACGGGACAGGCGCAGATGGCGTCGAACAAGGATGTGACGCAGAAACTGTTCTCGGTATTTGCCCGTGTGAATTACGATTATGACAACCGTTACATCGTCAGCGCCTCCCTGCGGCGCGAATCGTCGTCCAAATTCATGACGCAACACCGTTGGGGCACATTCTGGTCCCTGTCGGGAGGCTGGCGCCTGTCGCAGGAGCCATTCCTGCGCGACGTGAAGTGGATTGACGATTTGAAGATCCGTCTGGCCTACGGCGTGACGGGAAACAACGACTTCTCGACGTCGTATGCGGCTCTTACCTACAAGGACGAGGGCTATTTCATGATGCCCAATACCGGAAAGTATGAACTGGTCTATGGCCCATCGATCAACCTGAACCCCGATCTGAAGTGGGAGGAGCAGCGCGGATGGAATGTCGGCCTCGACTATTCGTTTTTCGACGGACGGCTCTACGGCAAGTTCGACTGGTATCGCCGCAAGGTGGTTGACATGCTCTATTCGGTAATCGTGGCGCAGCCTCCCTATACGCAGAAACAAATGATGCGGAATATCGGCAGCATGGAGAACAGAGGCTGGGAGTTCGAGATCGGAGGCGATGTGGTACGCAATAAGGACTGGAACTACTCCATGAATTTCATATTCAGCCGCGACCGCAGCAAAATACTGACTCTTTCGGGAAACGACACCTATATCGAAGGTTCGGACTTCCCCGGGCCGGGCGCTCCGGGGCCGGCGGTCCGTATCGAAGAGGGTACGACGGTCGGACAGTTCTATATCCGCAAATGTGCGGGGATCGATCCCGAGACGGGCGACTTTCTCGTATATGACCGCAACGGCAACATCATTCAGGGCAAGGACTCTTCGACTGCGGACAACCAGTACACGGGCAATTTCATACCCAAACTGATGATTTCGTGGAGCCATCGGCTGCGTTATCGCAATTGGGATTTGGGGATCGACATGCGGAGCTGGCTCAAATACGACGTGTTCAATACGCTTGAGATGTATTTCGGCATACCTTCGGCGACTCCGGGGCTCAATACGCTGCGCTGCGCATATGGAAAGAACAAGGATATCACGGCGGAGAAAGTATTGTGCGACTATTTTCTTCAGGATGGCAGTTTCCTGAAGATCGATGCCGTCAACCTCGGCTATACATGGCCGCTGGCATCGCGGACGAAAGGGTTCATCCAGAGTCTGCGTGTCTATGCCTCGGTCAACAACGTCTGTACGCTTACGGGTTATTCGGGGATGGATCCTGAGATCAATATCAACGGCTTCAACGGCGGCATCGAGTGGTGGAACACGTCGTTCTATCCGCGTACGCGTACCTATCTTTTTGGCGTTCAACTCACTTTCTAACAGTACGACATTATGAAAAAAAGCATGATAAAATCCGTGAAATGGCTCCTGTCCGCCTTTATCGTAGGGGCGTGCGCAGGATGCAACACCGATCCCGAATACTACTCGGAAGTCGTTCCCGATACCTTCTATACCTCCGAAACGGCCGTATGGCAGCGCTATTGCCGCCCGTTCACGATTTGGAAGGAGTATGTGGCGACAACATTCCCGCGCTTCGAGCTGATGGAGCTCGGTACCGACGAGATGTGCATTCCGACGCGGGGTGCCGATTGGGATGCCAACGGCCGGTTCCGGAACCTGCACCATCATAAGTTCGAGGGGCATGAGCAGATCATATACAACGGTTTCAACGATATCGGCTGGGCCACCGCCCTGGCGTGGGATGTGCTCCGCGATATCCGGACGCGTGTCGATCTGGAGAAGACCGGCCTGACGCAGGAGAAAATCGATCTGATGACTGCGCAGCTGAAGATCCTCATCGCCAACCTGCTGAAGGACGGACTCGACCTGTTCGGCGGGATGCCGATCTACGAAATGGACGATACGGAGATCAAGCCCCGATCGACGGATGTCGAAACGTTCGAGTATATCGAACGGCTCATCAAGGAGAATATCGATCTCATTCCGGCCAAAGAGACACTCGGCGCTACCGAAACCACATACATCCACAAGGCGTGGGCGGCAGTGCAGCTGGCGCAGCTCTACTTCAATGCGGAGCCCTACACGAAAGGGAAAAAGTCGATGTTCGAGGAGTGCGCCAAAATCTGTGAGGACATTATCGATGGCAAATACGGCGCATATGAACTGGCGACGGACTGGCGCGACATCTTCTCATACGGCAACGAAACCTGTCCCGAAATCATCTACGGCATTCCGAGCGATGCCACCTATTCCGAGACCGAATCGGGCCTGCACAAGCGTTGGCTCCATTACAATACGAACCAATATCTGGGCGGAACGTCTTACGGAAAGAACAACGGCTACGGCGTCTCGCCTTCCTGCAGGCCCGACGGTACACCCTATACGGAGGCGGATTTCAAATTGGGCCGTGTGATGCAGAAGTTCGAGGACACGGATGTACGCAAGCAGCCCTATTGTTATGAGGGCAACGGCGAATATACGGGTATGTTCCTGATGGGGTATCAGGTAAGTCCCAGCTCGCACAATACCGACGGCAGTTGGCGATCGATGGGCAACCGCGAATACAAGAAACGGGTCATTTACCTGAATGACTGTGTCGCGCGGTTCAATCTCGATGGCGGTGTTTACGACTGGTCGCCCGATGGAAAGCCGCTGGACAAGGACGGCGCCGAGATCGACCGTTCGACATTGGGCTCTCTGTCATCGACGATTTTCGATGGAGAGGAGAGTTCGCTGTATCGTCTGATCAAGCGTCAGCCTCCTGTGGATATCTTGGAATACAATGATTTGAGAATGCGTTATCCGGCCATGACGCCGATTTCGCGGCTGACGGAGGTCTATTACATGCTTGCCGAGTGCTACCTGCGCGGCGCCAAGGGAAACAAGGGCGGTTCGAAAGCCAGGGCCGCCGAACTGATCAATCAGGTGCGCCGCCGCAATTTCGTGGACGGCAACGATCCCAACCCCGTTACGGTCGAAAATCTCGACAAGTACCGGATGCTCGACGAATGGATGATCGAATTCCTCGGCGAGGCGCGCCGTCGTACCGACCTGATCCGCTGGGACGCCTATGTGACGGAAAAATGGTGGGATCACGAACCGTCGAACAATGACAACTGGAACCGGTTCCCCATTCCCGACAAGGCGGTTGCCGGCAACAACCTGCTGGAGCCCAATCCGGGGTATCCCGATCCGCGTTGATCGCGGTTTCGTATGAAGCCGGCAGAGCCTGCTCTGCCGGCTTTTTTGTGCACCGAAGAGCGGATAGCGCCCCGCTGTGCGGGCGTCCGTTGCGGGCGCCGTATTGTGGCAGGGCCCATCCATCGGCGGATGGGCCTGTGGCTATTCGATTCTTGATAATATGTTGAAAAGTTCTGTCGCGGAATTGGGTATTTCGGAGAATAATTCGTACCTTTGAATGCAAAAAATGTCTTTTGCATAATACGGATATAGAAAAATGAAAAAAGTCGATGTTGTTCTCGGTTTGCAGTGGGGCGACGAAGGAAAAGGAAAAGTCGTTGATGTCTTGACTCCAAATTATCAGGTGGTCGCTCGTTTCCAGGGAGGTCCCAACGCCGGCCATACATTGGAGTTCAACGGGGAGAAATATGTGCTCCGCTCGATCCCTTCGGGCATTTTTCAAGGCGGAAAAATCAACATCATCGGCAACGGGGTCGTCCTCGATCCGATTCTCTTCAAGGAGGAGGCCGAGGCGCTGGCCAAGAGCGGGCACGATCTCACGAAGTGGCTCCATATCTCGAAAAAGGCCCATCTGATCCTGCCTACGCACCGTATCCTCGATGCGGCGATCGAAGCTGCCAAAGGCTCCTCGAAGATCGGTACGACGGGGAAGGGCATCGGCCCCACCTATACGGACAAGATCAGCCGCAACGGCGTGCGTGTCGGCGATATTTTCCTCGATTTCAAACGGATCTATGAAGTCGCAAAGGCCCGGCATGAGAATATCCTCGAATCGCTGGGCTACAACTACGATATCGATGAACTGGAAAAACAATGGTTCGAAGGCATCGAATACTTGAAGAAGTTCCGCATCATTGACAGCGAACACGAAGTCAACCGTCTCTTGACGGAGGACAAGGCGATTCTGGCCGAAGGGGCGCAGGGTACGCTGTTGGATGTCGATTTCGGGTCATATCCTTTCGTGACGTCGTCGAATACGATCTGTGCGGGTGCCTGCACGGGATTGGGCATCGGCCCGAACCGGATCGGGGAGGTCTATGGCATCTTCAAGGCCTATTGCACGCGTGTGGGCAGCGGCCCCTTCCCGACCGAACTGTTCGATGAGACGGGTGATACGCTGTGCCGCCGGGGGCGTGAGTTCGGTGCCGTAACGGGCCGCAAGCGCCGTTGCGGATGGCTCGACATGGTGGCGCTGAAATATGCCATCATGATTGACGGGGTGACGAAACTCATCATGATGAAATCGGACGTGATGAACGACTTCGAGACGATCAAGGTCGCGGAAGCCTACGAAATAGGCGGAGAACGGGTTGCGGAGTTCCCGTACGATATCAGGGATGACGTGAAACCCGTCTATCGGGAGTTTGAAGGATGGCAGTGCGATCTGCGCAAGGTGCGGCGTTACGAGGATTTCCCTGCGGCCTTCAAAGCCTATGTGGAGTATATCGAGCAGCAGACGGGGGTTCCCGTTTCGATCATCTCGGTGGGTCCCGATCGTGACGAAACCATTATCCGTTAAGGTTTGGATATCAATGTCCGGATCGATCTCCAAGCGGCGTACGGCCGGTTGTACGGCACGCGAAACGACGGAAGTCGGACTGCGGACGGCCGTGGCCGGAACGTTGTCATGTCGGCCGGAGAGGTTCGATACGTGCATGCCGTTGCGGGCAGATCTTCGGTGAAGAAGATCTGCCCGTGTTTTTGTATGGCGGAGAAAAGTGAAGATATTGTCTGAAGACTTAAAACAATACGAACTTAAAAGAAGATGAAAAAAGCGTTGAAAATCGTAGTTTTGGCGAAGCAGGTTCCCGATACGCGCAATGTCGGGAAGGACGCGATGACTCCCGAAGGGACGGTCAATCGTGCTGCGCTGCCGGCAATCTTCAATCCCGAAGATCTGAATGCGCTGGAGATGGCGCTTTCGCTCAAGGATCGCACCGAAGGATCAACGGTCCATATTCTGACGATGGGACCGCTGCGTGCGGCCGATATTATCCGTGATGCGATGTTTCGCGGTGCGGACGGCGGTTATCTGTTGACGGATCGCAAGTTTGCCGGATCCGATACGTTGGCTACGTCGTATGCCCTTTCGTGCGCGCTGCGCAAGATTCAGCCCGACGTGATCGTTGCGGGCCGTCAGGCCATCGACGGCGATACGGCGCAGGTAGGACCTCAGGTTGCCGAGAAGCTGGGCTGGCCGCAGGTTACCTATGCCGAGGAACTGTTGGAGATCAAGGAGCATTCGGTGGTCATCAAGCGCCGTCTGGAACATGGTACGGAGGTGGTGGAGTCGCCGCTGCCGATGGTCATGACGGTCAACGGTTCGGCTGCCGAGTGCCGGCCTCAGAACGCAAAGCGCGTGATGAAGTACAAATATGCCCTTACACGTACGGAGCTCGAAGCGGCTGCCGGTACGCTGGCTGCGGAGATGGCTGCGGCGAAGGACTATCTGCAGATCGTGGAGCTGTCGGCTGCCGACGTGAACCCCGATGAGCAGCAGCTGGGCCTCGTGGGATCGCCGACGAAGGTCAAGAAGATCGAAAACGTCGTTTTCCAGGCAAAGGAGGCCAAGAAACTCACGGCTGCCGATGCGGATATCGAATCACTGATGGTTGAACTCATTGCGAGCCACACGCTCGGATAAAGATCGGAGGATAAGTCGTTATGAATAACATATTTGTCTATATCGAACTCGAAAACGGCGTCGTTGCCGATGTGAGTCTGGAGCTGTTGACCAAAGGCCGCGAACTGGCCGACGAACTGGGTGTCAAGCTCGAAGCGGTGGTTTTGGGACATGAGGTGGCCGGTATCGAGAAGGAGCTGGCCAAATACGGAGCCGATACGGTTTGGGTTGCCGATGATGCGATCTTCGCACCGTTCCGCACGCTGCCGCATACGGCCGTGATGTGCGGGTTGATCCGTCAGGAGCAGCCGCAGATTGCCCTGTTCGGAGCTACGCCTGTGGGCCGTGATTTTGCACCGCGCGTATCGTCGGCGCTGCATAGCGGTCTGACGGCTGACTGCACGCAGCTGGTGATCGGCGACCATACCGATGCCAAGACGAAAAAGGAGTATAAAAACCTGCTTTATCAGATCCGCCCGGCCTTCGGCGGCAATATCATTGCTACGATCGTCAATCCGGATCACCGGCCGCAGATGGCGACCGTCCGCGAGGGCGTGATGCGCAAGGCGTATGCCGCACAGCCGGCTGCCGGTGAAGTGAAGAAGATCGACTGGCGCCCGATGGTTCAGGATTCGGACCTCGCGGTGCGGATCATCGATCGTCAGATCGAGGATCGCAAGATCGACATCAAGGGTGCCGGCGTGATCGTTGCGGGCGGTTACGGCATGGGTTCGAAGGAGAACTTCAAGCTGGTGCATGAACTGGCCGAGGTGCTGGGTGCCGAGGTGGGTGCGAGCCGTGCGGCGGTGGATGCCGGATTTACGGAACATGAACGTCAGGTCGGTCAGACGGGTGTCACGGTACGTCCGAAACTCTATATCGCCTGCGGTATCTCGGGCCAGATCCAGCATACGGCCGGTATGGACCAGTCGTCGATGATCATCTCGATCAACACGGATCCCGAGGCGCCGATCAACAAGATTGCCGATTTCGCCATTACGGGTGACGTCAACGAGGTGATCCCCAAGATGATCAAGTACTACAAACAGAATTCGAAATAACGATGCGAAAAGTTCTGTCGGTGATCCGAGTCGATGCGGTGAATTGCGCCGGAGCGGACTGGCGGGGATTGGAGCGGACCGGTGGGGAGCCGGTCGGCGACCTCTGAAAGAGCCCGGCTTGTCGTTCGCCGCTGCCGATGATTGAGCTGCGGACGGACGGCGGGGCTGGAGTTGCCGTCGCGGAGATCCGTTGCAGGGTGAGAAGCCTGTTTGAGGGTGGGAAGATCCGATCTGACAGGTGCCGGTCCCGAGGGTTTCAGCCGCAACGAAGGCTTTTGCGAATGCCGGGCGGAAGATGGACGATGGAGTCCGTTATTCGATGGCGGAGTGTCGGACCCACAGCGGAGAAATACCGCAGAACAGGAGACTATGAATCTTAAAAACAGTTGATTATGGCTAATTTCTTTTTGGATAACAAAGATTTGCAGTACCACCTTTCGCATCCGCTGATGCGCAAGATCGTGGAGCTGAAGGAGCGCGGCTTTGCCGAGAAGGATCTCTACGACTATGCGCCCCGGAATTTCGAGGATGCGATGGATTCCTATCGTCGGGTGTTGGAGATCGCCGGCGAGGTGTGCGGCGATGTGATTGCCGCCAATGCCGAGGAGGTCGATCACGAAGGCCCGAAGGTTGTCAACGACCATGTGGTCTATGCTGCGGGTACGCAGCGCAATCTCGATGCGGTTATCAAGGCGGGTCTGAGCGGCCTGACGCTTCCGCGCAAGTACGACGGCCTGAATTTCCCGCTGTTGTGCTTCGTGATGACGAACGAGATGGTGGCGCGCGCCGATGCCGGTTTCGAGAACATCTGGGGCCTGCAGGATTGCGCCGAGACGCTCAACGAGTTTGCATCGGAGGAGCTCAAGCAGAAGTATCTGCCGCTGGTTTCGGCCGGTGCAACCTGCGCGATGGATCTGACGGAGCCCGATGCCGGTTCGGATCTGGGTGCCGTGATGCTCAAGGCTACCTGGTCGGAGGAGCGCGGCACGTGGCTGCTGAACGGCGTGAAGAGATTCATTACCAACGGCGACGGCGACATTTCGCTGGTGCTGGCGCGTACGGAAGAGGGTACGACCGATGCGCGCGGTCTGTCGATGCTCGTTTATGACAAGCGCGACGGCGGCGTGAAGGTGCGCCGTATCGAGAACAAACTCGGTATCAAGGGCTCGCCGACCTGCGAACTGGTCTTCACGGATGCTCCGGCACAGTTGGTCGGTGACCGCAAGATGGGTCTTATCAAGTATGTGATGTCGCTGATGAACGCCGCGCGTCTGGGTATCGGCGCACAGTCGGTGGGCCTTTGCGAAGCCGCTTACCGCGAGGCGTTGAAGTATGCCAACGAGCGTGCGCAGTTCGGCAAGCATATCATCAAGTTTGCGGCTATCTCCGAGATGTTGTCGAACATGAAGGCCAAGACGCAGGGTGTGCGTGCACTGCTCTATGAGACGACGCGGTTCGTGGAGATCTACAAGCAATATACGCACATCTCGCACGAGCGGCCGCTCGAAGGCGGGGAGCGTCAGGAGATGAAGTATTACAACAAACTGGCCGACGGCTTTACGCCGCTGCTGAAGCTCTTCTCGTCAGAGTATGCCAATCAGATGGCCTACGATGCCATTCAGATTCACGGCGGTTCGGGCTTCATGAAGGATTATGCCTGTGAACGTCTCTACCGTGATGCCCGCATCATGAATATTTATGAGGGAACGTCGCAGCTGCAGGTCGTGGCTGCAATCAACCATGTGACGAAGGGTACCTACCTCGAACAGATCAAACGTTACGAGGAGATGGAGCATGTGGATGTCGTGAAACCGCTTGTCGAGCGGCTCGTTGCCCTGCGTGCGAAGTACGAGGAGGCGATTGCGCATGTCGAAGAGATCGAGAAGCAGGCACTGGGATTCAAGGAGTTCCATGCACGCCGTCTGGTGGAGATGGCCGGTTATCTCGTCATTACGCATCTGCTGGCCCTGCAGGCTGGGAACAGCGAGGAGTATCGCGTGTCGGCCGAGATCTACGGCAAACTTGCTGCGGCGAAGATCGAGGAGGCCTGGAGCTATGTCATGGCTTCGACGGCCGGCGACGTGGCGCTGTTCAAGACGATCGAGTCGGAGACGCTTTGCTGATCCGGCGTGCGGCCGAAAGGCCGGAAATGAAATGCGGAGACCGAACTGTTCGGTCTCCGCATTTTCGTTGTGAGGCGATGTGGCCGCCTCGGGTGTGGCGTTTCAGAGTTTGGTCTTGACGCGCAGTTCGTAGAGGTCGTGGCGGCGATCCCGCAGGTTGCGGACGCTTCCGTAGGTGTGGAGCTCGCTGAGCAGATCGAGATCGACATCCGAGATGAGGATCATCTCCGTATTGGGTGTCGCCTCGGCCCGTTTTCCGTCGGTCGGGAAGGCGAAGTCGCAGGGCGTGAAGACGCCCGACTGCGCATACTGGATATCCATGTTGTGGACGCGCGGCAGGTTGCCGACACTTCCGGCGATGGCGACGAAACACTCGTTCTCGATGGCCCGGGCCTGCGCGCAGACCCTTACCCGGGAGTAGCCGTTCTGCGTATCGGTCAGGAAGGGCACGAAGAGAATCTGCATGCCCTGATCGGCCATGATGCGCGAAAGCTCGGGAAACTCGACGTCGTAGCAGATCAACACCCCGATGCGGGCGCAGTCGGTGTCGAAGGTCTTGACCATGCGGCCGCCGCTCAGTCCCCAGCTCTTGACCTCGTCGGGCGTGACGTGAACCTTTTCATACATGTCGCAGGATCCATCGCGACGGCACAGGAATCCCACATTGTAGAGCGCTCCGTCGGGCTTTACATAGGGCATGCTGCCGGTGATGATGTTGATGTTGTAGCTGATGGCCATCTCGATGAAGCGGTCGCGCACCTCTTCGGTGTACTGTGCCAGCCCGCGTATCGACTGAGCCTCACCCAGATTGTTGAATTTCGCCATCAACGGCGCATTGAAATACTCCGGGAAGAGGATGAAATCGCTCTTGTAGTCCGATACGGCATCGACGAAGAACTCGACCTGTTCGAAAACGTCGTCCAGCGTGTTGTATGCCCGCATCTGCCACTGCACGAGTCCGATACGCACGGTCGTCTTTTTATCGACATACTCCTGCGTGGGGGGCTGGTAATAGATGTTGTCCCATTGCAGAAGCGTTGCGCAATGACACGACTCCTCGTCGTTGGGCAGGTAGTTGGGCATGACGCGCCGTACATGGAAGTCGTTGGAGAGCTGGAAGGTCAGCACCGGATCGTAAATCTCGCGTGACCGTACCTTCTCGATATACTCTTTGGGCCGCATGCGGTCGGCATACTTGTGGTAGTTCGGGATCCGGCCGCCGAACATGATCGCCTTGAGGTTGAGCTTCTCGCAGAGCTCCTTGCGGTAGTCGTACATGCGTCGTGCGAGCCGCAGTCCGCGATATTCGGGATGAATGAAGACCTCGATGCCGTAGAGGATGTTGCCTTTGGGGTTGTGTGTGTCGAATGTTTCGTTTCCCGTAACCTTGGCATAGGTGTGGTCCCCTTTTACGAGGTCGTAGTTCACGATGATCGAGAGCGCACATCCGACGATCTTGTCATCGACGACGGTGACGATCTGTCCTTCGGGGAAGATCGTGACGAGCTTGTGAATCTGTTCGCGGGTCCAGAAGACATCCTTGTCGGCATAGACGCGCGTGAAGGATTGCGCCAGCTGATTGTAGTCTTCCATCTGGAGGTTTCTCACCTCGACTTTGTTGATCTTGTGAATCGTATCCATGCGTTGGGTATTGACAGCTTCTGTTTTCCCGACAAAAATACGGATTTATCGATATTGTTGTCTGTCCGGGACGCGATTTTGCTGTCGGAAAGGGGAAAATCCGGTTGTCCGACGGCCTGAAACGCCTCGTTCGCCGCATGGACGGCCTCATTCCGGATCGGTCCGGCCGTTGACGGATACGAAAACCGGACCCACGTCGTGAGTCCGGTTTCGTGTCCGTGCCGGGCGTGTCGGGATCGGGTTACCACAAAAGCCGTCGGAGAAAAGCCGACACCCGGCGATAGCCGGTGTGAAAAGCCTCAAGTACCTCGAAGATTACGTTCCACCGTTCGCGGATGCGTGCGATGGCGTCGCGTACGACCAGCAGGTAGGCCATCAGTGAAAAGAGCAGCGCAAGCGCTCCGGTCAACAGTGCCGCCAGAGGCAGCGAACCGACCATGTCGGCAAGCCACCAGACGAGGGCCACGATCAGAAGTACGTAGGCGGTCAGTGCCGTGACGGCGAAAAAGAGGATCGCTCCGGCAACATTCCGTTCTGGGGTGTCGGGATACATGTCGCAACGCGCTTATTTGCGGGCGTGTTCTTCGGCCTTGGTTTCGGTTTCGCGGAGTTTGCCGCGCACCTTCTCGATTTCGCGATTTACCATCTCGCGGATCGAATCGCGCATCTCATCGCCCGATTTGGGTGTTGCAAGCATCGTAATGACCGAGCCGAGCACCATACCGCCCAGCATGGCAAAAAAACAGGAACCTTTCATAGTGCAAAATGTATTTGAATTTCATCCGGATGAATTGCAAAGTTCAGACCAAAAACGTATCTTGCCGTGTCGTTCGCCCGATACGGCTGCATGCAGCAATGGCGTTCAACAATACGGAATGGAAACTTTACGGGAACAGAGTGTCGCTTTTACCGGCCATCGTCATTACGACGGAGGGTGTGATGCACTTCTGTCGCTGGCCGTTCGCAGACTCTACCATCGGGGATTTCGTCTCTTCTGGTCCGGCATGGCCGCCGGTTTCGATCTCGCGGCCGCCGAGAAGGTCGTATCGCTCCGCGGGGCACTGCCTGGGCTGCGGCTCTGCTGTGCCGTTCCCTTCTCCGGGCAGGCCAGGCATTATGCGGCGGAGGATCGTGCGCGCTACGACAAACTGCTTGCCGAGGCAGACGAGGTTGCGGTGCTTGCCGAGCAATATGATCCGAAATGTTATCTGCGGCGCGATGAATTCATGGTCGACCGGTCAGCATGTCTTGTGGCGTGGTATGACGGTTCGAAGGGCGGTACGCGATACACATGGGAATATGCCTGCCGTCGGGGTGTGGAACGGGTCAATCTGTGGCGCGATCCGCAGGGTACGCTCTTTTGACCCCTCCCGTGCCGTTCCCTGCTCCTGCACGGATCGTTGTCCCTATGCCCTTTACCGCTCTATTTTCGCATGCAGCGACTCCGCCTCTTCATAGCAGGCCGTTGCGGCCTCCTTGCGTTCGGCCCGTTCATAAAATCGCCCCAGCATGTCGAGCGAGCAGGCCAGTGAGCGGACATGGTTGCATCCTTCATACGGGTGGCTGCACAGTTCCCGCAACACTTCAACGGCCTTTTTATATGACTCTTCGGCTCGCGGGCCATCCTGTATCTGCTCTTCATATAGTTGTCCCAGGCTGCGTAGGCATTGGGCTGTTGCGGGCCGGTACCGGAAAATATCTTCATCGTCGAATGTCGCACGGACATTTAACGCCTCAAGATATGCCTTTTCGGCCTCCTGCGGCCGGTGCATGTCGGCATGGAGATTTCCCAGCTGCCACAGCGTAACGGAGACATCCTCGCTGAATACAAGCCAGTTGCTCTCGGCCAACGACCGATATGTCGACAACATGCGCTGCAGGGCATATTGGAGGCGTTCGGGATCGTTCAGCCGATGGGCGATAGCCGCCAGCCGGTTCAGTATTTCGAGCCTGGCCGATGTCGTGTCCCGCCGCCCCTTGTAGGCGTCGTAGTTTTGCAGAGCTTTGAGCAGCCACCGTTCGGCCGTAAGGTTGTGCCGGCGACAACGAGAACCGTCATACGACCTTGCGAGAGCGCATTGCGCCTCGGCAAGCCGGATGCGTGCGGTTTCATTGCAATGTGTGCGGAACGCCTTCAACCGTACGGAGACTGCCTGCCGCCGGCGGGCGATTTGTTCGCGTGCAAGATCCTTGTTTCCCATGAATGAGCAGGGCGTTTCATACGAAGAACCGCAGAATGCCTTAACGGCATTTCTACGGCTCTTCATACAGTGGTTCGTATGCCTACCAGTTAAGAATCTTCTTGAAGTCGTAGGCTTCGGGATTCGGAACGTAAGCCTTTGCCGCTTCGTAATCGGCAGGGGTGATGTAGTTCATCAGGTTGTCGATAACCTGCTGGATCTTGTCGGAGTTGATCTTGACCAACCGGGGCGGAATCTTGCCCGTCGTCGGATCCTGCAGATCCTTGAGGTAGAGCGGTGAAACGTATCCGTCCTGGCTGATATAGACCATGCAGCCGGTCTTGCCCTCCGAGAAGAGCTTGTAAACGCCCATGCCCAATTCCGAGCAGTAAACCAGATCGTAGGCAATCGGGGTCTGGCAGCGAACTTCATAACCGATCTCCACGGGACGCGACTTGACCTTGATCTTCAGCTCCTTGAGTTTGTTCTCGAGCATTTCGTTGAAGATGTGGGCCTTCGAAACCTTGCCCAGCTCCGGATGTCCGTGTTCGTCGTAGGAGAAGTGGATGCCCGACTTCTTGATCTCTTCGTTGCTCAGCGCGTGGAACACACCCTCGGAGATCATGGCCACACCGTATTCGATACCCATGATCTTGCGCTTGATGATCGACGATACAACCAGATTGACGATCTTCTCGACGGTGATCTCCGTCTTGTTGAACATCTCCGGAATGACGATCATCGGATAGTGGCAGGCCGAACCGATGCCGAATGCAAGGTGGCCGGCCGAACGACCCATGGCGGCAACCACAAACCAGTTCGCCGACGTGCGGGCGTCGTTATAGACGGCGCGGCCGATTACCGTACCGCCCTCCTTGGCCGACTGATAGCCGAAGGTCGGGGTTCCGTCGGGCAGCGGCAGGTCGTTGTCGATGGTCTTCGGAACGTGGATGTTGGCGATGGGGTAGTGCTTGGCCTCAAGGAATTTGGCGATGCGGTTGGCCGTCGATGCGGTATCGTCGCCGCCGACCGTTACAAGCAGCTTGACGTTGTTGTCGGTAAAGAACTTGAGGTTGAAATTCTCTTCGAAATCCTTGTCGGTGGGCTTGAAACGGCTCATCGTGAGGTACGATCCGCCCTGATTGAAGATGTAGTCTGCCAGCTTGAAGGTCAGATCTTCGTAGCGGGGCGAAGGGTTGAAGAGTCCGGAATAGCCGTAGTGCAGACCGATTACACGATACCCCTTTGCAAGGAATGTTTTGGCAACGCTGCCCACGACCGTGTTCATGCCCGGTGCGGGGCCGCCACCTGTAAGAATTGCAATAGCCTCTTTCATAGTGTCTTATGGTTATGTTTGATCGATATGTTCTGAATGAACCTTTTTCGCGCCCAAAATTACGAAATTTTTTAATGAATTTGTCAAGTTGCCGGTGAAAAAACCGTCGCCATTTGCATTCGACCTTACAACCTTGAAAACCGGCCCTTGCTTAAGGACCTTCCCGCCCCGATGCGTAGCCCCTTTCCGCAGGATGCCGGACCTGTCCGGAGAGCGTTGATGTCGGAATGTTCCGTATTGGGTATTTCGGGTTCCGCGTTCTGTGTCTCGCAGTCTGCATCACCGCTTCGTACCTTGAACGTCGAGCCCCGTGTGCCGGGCCTCCGGGATTATTTTGTTGCCTTGTATTCAACGGTTCCGTGCCCCTTGCTTCTCCTGCGTGACGGAAGTTTCACCTTCAGCCCTCTGGCGCATGTGTTTGAATTCGCTGTACCTTCTTCGGGCGATGTCCCCGCATGACGATCCCTGCATGTATCTTTTATCTTTCTGCAAGCATCTTCCTTCGTGTCATCTTCCCGCAGGCATTTCTCGCAGGCATCTTTCTGCGGGCTATCGTCTGCATAAATAAACGGCTGCCGTATGCCGGTCAGCCGTTTTCTCCCCCAGTGTTGACTTGTATGATCGTTATTCGACGACTTTTACATTGATTGCCTGTACACCTTTGCTCCCTTCGCCGAGTTCGTATTCCACCTCTTGTTTCTCATTGAGTGCCTTGAAGCCCTCTTTAAGGATTCCCGAGTAGTGGACGAATACCTCTTTACCGTCCTCGCCGATAATGAATCCGTAGCCTTTCTTGCCATCGAACCATTTAACTTTGCCTTTCATAGATTATAGAATGTAGAATAATAGGTTATGTACTACAAAGAAATAAAAAAACAATTGAATATCAAAACTTTTTGTGCCTTTTTTTCTTTTGTGCTTCCAATTTTCCCTTTTTTCCGCTATATTTGTTCCTGCAAGATACCTCGAAGATGGGAAAAACATTCAATTTCATGAAATTCAAGCTGCTGTCACTTTTGCTCGCGTTGTTCGGTTTCGGTACTTCGTGTTCGGGTACGCGGAGCGCCACAAAGTCGGGAACGGCAACTCCGCCAGAATCCGGAGTCGATACCCTGCGTGATACGATCTACGAACAGCCCCCTCTCCGTCTGATGTACGGTGTGCCTCCTCGCGGCTATCGGGAACAGCCTGCTGCCGAAGAGTCCTCGGAGGATCGTGAGCAGCCGGCCGAAGCGGCATCTTCTTCCACCGATGACGGGAAGGGCGCGTCCAACAGGTGACAAGAGTATTGAAGCGTGCGGCGTATAGTAGAAAAGCAATCCCCGGATCTCTCCGGGGATTGTTTTATTATGTTGTGCCGGTTCACGCCCGGTTACGTGTTTGCATAAAAAAAGAAAGACATCGCTTTCCGTGATGTCTCTCTTCTCAGTCGAGGTTCGTGCGGTTCGATTCAAGAACCTTCAGGAACCAGTCGGAAGTCATCATGTCCAACAATTTGTTGGTGAGGTTGCTTTTCAGTGTACGCGAAGCAACCATCGTGTTTCTGATCAGTCTTACCATAGTTTTTTCTTGTTTTGACCGGATCTCGGATTCCCGATCCCCGATCGGTTTCGTATTACACGGACGCAAATATAGTGCAAAGAGATTATATTATGCAAATTTTTTAATATATTTTTTAGAAAATTTAATATAAGCCTTTATTTGTGCTGATCTGCAACGTTTTACGATCGATGACCGATTTGAATGGAAGAGACCGGATTCAATGACAGCGGCTGACAAAATGACAGATCGCCGTGCATCGTGTCAGCATGACATGTATAAATGCCTCTAAATAGCCCTCTTAGATGACGCTTGGAAGAGCGGGTTGTTGTTTTGGTCGGGATGAATTCCTCTTCAGCTGGATGGCCATGTCTGGATGATGGCTGGAAATTCCTGCATGATTGGGACGGATCCTCTTTATTCGGCCGGTTCCGAATGACCGAAGATTCGAATGCGGTTGAAGAACGGGAGAATAATCGAGGGGTACAGATTCGGGCTGAAAGAGGCCTCGCTGCTTTGGGCTGGATGGGGTTGCCGGGTCGGTTCGGGGACATGGAATCGGTTCGAAAGGGAACATGTAGAATCTGTTCGGGAGGTGCGCAATTGCTTCAGAAGGTGCTTGCTAAATCGGTCCGGAGAGAGCCTTGTGCAATCGGTCTGAAGGGTGGGGCGAGGTTCGTCCGGGAGGCGTTTGTCGGAGTGGGTCCCGGAAAGTCGTATGGAATCCATCCGAAGGCCTTTGCGGTATCAGACCGAAAGAGTCTGGGCGCAACCGGGTTTAAACAGGTGTGGCAATCGGTTCGGATGGATTTTGCGAAGTGGGGTGAGCGTCTATTCCCGAGTGTAGATGAGAGTAACGGCCGAAACCGAAACGCCCTCTTCGCGGCCCTCGAATCCTAACTGTTCGGTCGTCGTGGCCTTGACCGAAACGCTGTCCGTGTCGATTCCCATCGTTTCGGCCAACGTCGCGCGCATGCGATCGATGTAAGGACGCAATTTGGGACGCTGCATGCGGATCGTGCAGTCGGTATTCCCGATGCGATACCCTTTGTCCGCAAGGAGTTGCACGACACGCCGCAACAGAATCTTCGAGTCGATGCCCTTGAATTCGGCCGAAGTGTCGGGAAAATGAAGCCCGATGTCACCGAGCGCCGCAGCACCAAGCAGCGCATCGCACAGCGCATGGATCACCACATCGCCGTCGGAGTGGGCGATGCAGCCCTTCGTATGTTCGATCTCGATGCCTCCCAGTATGAGGGGCAGCCCCTCTCCGAGGGCGTGAACGTCGTATCCGTGTCCGATTCTGAATTGCATGACTCGTGGTTGAATTTTGAACAAAAATACGAAAAAAACGGGAATCAAGGGGCGGTATAGCGGATTGTTTTGTATTTTTGTGGATATTCAAATGATGGATTCTATGGCAGAATTGACACAACTCGCACCGCATGAGGTGTGGGCGGAGTTCGAGGCGATCACGCGCGTGCCGCGTCCCTCGAAGAAGGAGGAACAGATACGGAATTATCTTGTCGGCTGGGCCGAAACACACCATCTGGAGTGCCAGTGCGATGCAACGGGCAATGTCGTGATCCGCAAGGCGGCGACGCCCGGATATGAGGGTCGTCCGACGGTGATCCTCCAGTCGCACATGGACATGGTGTGCGAGAAGAATGCGGAGGTGGCATTCGATTTCGAACACGATGCCATCCGCACGCGGATCGACGGCGAATGGGTGCGGGCCGAAGGTACGACGCTCGGTGCCGACGACGGCATCGGCATGGCGGCGGCACTGGCTCTGCTGGCCTCGACCGCCGTTGCCCATCCGGCGCTCGAAGCGTTGTTTACCGTCGATGAGGAGACGGGATTGACCGGTGCTTTCGGACTGGGTGAAGGAATGCTTACGGGCAAATACCTTATCAACCTCGATTCGGAGGACGAAGGCGAGCTCTTTATCGGTTGTGCCGGCGGCGTGGATACCGTTGCAACCCTCCGTCCGATGGCGGTTCCGGCACCCGAAGGATTCGAGTTCTTCCGTGTGGATGTGAAGGGTCTGCTGGGCGGACATTCGGGTGACGACATCGACAAGGGCCGTGCAAATTCCAACAAACTCATCGCCCGGCTGCTTTACGGATTGTTGCCCTACGGTGTGGTGCTGAACCGTTTCGACGGCGGCAACCTGCGCAACGCCATTCCGCGCGAGGCATTTGCCATCTTCGGCGTTCCGGCTGAAGCGGCGGGTGATGTATGTGAGCGGTGTCGGGCCTTTGCCGTCGAGATCGTCGAGGAGTTCAAACATACCGAGCCGAACCTGCAGATGGCACTCGACAAGATCGAAGGGGTGCAGTGGACGCTCGATCCCGTGACGACGCAGATGCTTGTGGGGGCGCTTGTCGGACTTCCAAACGGCGTGCTGGCCATGTCGCATGCCGTTGAAGGGTTGGTCGAGACCTCGACGAATCTCGCTTCGGTGAAGTTCGGGAACAAGGGCATCGTCATCACCACGTCGCAACGCTCTTCGGTCGAAAGTGCCAAACGCTATGCGGCACAGTCCGTCGAAGCGGTATTGCGGCTGGCCGGTGCCGAGGTGGAGCACTCGGAAGGTTATCCGGGGTGGGCTCCGAATCCCGATTCGCACGTGTTGCGCGTTACGGAGAAGTGTTATGAAGAGTTGTTCGGCGTGCATCCGAAGGTGCGTGCAATCCATGCCGGTCTGGAATGCGGACTTTTCCTGGAGAAGTATCCGTATCTCGACATGGTATCGTTCGGCCCTACGCTGCGCGGCGTGCATTCGCCCGACGAACGGCTGGAGATCGCTACGGTGCAGAAATTCTGGGATCTGTTGTGCGCCGTCGTGCGCAGTCTCTGATCCGGCACAGATACATCATAAACAGAACCGACGGGAAGTCCGCATGCGGATATCCCGTCGGTTCTGTTGTTGCCGGTATCCCCGGCGATGTGTCGAATACGGGTTTCGTTTGCTCCAGCCGGGACTTTTGCTATATTTGTAATGGAATCGGACGGAAAAGTCGTGAAAAAGGTCGTTGCAATTCTGTTATTCATCGGAACGATGTATTGCCGGGATGCCGTTGCACAAGGCGCCGGCGAAGAGTTGTATTATCCGTTCGAAACTCGTTACGAGGAGTATCGGCCGGAATTGGAGAGCGATTCGCTGCTCTTTTATCGGGCCGTTCAGCAGTCGGAGGATCTCTTTGCCGAGCTCTCCGCCTATCGGTTTACGCATCTCTCCTATCGCCGGCGCGGCGAGAACTACGACGAATCACCCGTCCTGTTGGACGGCATGCAGTTGTCGTGGCGTTATCTGACGGCCCTGCGACAGTTGCAGGTCGAATCCTCTTATCGGCCGGCTTCGCAATTGTCGGCCGGAGGTTTCGATGCGGGTGCCGGTGTGACGACGCTCTCGCTCACGCAAAGCGATCCGATTCCGGAACATACGCTGGCCCTGCGTCTGGCTACGCGCAATTACCGTGCAGGCCTGCAGGGAACGTTGTCGTTCGAACGTCCCGACGGCTGGATGATCTCCGCAACGGTCGATGGACGCAGCGGCCGCGACCTGCTTGTCGATGGCGTTTATACACGTCAGCTGACGGCCGCACTGCGCCTCGTGCGGCGGCGTCCGGCCGGTGACTGCTGGTCGGTTTTCCTTGCGGCACCGTTGTCGGAGCGCGGGTTGCGCTCGGCATCGGTGGCGGAGGCCTATACGCTGCGCGGTTCGACCGCTTATAACCCTGCATGGGGCCGTCAGGGTGGTGAGGTGCGCAACAGCCGCGTGCGGCGTGAAACGGTTCCGATTGCCGTCGCCAGTTACGCTTCGCCGGTGGATCGTCCGCTGCGCATCCGGGCTTCGGGCTCGATTGAGACGGGTATCCGGCGTCAGAGCGGAGTGGGGTGGTACGATGCCTCGACTCCGCGGCCCGACAATTACCATTATCTGCCGAGTTATTTCACGGATGCGGGCGAGGCGTTCGATGCGGTGGATGCCGCATGGCGGTCGGGTGACGAGCGTTACACGCAGATCGACTGGGATGAACTCTATCTGCGCAACCGTTTGCATGGCGGCGAGGCGCTCTACACGCTTGAGGACCGGGTCGAACGCCCGATGCGGGTACAGGCGGCCGCGGAAATTGAAGCGGATGTGGGACCGCGGCTGACGATCGATGCGTCGCTGCATGTCGATTACGACGCTCCGCGATATTACAAACAACTGCGCGATCTGCTGGGCGCAGACCATCTGACCGATATCGACCGCTTCCTGATAGACGATGCAACCTATTCCAATTCGTTGCAGAACGACCTGCGGCATCCCGACCGCACGGTTCGCGAAGGGGATCGCTTCGGTTACGACTACCGGCTCAACCGCATTGAAACTTTCGCCGATGTCGCGGTGCACTATCGCGCCGACCGGTTGTCGGTGAATTGCGGCGTGCGGGTCGGTCATGCCTTACTGTGGAGACACGGTTACTATGAAAAGGAACTCTTTCCCGGCAGCGGATCCTGTGGCGCTTCGGAACGGCACCGTTTTACGCCCTATGTACTCCGGGCGGGTGCGGCATACGCCTTTACGGCCCGCAACTGTCTGGAACTTTCGGCATATGCTGCCGCCTGCACGCCCGACGTCGAGAATCTCTTCCTTCAGCCGCTCTACAACAACCGCATGGTTGACGATCCGCAGGCGATGCGTCGTTACGGAGTGGATGTGGACTGGACGTTTACCGGCCGGATGTTCGATCTGCAGGTGAGAGGATATTTGTCCGTAACGCGGGACGAATCGGAGACGTCGCGGTTTTACGACGATCTGGGCGGAGAGTACTGCGACATGTATGTTCGGGGCATCGGACGTTTTGCCAGCGGGGCGGAAGCGGCGATGCGTCTGCGCCTGACCTGGAACTGGAGCCTGTCGGCCGCGCTTGCGGCCGGGCATCATGTCTATGCCGTGAATCCCTCGGTCTGGCTCTATACGGATGCCGGCAACGACCTGCGGGTGGCCGGTGCAACCAGCTACGTGAGCGGTCTGAAGCCGTCGGGTGCGGCAGACCTTGCCGCTACGGCCGGCGTTCATTATTTCGGAGACAAGGGATGGTATTTCTCGGCTGATGCTTCGGCGGTCTGCGGACGCGGAGTGGCGCCCTCGTTCCATTATCGTACCTCGCGCGTAGCCAATCAGGCCTCCGATTCGCCCGAAACCTTTGCACTGTTTACGAAGCAGGCGCCGCTCGACGACTCGTTTGTCGTAGATGTATCGGCCGGTCGGATGTGGCGGTTTGGAGAGTCCCGTCTGTCGGTGACGTTTTCGGTCCGCAATCTGCTCAATGATACGCATACACTCTATTCCGCCTATGAGTCCGACCGTGTCCGTCGGCTGCGCGCCGGAGCCGAAACCTTTTACCGTCCTTTTGCCGCAAGCCTTTTCTATGCTTACGGGCGGAGCGCGTCACTGACCGTAAGCTATAAATTTTAATGTCGCGGCTTACGATTCTTAACGAAATAGTTGCATGGTGTTTATAATTTCACTAAATTGCTGTCGAATGCTTAAAACCTGTCATTATGATTATCGGTGTTCCAAAAGAGATTAAAAACAATGAGTGTCGCATCGCCCTGACTCCCGCCGGAGCGATGGAGTTTGTGCGTCGGGGCCATACGGTTTGCGTCCAGTCGGGTGCAGGCGTAAGCAGCGGCTATGCCGATGAGGATTACAGCGCGGTGGGTGTGCGGATCCTGCCGTCGATCGAGGAGGTGTATGCTGCGGCGGAGATGATCCTCAAGGTCAAGGAGCCGATCGAGGCGGAATATAAACTCGTTCGGCCGGGACAACTGCTCTTCACCTATTTCCATTTCGCCAGCAGCGAAGCACTGACCCGGGCGATGATCGATTCCGGAGCCGTTTGCTGTGCCTACGAGACCGTCGAACGTGCGGACCATTCGCTGCCGTTGCTCATCCCGATGTCCGAAGTGGCAGGACGCATGGCTACGCAGGAGGGACTCTACTTCCTTGAGAAGCCGCATGGTGGAAAAGGCATTCTGTTGGGCGGTGTCCCGGGCGTGAAACCGGCCCGGGTGTTTGTGATCGGTGCGGGTGTCGTGGGAACGGCTGCCGCACGGACCGCTGCCGGGATTGGTGCCGACGTGACGATCTGCGACATTTCGCTGCCGCGGCTTACCTATCTGGACGATGTGATGCCCAGGAACGTCAAGACGCTCATGTCGTCAGAGTACAATATCCGCGAGGAGCTGAAGCATGCCGATCTGGTGATCGGTTCGGTGTTGATTCCGGGTGCAAAGGCTCCGAAACTGGTGACACGCGACATGTTGAAGCTGATGGAACCCGGAACGGTCATGGTGGATGTGGCGATCGACCAGGGAGGATGTTTCGAGACGTCGCATCCGACGACCCACGAAGATCCGGTTTATTGCGTGGATGGCATTCTGCACTATTGCGTGGCCAACATTCCGGGTGCGGTGCCCTATACCTCGACGCTGGCTTTGACCAACGCAACGCTGCCCTATGCCCTGCAGCTGGCTGACAAGGGGTGGCGTCGGGCCTGCCTCGAAAACGAAGAACTGCGGCGCGGTCTGAATGTCGTGGAAGGAAAAATCGTCTATCGGTCGGTGGCCGAGGCCTGGGCGCTCTCATACGAGCCGTTGCAGCTTTGACGGAATCACCTGTTCCCGTAGTTTCCAGATTGAGAGCGGTCCGCAAGAGGGGCCGCTCCTCTTTTGTCCGGATCCGTCAGGTGGTTGGGGACCGTGGCGGCAGCGGCTTTTTCCGACGGGCTTCCGTGAAACGGATCGTCATGTTGACGGTATGTTCTCCGATTTGCGGAGCCGGAAACGGAGAGCAGTCCGGCCAAAGAGCGGAGGAAGATGGGGAAAGTCGTTGTCCGAGCACCTTGGAACGATCGGGAGTTTGTCCATTTACCGGAAAATACCTATCTTCGTCGTTCCAAACCGAACAGTTTATGATCAGGAATCTGGTATTCGATTTCGGTGGTGTGATTGCCGATTTCGATTTTCAACAGGCGCTGGCCGCATTTGCCCGCATCGGATTGAAAAATCCGACGGATTATCTGGACAGTTATCATCAGCGCGATTTCTTCAAGGCGCTTGAGAGCGGCGAGATCGACGCCGAGGAGTTCGTACGGCGGTTGAATGCGTGCTCCGATCGTCCGATAAGTCAAGCCGATGCGCGCGAGGCCTGGATGGGGTTCTTCCTGCTGCCTGTTCCGGCGAAGCGGTTGGCCCGCCTGGAGGAGCTGCGGCACGATTATCGGCTTTATGTGTTGAGCAATACCAATCCGTTTGTGATGAGCTGGGCGCGCAGTACCGAATTCACCTCGGCCGGCAAACCGTTGGATGCCTACTTCGACAAGCTCTATCTCTCCTACGAGATGAAGTGCATGAAACCGGATCGTGTGATCTTCGACCGTATGGCGGCCGATGCAGGGTTGATTCCCTCCGAGACGATCTATGTCGATGACAGCCGCACGAATGCCGATGCGGGAGCTGCACTCGGGTATCATGTTCTATGCCCGAAGAGCAACTCCGACTGGTGGCCGGGGTTGAAAGCGATGCTGGCGGCGGAGCGTTGATTCGCCAGAGGATTCCGAATACGGACAAAAGCGGGCTATCCCCGCTTTTTATCTGCATGGAGGGTGCTCGACAGTTATGTGCCGGTGGCTGCTCCTGTTCCGGATAAGTTGCTGCCGTTTGGCCGATCGAGGTCTCAGAAATCTCTGTTCCCGATTTTTTCTATTTCCGGTGCAGCCGGAAGTATCGTGTCTTGGCATGACCAGACGGGATACAGCGCTATCGTTTGTCCGGACTTCCGAATTTTACGGTTTTTCGGGTCGCCCGGGATATTTCGTCCCGGCATAGCCGAGTCGAAAACTTTGTTTTCATTTGCCGCTGTCCCCGACTTTTCGTACTTTGGCTGTGCTTTGGATACTCCGTCTCGGCACAGCTAAATCGAAAACTTTGTTTTCATTTGCCGCTGCTCTCGACTTTTCGTACTTTGGCTGTGCTTTGGATACTCCGTCTCGGCACAGCTAAATCGAAAACTTTGTTTTCATTTGCC
>CALUOX010000023.1 GCA_944322375.1 uncultured Alistipes sp.
CCCAGCAAATTCTTCAACTGGACGGCCCGCACCGTCTCCGGCATCCGGCTCCACGACTTCAACTGCGGGCTGAAAGCATACCGGCGCAAGGTCGTCAAGGCCATCGAGGTCTATGGCGAAATGCACCGTTACATCCCCATTCTGGCAAAACAGGCCGGATTCCGCCGCATCGGGGAGAAAGCCGTATGCCATCGCGCACGCAAATACGGGCATTCGAAATTCGGTATGGAGCGCATGCTCAAGGGGTATCTGGATCTCATTACCGTATCGTTCCTTTCGCGCTTCGGCCGTTCGCCGATGTACTTCTTCGGCGGGCTGGGCACGCTCATGTTCCTGCTGGGCGGCTGTTCGACGATCTGGATCATTGCGGCAAAACTCTACAAGCAGGCGCACGACCTGCCGCTGCGGGCCGTAACCGACCAGCCGCTCTTCTATCTTTCGATTCTGCTCGTCATTCTGGGCGTACAGTTCTTCCTGGCAGGGTTCCTCGGAGAACTGATCGACCGAAACGCCGCAGACCGCAACAAATACCTTATCGACAAAACCATCCGATAACGATACAAGGAAAATGATACAACGTATTCAAACCATCTATCTGCTGCTCGCTGCCGTTCTGACGGCCTGCACGACGTTCCTTTCACTCGGCACCTTCTCCACCGGCACCGAAGAGTTCACGCTTCAGGCCTTCGGTTTGAAAAATGCCGACGGTGCAACCGTGCAACCGACCGCTTACATGGGCATCCTGCTGGTGCTGGCGCTGGCCGTTGCCGTCGTGACGATCTTCCTCTACAAGCGCCGGATGCTCCAGATCCGGATATGCGTCGTGGAGATGATCCTGCTGGCAGGCTCCCAGGCCATGACGGTCATCTATTATTATCTCAGCTGCAGGGTCTTCTCCTCGGTGGAGTTCCAGGCCCACAGTCTGAAACTTCCGCTCGTATTTCCGGCCATCGCGCTGATCTTCACATTCCTCGCGGCAAGGGCCATCTTCCGCGACGAGATACTGGTCCGTTCGGTGGACCGCATCCGCTGAGAAGATACGGCCATCGGTCCGGTGCGGCATGCGTACTCCCCGAACGCAACGGCACCGGAGGAATCCGTGCAGGGAGACCGCAACCCCGTGCTTGACAGCGAACGGCAACACCCCGGCTCCGGAGTAAAACTTCGGAGCCATCCTTGTCTGACGAAACGGGCCTGTTTTTTCGCCTTTCCCGCCGCAACGCATGCGACACAACCGGTCATCCGACGGGCTTTTGCCATCCGACCGCCCGCCCCGGCGTATAAATTTTTCTATAAATAGGGCTTTTTTATTACACTTTTTTACTTCAGAGAGAAAAAATATGTCGTTTTTAATTGTTTTTCTCAAGAAAAGGTTCTAACTTTGATTGAAATATCCACCATTAAAAAAAGCGAATTTTTATAAAAATTAAGATATTCTCATTAAAACAAAGCTATTATGAAGCATCTGAACACAATGAAGTCATTGTTCTACACGATGTTGGCGGTCGCAACAGCGACTTTCAGCGCGTGTGTGGACGACAATGTCGATGAACAGGCTCCTTCGCTGGAACTGTCGGAGACGACCCTTGCTTTCAGCGGAACCGCCACGGAAGACAAGACCGTGACGGTGAAAAGCAATCGCCAATGGGCCATCGCCTATGAAGACGAAGCATCTCAGGAGTGGATGTACTTCAAGGTTACCGGAAACGAAGTCTCCACAGGTCTCTATTCCGGCGACGGCACGGTGAAGATTACGGTCGGCGAATCGACGGAACCGCATATGGGACGTCTGATCTTTACGCTGAGCAACTCCTACGGCGAACTCTACCGCAAATATCTGACCGTTACGCAGGGCAACTATGTACCGCCTACGCAGGGTCCGGTCGGCGACCTGGTGGAATACATCCTCGGCAACGCAAAGTTCTCCGGCGCAACGGGTACGGACAAGGCCGTGGCTCTCGACTATCCGGAGAGCACGATCGAGGCCGTGATCCTCGCCAACGACGCTGCGGGCAACAACAACCGCAAGCTCTACGTGGGTGACAACAACGGTCTGGAGCGTTCGGCCATCGTTCTCTACGGCAGCGACTTCGCCATGGCGAGCGACGTCGTGACGAAGTATCCCGTCGGAGCAAAGGTCACGCTTGATCTGAGCCAGGCCAAATACTACACGTTCTACGGTCTGCGCCAGCTGATGGATGTCACCGTCACGGTATCGGACGAGAAGGTGGAACTGGAGATTCCGTCGCTCTCGATCTCGCGCTTCCTTGCCGGCGACTATCAGGGCCAGTATGTGAAGATCAACAACGTCACGCCCGAACAGTCGTGGGTAGGCAAGAGCTGGACAGCAACGGACAGCCAGTCGGTAATCGTCAATGACAACGCCGGCGGCAGCCTGACCGTCTATATGAACAAGTCGCAATACGCTACGGGATTTGCCGGCGCCTACATCGCCGACAAGACCGGTTCGATCTACGGCGCGGCCGACATGCACAACGATCCGCAGCTGGCTCCGACCTCGAAGAGCGACGTCGCAGCCCTCAGCAGCGATGAAGGCGGCAGCGGCGAAGAGCCCGAACCTACGCCCGGCGACGCCATCTACTTCGAGACCTTCGGCTCGGCCGACGCATCGAGCAGACCGTTGATCTCCACCTATACGGGTTGGACGAAGAGCGGTTCGGGCGCCGACGAGGTAACCTACACCAGCACGGGCAACGTCTCGATCCGCAACAGCGGCAAACTCAGCGCCGGATATGCGGACGCTTCGGGTGAGAACAAGTGCTTCCTCGGCACGAACAACCCGGCCTTCATGATCAACAAGATCAAGACCGGCAGCGCACAGAAGCTGCAACTGACCTTCGGCGGTTCCTACTCACTGAAGGGGACGGACGGAGTGTATGACAACACGTTCTATACAGACAAGTTCCATGTATCACTGAGTGCAGACGGTACGACTTGGGTGCCGGTAGAATACACGATCGAACAGGCCGACCAGTATTGGGTATTCGCCACCTCCAACTTCACGCTGAAGAGCGCCACAACTTATCTGTACGTGAAATTCGCAGCGGATGAGGCATCGGTCTTCGCAATCGATGACGTTCGCGTGGCTGCCGGTGAAGGCGGCACGGAGATCGATCTGGGCGAAGGTGGTGAAGAACCCGAACCGACCCCGGGTGCAGCCATCACGGTGAATGAGCTCTATCAACTTGCAGAACAGGTAACCGGTAAGGAAAAGGTTGTGATCGACGCAGCAAACGACCGGACGCTGGAAGCCGTCGTCGTAACCGATGCTGCAGGCGGCAACTACACCTACAACAATCTGATGGTCATGGCCGAAGGTGCTACGCAACCGAAGAATGGCATCATGCTCTACAGCAGCGGCCAATATACGAATCCCGGCGATGCGAACTTCCCCTTCAAGCCGGGTGACAAGGTTCGTTTCACCCTTGTGAAAGGCCTTGCCAAGGTAGCCAATTTCAATGGAACCTATGAAGTAACCTGCGAGCAGGCGGATGCCTCGACGTGGCTGACAGCCGAAGTGATCGGCAACGTAACACTCAAACCTGTTGAGCTGACCTCGGTAGACAACCTGGCAGACTACCAGGGTATGCTTGTCACCATTAAGAACGCAACCTCTCCCGCCTCGGCCGGTAATTGGGCCGTCGGCACCACAACGTTCAAGGTTGGTTCGAGCGATCTGACCGTCTATGTAAAGAATACGGCAGCAGCATTCACAGGCAAACAGTATCCCGGGTCCAAGACTGGCGACCTGACCGGCTACATATCTGTGTACAACGGAGCTCCGCAGATCTGCCCGCGCAATATGGACGATGTAGCAGCCTTCACGGAGGGCGGCGGCACGGATCCTGATCCTTCGGGTGATGCGGATATCACGCTCGACTTCACGCGCGGAGCAGATATGGCTACGCCCGCGTTCCCCTACCACGACAAGGACGACAGTTCTTCGGCAACGGAAGGAACCTACACGATCGACGGCTATACCTACAAGATCAAGGCCAGCAGCGACGGCAAGTTCTACTGGTTCTACAACAACTACAACGAAGGATCGGAATACGAAGCCTTCTATATCGGCAAAATCGGTGCATATATCGAGCTGCCGGCCATCGCAGGCAAAGCCCTGACAAAGGTCGTCCTGACAGGCGCGAGCGGAGCATCGTCCACCAGCGAAGCATCCATCACGGATACGACGGGTGCCGACGTAGCCGGCGGTCTGACTCAGGTTGTCGGAACAGGTGTGGCGACTTATGAGTTAAGCGGTACGACGGAGAACACCTCCTACCGGATTACCATTACGAAAAACAGTTGTCAGTTTGCCAAGATCGAACTTTATTACGGCGAAGGCGGCGGTTCAACGCCTTCGGCACCGACACTGAGCGTCAACCCCACCTCGCTGTCGTTCGCTGCCAAGGATTCGGCCAAGACGATCAGCTGCACGCCGGGAAATGCTTCGGGCTACACGGTCGGCGCCACGTCGTCCGACCCGACGAACTTCCCTGCCGTAGCTTCGGGAACGACCGTCACGGTGACCCCGACGGAGAACACCGCATCGAGTACGCGCAGCGCCACGATCACGGTCTATCTGACCAACGACGGCGGTTCGACGAAGGTTGCAACCCAGACCGTATCGGTTACGCAGGCCGCAGCCGGAGGGGAGACACAAGGTGATACCTATGAGAAGATTACCACAATTGCATCGCTCTCTGACGGTATTACCGGATTCATCGGCGGAGAGGTAGGCTCCTACGGTCTGAACCTCGTCAACGGCATGTCATCCTACGGACAAGCCTACACCAGTGAGTACACCTATGACGAAACGGCCAAAACACTGACTCAGGTTGGCGACTACACCGCGGTAGAATTCACATTGGAAGCTGTCAGCGGCGGGTATAACATCAAAGTCGGAAATCAATATCTGGTCGGAACGGTCATCATGGACAGCGGAAAGGCAAAACAGGCACTCGCATTCTCCGATACACCGGCAAATGCGTGGGTATTCGAGGACTATGAGACAGGCATTGTCGCAAGAACGGATGCCTCGAACGAACTCGGCACCTTCAACGGCATGTACATGATGCTGGCCAAGACGGCCACAAGCCGATTCATCCGTGCCTACCAGAGCCTCAATGCAACAAGCGGTGCGGGCTTCTGGTTCTTCAAAAAGAACTGACAGATGAACGGACGGTCGGCGACCTTGCGCCGCCGATCGTCCGATACATCCCTTATCGACATATCTCACGACAAAAATGAAACAGCTATTGAGGTTATGGACATTACTCGCCGTCGGCGCATTGCTTGCAACCTGCGGGAACAGCGACGACAATACGGCATCGGCGTATGTAGTGTCATGCCGGTTGGAACAGTCACCCGTCATCGGCGGTACGATCGCCAGCGGTGAAGAGACGGCTTCGCTGCGCCTCCTTATGGAGGTCGCGGGAGAAGGCTCGCTCGGTTATACGGCAACGCTCACCGGCGGCGACTGGATCTCGTTCAGCATCCGCGACTTCTCCGAAACCGGACGCCAACGCTCCGCAACCGCTTCGGTCGGCGAAAACCTCCTGTTTCTCTACTACAAGGCCAACGGAACGGCTCAAAGTCGTTCGGCGTCCCTCTCGATCACCTTCGACGACGGTTCGACACCCTACACCGTCGAACTGACCCAGCTCGCGGCAAACGCCTCCGACGACCCCTTTGTCACGAACAAACAGTGGCCCGAACTGCCGGAGAAAAAAGAGAATGCGAACTATATCTACGCCGCACACTACGGCAAGATGAATCTCAAAACCGTCCGCAACTACTCGCTCTGCTTCGACAAGACGTTGAGACTGGCACACTGGGTTGCCTATCCGCTTCATTCGTCGTACATCGGTTCGCTGGACCGCAGCGACGCCTGGGCCGCCGATCCGAAAATCCCGCAGCAGTATCAGGCGGCTTTGTGGCTGGGCAGCTACCAGAACGGAACAATCTACAACAGGGGACATCAGATCCCGTCGAAAGACCGGTCGTCGGTCGAGGAGATGAACAAACAGACCTTCTATGCCTCCAACATGACCCCCCAGCGCGGGCAGCTCAACCAACAGATGTGGTCGGCGCTCGAAACAAAAGTGCGCGGATATGTCTGCGCCGATACGCTCTATGTCGTGTCAGGCTGCCATTTCGCCGACTACGACAACGAGACGAAAGACAAGGCGGGAAACATCTGTCCCATACCGACCGACTACTTCAAGGTTCTCCTGCGCACCCGCAGCGGCAACAGCGGCAAACGCATCGCCGACTGTACGGCCTCGGAACTGCGGAGCATCGGTTTCTGGGTGGCGAATGAAAACGGTCAAACGCTCGACGGCAGCCTCTGCAAAAGCGTCGAGGAGATTGAACGTCTTACCGGATTTACCTTCTTCCCGGAGGTGGACGCATCGGTCAAGCGCCAATGCACACCCGGCGAGTGGGGATTTTAACCTGTTTCTGAACAATGAAAAGAAAACTGATCATCACAATCGTCCTGGTGTCGGCGATAGCCGTGTGCTTCGCCCAGAAGCCGCATAAGATCATGTTCTACAACATGGAGAACTTCTTCGACACCATCAACGATCCCGAAACCAACGACGAAGAGTTCCTGCCCGACGGTGTCAAACGATGGAATTCGATCAAATACAACAAGAAGCTCCACAACATGGAGCGCGTACTGTTCGACATCGCGGCGCTCGACCGCGACTACCCCATCGTCATCGGCGTCTCGGAGATCGAAAACCGTTCGGTTCTCGAAGACATCGTCTCAACGCCCAAGCTGCGTCCGGCCAACTACAGCATCTGTCACTACGATTCACCCGACCTGCGCGGTGTCGATGTGGCATTCATCTACCGTCCGGATGTCTTCAAGCTCGAAGGGAGCGACAACGTCCCCATCCGTATCGAATCACTGCCCGACTTCCGTACGCGCGGCATCGTGACGATGTGGGGCACGATCGACAACGAGCCCTTCTTCTTCATGGTTTCGCACTGGCCCTCGCGGCTGGGCGGACAGCAGGCCTCGGCCTTCAAGCGCAACGCCGTGGCACAGCAGATGCGTGCCATCGCCGACTCGGTTCTCAAGGTCAACCCCGCAACGAAGATCGTTGCAATGGGTGACTTCAACGACGACCCCACGGACGAGAGTGTCGAAGAGTATCTGGGTGCCAAGACCTCGCTCAAGGAGCTTCAACCCGGCGACTTCTACACGCCCTTCGCCGACATGCTCAAGGCCGGGCTCGGAACGCTCGCCTACCGCGACGCATGGAATCTGTTCGACAACATCGTCATCACGGAGAACCTCGCCTGCGGCACGACCGGAAAACTCCGGCTTGTAAAGGACCCGAACAAGAAGACCAAATACTACGGCAACATCTTCAAGCCGTCGTACCTCATCCAGAAGGAGGGACAGTTCAAAGGCTATCCGCTCCGCACATTCGTAGGGAACAATTTTCAGGGCGGATATTCGGACCACCTGCCCGTATTCATCTACATCGACAAATAAACAACGTTCGTTATGAGAATAAAACATCTACTCACACTGCTGCTTTCACTAACGTCGCTCTCGGTATTCGCTCAGAGCGGCGGTATCAAGGGAAAGGTCGTTTCGCGCGGCACGCGCGCAGCAATCCAGCAGGCGACTGCAACCCTCACACCCGGAAACCTGCAAACGCAATCCGATGCCGAGGGTAAATTTGCCTTCGAGCAACTCGAACCGGGGGAATACACCCTCACGATCGAAGCCGACGAATTCGAACCCGTCGAGTTGAAGGTCCGTGTCGATGAGGTTGTCAAAGACATGCGCGCCGTTTCGATGGTTTCGACCTACACCGAAGCCCTCGACGACTCGATTTTCGCGGAATTCGACACCGAATCGGCCGGCGACACGCAATCGCTGCCGTCGTCGCTCTCGTCGTCGAAGGATGTCTTCAACAACATCGCATCATACAAGTTCAGCGAGATGCGTTTCAATCTGCGCGGTTACGACTCGCAATACACCAACGTCTATTTCAACGGCATCCGGCTCAATGACGCCCTGACGAGCTATACTCCCTGGTCGCTGTGGAGCGGTCTGAACGACGCCGTGCGCAACCAGGAGAGCACAACCGGTCTCCAGGCCGCCGATTACGGTCTGGGCGGTATCGGCGGTACGGCAAACATCAATGCCACGGCCTCGCAGGTACGGCAGGGATTTCGGGCCAGCGTATCGAGCAGCGGTCAGATGTATCGTTTCCGTGCGATGGTATCCTACGGTTCGGGACTGCTGGACAACGGCTGGTCGTATGCCTTCTCGGTCTCGACACGTCAGGGCGGCAACGACTGGGTCAAGGGCATCTACTACAACTGCTTCGGATACTACGCTTCGGTCGAGAAGCGTTTCAACGAGCGCAACCGGCTTGCTTTGACCGTATTGGGTGCTCCGACCGAACGCGGCGCACAACAGGCCACGACGCAGGAGGTTTATGACCTGATCGGCAACAACTACTACAATCCCAACTGGGGTTATCAGGACGGCAAGGTGCGCAACGCGCGTGTACGTACCTATCACGAACCGCTGGCCGTGCTCAACTATACCAACACGCCCGATGACCGCACGAAGATCGACCTTGCCGCCTCGTTCCGCTTCGGCAAGAACGGTTATTCGGCCCTGACATGGAAGGCAGGTCCCGATCCGCGTCCCGACTACTACCGCAACCTGCCGAGCTACTATGTAGCCAGCGATCAAATGTGGACAGCAGCTCATATCGCGGAATTGTGGCGCACGAGCAATGCTACACGCCACATCAACTGGGACCAGCTTTACCAGATCAACTACAAGGGCGAAGAGAATGCGGGAACCTACGGTCCCGGACACCGCTCGAACTACATGATCGAGGAGCGTCACACGGACCAGCGGGATCTGAACATCATGGGCCAGATCGTCCGCACGTTCCGCAACAATTCACGGCTCATCGCCGGTGCACTCTACCGTTGGAACCGCACGGAATACTACGATCAGGTCAAGGATCTGCTGGGCGGTGACTACTGGGTCGATATCGACAAGTTCGCCGAGCGCGACTTCGTGGGCGAGATCGAGAAACAGAACGACCTGAACTACTACTACAAGTACGGCCATGCCCGCCGTGTGGAAGAGGGTGACAAATTCGGCTACGACTACTACGCCAATGTTCGCCAGGCCAAACTGTGGGCGATGTACGACTTCAACATCCACAAACTTGAAGGTCTGATCGGCGGCGAAGTCGGAAACGTCACGATGTGGCGCGACGGTCTCTACATGAAGGGTACCTATCCGTCCAACTCGTTCGGCAACTCCGAGACGCTCGACTATTTCACCTATCAGGCCAAATTGAACCTCGCCTACCGCTTCTCGGCCGCACATGCGCTGGAGTTCAATGCCGTCGCCATGCAGAATGCCCCGACGTTCCAGAACGCCTTCATTTCGCCGCGTACGCGTAACGAGGTGACGCCGGGCCTCAAGGCCGAAAAGATCTGGGGTGTCGATGCATCGTACAACCTCAGCTACCGGGGCATCAAGGCCCGTCTGTCGGGTTACTATACCAAGATCAACGACCAGACCGACATCATCTCCTACTACGACGACCTGCAGTCAACCTTTGTGAACTTCGCCTTGAGCGGCATCGACAAGAAGTTCTTCGGACTGGAGTTCGGCATGACGGTTCCGCTCTATCGCGGCCTGAGCCTCAACGGAGCCATCAGCGCCGGACAGTACACCTACGACTCGAATCCGAACTTCGTACAGTTGGCCGACAACAGCTCGAAGGTTCTTTCGGATGCCGACAGAAGCATCGTTTACTGGAAAGACATGCGCGTGGAGAGCACGCCTCAGACGGCCGTCAACGTCGGACTGTCGTACCGCAGCGAAAACAACTGGTTCGCTTCGGCCGACCTGAACTTCTACGACAACACCTACCTGTCGATGAACCCGCTGTTCCGTACCGACGAAGTGCTTCGTCCGGGCGACACCGATGCCGAGACTGCCGAGATGATCCGCACGATGCGTGCACAGGAGAAGTTCGATTCGGCATTCGTACTGAACGCCAGCATCGGCAAGAACTGGTACATCCACCGCAGCTATCAGTTGGGATTCAGCCTCGAAGTGAAGAACATCCTCAACAATCAGGATATCAAGACGGGCGGTTACGAACAGATGCGTCTGAACCGAATCCGCGCCGACGAATCGAATACAAGTCTGGTCACCTCCTACGAACGTTTCGATCCGAAATATTTCTACATGTTCGGAACAACCTATTACCTCAACGTCTATTTCCGTTTCTGACGGTTGAACGAATTTAAGAGTATGAGCATTATGAAAAGATACATGAAACTGATTCTTGCGCTCGCCGCAGGACTCTTTGTCACGGGCTGCTACAACGATTTCAACAATCCGGCAGCCGCGAAGGTCTATACCGATCAGGATTTCACGGAAAACGGAGCGAAGATCATCTCGATCAAGGAGCTCAAGCAGTACTTCTACAACAAATGGGGGAATTCCGACAACGGTCTGGGCCGTCGCGTCGAGATCTCCGACAACGTTGTAATCAAGGGCAAGGTCATCTCGTCGGATGCCGAAGGAAACGTTTACAAATCCCTCTACATCTACGACGGCGAACAGGGTATCGAGTTGCGCCTCGGGAATGACAACTATCTGGAATATCCGCTCGGACAGATCGTCTATGTCAAGGCGCAGGGGCTGTCGCTGGCCAGCTACCGCTACATGCTGAGTCTGGGTGGAGCTCCGGCCGTAGAACCCGACGGTACATTCCCCAACGACAATCCGAGCGAACACGACTACTCGGCCTCGGGCAACTCGAACATCACCCTTACGGAGATGATCCAGCAGTATGTCTATAAGGGCGAACGTGAAGAGATCACCGATGCGGACATTGTGGTCGTCAACAAGGACAACTACAAGACAGTTCTCAATGACAATCTCTTAGGGTGCCTGGTTCGCTTCGAAGGGCTGCGCAGCTGCTACACGACCATCGACAGCAACATCTATCCCAGCTACCTGGAGAGCATCGACGGCGTCTATACGACCAAGTTCTTCCAGGATGAGGGGCTGCCGATCACCTGGGCCTACAACTACGACAACAAGAAGTACTACGGGTCATCCCTCTTCACCTTTGTGGATACACCGACATCGCTGGAATCGGGGAGCTATGTTGTACGGGTGAGCGGCTATGCACGGTTCGCACTCCGTCCGGTACCGGCCAACGATGCGATGGCCAATATCACGGCAATCTACACGAAGTACTCGTCACGTACGGGCGGCTTTATCACCTACCAGCTGCTCGTAAGCAGCTACAAGGATATCGAAGAGCTGTAAGCCACAAAAACGCGGCGGTCGCACGACGCCGTCACGCTTCACATTCCTGCACCGGAAGTCCGCATGGGCTTCCGGTTTTTTCGTATCCATACGCGTTACCCGCGACCAGTTTTCATGTCTGCACGCCGGAATAAAGGAAACATTTGGTCCCGACAACAAAAAAATAAACCCGATTGAAATACGGCAACAAGTTTTTATTAATTTTGCGACGAAGAAATACAATTGAATGAATTGTGGATAAAAGATTCAAACATAACTCATAACAACAATGAAAAAGACAGAAATCTTACAAGCCGGCACGACCGGTTATGAGGCTCCGATACTGACAGTTGCTACCGTAGCCGTTGAAAAGGGATTCGCCGTAACGAATGATTCGCTTGAAGACGAAACATACGAATAAAACACACGCAAAATGAAAGAATTCACTCTGAAGATAGGGGTTGTTGCAACCCTACTTCTGATCGGAGGTTGTTCGAAAGATTCGACATCCGAAGATTACACCCTGCCTCAGGGAAGCGTCAAGCTGACGGCTTCCGTCAATCAAACCCGAACCAGCCTCGACGGAAACGACATCATGTGGCAGGCCGGAGACAAACTGGGTCTGTTCTATGGAACGAAGTTCGTCAATGAGCCTTTTACAACGACAGACGACCAAACGACCTCCGCAGAATTTACGGGAGACCCTACCGATGAAAACGGGAATGAAGGAGAGATGGCCTATGCCTACTACCCCTATTCTGCAAACGCCGTATTGGAGGGTAACGTCATATCGGGACTTGCCATTCCCGCTGAACAGACATTCTCGGCACAAAGTTTTGATTCCAATCTTTGTCCGATGGCATCTGCAAGCACTGTCCATACAAGCCTTTCGTTCCGCACGATCGGTACGGTGCTCAAATTTCAGATTACGGGACAGAAAAACGTTACCAAACTCGAATTGACCGGTAACAACAACGAAGCGCTGGCCGGGGATTACGCAATCGATTTTTCGAACAGCACTCCGGAAATGGTGTTCAACGGCTCGGAGAAAGCCATTACGCTGACATGCACGGATGCCGTTGCCCTCGACGAGGCCGCGACAACGGAATTCCACTTCGTACTGCCCGCGGGAGTCGAATTCACTCAGGGTATCACGGTCAAGATCTACACGGATGATGCAACCGAACCGATGGTCAAGAGCTATACCTCGCCGCTGACCACTCGGGCCAACAAACTCATTACGGTCAAGGCATTCACCTATACGGTTCCCGTCTCCTCGATCGAAGAGGCAAACAACCTGCTCGCAGAGGGAACGGCCGGCGTTACGATCTCTTCAACCGAAGATCTTACGGCACCCGAGACTCTCGCAATTCCCAACGCCTACAATCCGGGAACGGCCGTTTCGGTGCAACTCGAGGAGCCCGTAACGACGGAACTTACGGTTGTTGAAGCGATGACAGCCGATAAAGAGCTTCCGAAAACGCTTTCACTTGACATGGAGACCTCCGCAACGCTGAACATCAATACACCGAACCTGACCGTCAAACTCGAAGGTTCCTATGAGGATGTCCAGGCCACCACGGCTGACAACACTCTGATCGTAGCCAAAAACACCACGATCAAGAGCCTGACCGTCAAAAAAGGCAACGTCAAGATCTACGGTACGGTTGAAGAACTCAACAACGAAGGGACCGGAGAGATTATCCGCTGCATCGACGCACAAGATGAGGTGGAACGTACACTTGCCGATACACGCTGCGACTATATTCTTGTCGAAAATCCGGCCGGAACGCTCGATTTCAACGGAGGCTCGACCGACAAGCAGGTGCGTGTAGAAGCAAATGTCACACTTGCAAATCTGACCGTTTCGCCGGCTACGGAGCACCCGCTGCTTGTCACTGTAGACAACGTCACGCTGAAACTAGACAAGATGGCACTCGTCTGCAACGTACCCAAGACATATGCCGTAAATCTGAGTGGAGCAAATCCTGATGTCACCGTATCGAACAGCGAAATCATCACGCTGGGCACCGACTGCCGGGCAATCAATGTCGTCAATGCCAATGCGACAAGTACCGAATCAAACATTCTTGTGGACAATACACAGGCCCGGACAACAGAGCAAATGATCGGCAATCGTGAATACACGGACGAGGAGATGAAGTATTTTGCTTCGCGCGTTGCCGACGGTAACTATTATCCGCGCGGCATTGCCGTAGGTACCACAGGCGGTGTAGTCAACATTACGGTGCAGAACAACTCCAGCGTCGAAGGCTTCTTCTATGCAGTCAACATTGCAGGTATCACCACCCCCGTAAACGTAACGGTCAAGGATTCGCGTCTGGACGGTCGTGCCGCCCTCAATGTTCACGGTCAGAAGTGCGTATTCGATGTCACGAACTCCGAGCTCGTCGGCCGCAACTACTTCGGTGGTCCGACGGAAGATTTTGCAACCATCGTTCTGGATTACGCTGTTGCTACGTCTCACAGCAATACCGTAACGGTTACCGACTCGGAGATCTACTCCTACAACAAGCCGCAGACGGCTACGAACCACCAGTATTCAGTCGATGTCCGTTCGCTGCACAATACGCTCAACCTGAAGGGTTCGACGAAACTTATCGAGGTGGGATCGGCCGAATACCCCGCCCGCATGAACTTCCTGGTATGCTGCGACAACTCGACCGACAATGTCATCAATGTAGATCCTACGGTGACCGTATCCGGCAAGGAGGGCGCAAGGATTCTTGCTCAAACCGTATGGGATGGAACGAGTTCCTATGCTCCGACGCCCGATCAGGACGGCGACTTCCCGATCTACGAGGCTGCCGAGCTGAAGTGGATCGCCGACCAGATCAACAGCGGAAATTATCTCTATCTCGATGCCAAGGGCCGCTATGCACAGGTCTATCTGATGAACAACATCGATCTGAACAACAAGCCCTGGACCCCGATGGGATGCCAGAACCACTCCTTCACGGTAAGCGGTGTTGACAAATGCGCCTTCTATGGTGATTTCCACGGAACGGGGCATACGATCTCGAACCTCAACATCGATCTTGCAGCCGATGCAAAGGGATTCATCGGCAAGACGCTGGGCAATGGCTCCAAGGTTCAGGAGTTGACGATCCGCAACGTCTCAATTCCCCTGAACGACAGTGACGAGATTAAAGGGAAATGGGTCGGAGCGCTGATCGGATGCATGGACGGTGACACGAATGTCACGAACTGCCATGTAGAGAACGTGACGATCTATGCACCGGGAATGTATCGTATAGGCGGTCTGATCGGATTCTGGGCAAATACGGCCCGCAAGAACGCAACGGCTTCGATCGAGAACTGCTCGGCAAAGAACGTAACATTGACCGCAGGTTACGCCATGGGTGGCTTGATCGGTACGGTACAGGTACAAAAACCCTCTTCGGGCTACAACACGATTAAAAACTGCAGCGTCGAGAACATCTCCATCACCCACAAGGATCAGTTCTGCTGGGCCGATGATCCGAACTACTCGACACTCTACCCCGAGACCGGACACTATTGCTACAGTTCGGCGCCTTTTGCGGGTGACGTGAACAATGTAAACTTCGAAAAGTGCTCGGTCAAAGGTTCCTGCACGATCACCGATGCCGACGGACACAACACCTACATGTCGGCAACATGGACCAAGCTGCCCTACATGGGTGAAGTCGGAGGAAACGCCTATATCGACGGAGCAAAGGTTACGGCCGATCCGACACCTGCAACAGGGTACTTCAAATAGGCTCTGACCTGTCTCAACCTGAAAAATCCCGAACGGCATACCGTTCGGGATTTTCATTTTGCAGCCATATGGTCACCATTCATCATCGAAAAACATCCGCGCAGTGAGTCCCGTGGCGAAACGGATTTTACAACCACTCTGACTGCCGGACACTCTCTACGCACCGACGCTACTTCACCACTCGATTTGCATAAGGATAAGGGGAACCGTCAAGGAGACCCGATCATGCTTGTAACATCTTACCCGGAAGCCCCTCCGCACTCCGGAAAGGAGAACCCGACGACGCATACATCCTGGACCATATGAGAGACGGCAGGCTTTTATTTGAGGCCTGCCGTCTCTCATATTTGTCTTTCGAACCGTTTTGCAGAACGCTGCAAACACGGACATACCCGCAACGGCTCAGAACTGCAGTTTTATGCCGGCCGTAAATCCTACACCGTATTCGCGATAATAAGCCCAATCGTACAACTGAGCATCGCACAAGTTACGGCCTTCAATGAAAATCGTCGCCTTGCGCGATAGGAACCAGTTGAACCTTGCCGACAAATCAACCGTCACGGGAACCTTGAAATCGTATAGATCAAGGTAGGGACGAACCTGTGCAGACGATCCGATCTCCGGATCGGCACTCTCCTCCTTGTAAGTGGACGCATATGTCGTCCAGTGACGCACGCTCTGCATTCGGGCGGCCACTTCCAGCGATACCTTCCGCGCACGATATTCCCCGCGCAAAGCCGCCGTGAGCTGCGGTCGGCCGTATGCCAACGCATAGGGTTGATTGTTTTTGTAGAAAACATCAAGACCGCCACTGTACGAGTGGGCATGCACTTCGCCGTCGAACGTAAAATGACTCGACGGCCGCCATGTGAACTCGGCATTAAGCGACAGATCCTTCATTGTCGTCGTGTAGGGAGAATAATATCCGATATAGCCTACATCCACGCTTTTGTCCTGCATCCAGTTGTCTCTGCTAAAACGGGCAACCCACAGCAGAGCATTCTTGTCATGCGCATAGCCCACATACAGATTATAGGAAAAACGTCCGCCGCGAGATGCGCCTTTTATACCTCCCGACACACGATGTTCTTCCGTATTGGGCAGAATCGATGCCATATAGACATAAGGATTCAACCGGCTCAACGTCTGCATGTCATTCCGCCGGACCCTGCCGGTCAACTCGGCATAGAGTATAAACCGGCCGTCAGCCGGATCGTAGGCAACCGATGCCTTCGGCAGAAATCGATTGGCTGATTCCGACTTCGGGGTAAAGAACAGTTTCCCGGGTTCCGAGAGACTTTTACCCGTAAGCTCGTCATACTCCAGGCCGTCACGCACATAATCCAGACCTGCCGACCAGCGGAATTTTTCCGATCGATACGCATAATGCAAACCAACCGACAACTGCGTGGATCCGTAATTGTAGAAGTTCCGCCATGCTCCGTCGAAATCGGCCTTCAGTTCGAAAGCATGGCGTCCGAACGCCTTCCCGAACCGAACGCCGCCACCGCCCGAGATTTCATGATAACGATCCTCGCCGGACATGGTCACACTACCGAGCGTAGGCTGCATCTGCGACGCATTGAGGAAATACCCGCCTTGCAGATGAACATCGAAATTGAACCGGCTCAGATCCGTAAAATCGTCGCCTATGCGCACCTTGAGCCGTGCATCGTCATACCGGATCCGATCGTTGGATATCTCCGTAAAGGGATAATAGGAGGCATTTCCGTTCTCATCGTACCGGAAGCTCAGGGTCTCGATTCCGTCGAATGCATAATTGTTATAGACTCGGTCCGTCACATCCAATGATCCCTCCAGTTTCCGTCGGCCGAGGTATTTGCCCGCAGCGACACCCAGTGCGTTCCGCATGCGCCATGCATCGGGTTTCGCGCCGAATTCGTTTCGGATCTTGTCCCATTCGCCTTTGTGATTGAGGTATCCGACGACATAGCCCGTACCGGGATTTTGTGTCGAGGCATAAAAGTCCAGCACGGAATTGAGCGGTGCACCAGCCCCCACCTTGAGATAGAACGGCCGGGGACGGTTGAACTCCCAATAGGTAACGGTCGCCGGCCGGAAGGGTTCGGTCGAAAGGTTCGTCGCCAACGCCAACGGTGTAATCGAATAGTCGATTTCGGGGCGCAGCCGCACCGTATCGGTCATGTCGGGCGTGACGGAGAGTTTGATTGCCTTCGCCACTTCCGGAACATAGGTTTTGGTCACTTCGACCTCCTTCGTGACCTGCGCCTGCAACGGCACAAGGCCGCATCCCAACACGGCGATCGCCGCAATGACAACTTTTCTCATGGTTATTTCTGCAATTTTTCGATCCGCGCCTTCGCTTCGGCCACAATACCGTCGTCGGCAGGCGAATAACCGTCCACAATACTCTGATAGGTAGCACGCGCCTGGAACGAATCGTTCCGCGCGGCATAGATGTCGCCCAATGCAAGGTAAGCCTTTGCGACCCAATAGGCCTGGGGCGACTCCTTCTCCGCAAAGGCGAAGATCTGCTGCTCGGCGGCGGCCGAATCACCCGACGCAAGCGTCGATTCGATCACGCGATAGGCCGCTTCGGCACCTTCGGCCGTACGCACCTCCTTGCTCAGATCGCGGTACAACGGCAAGGCCTCGTCCATCCGGCCGCTCTTCCGGAGAATCGTCGCACGCGCATAACGCGCCTCGCGTTGCGCCGTCGTACCGGCATCGGCCAGCGATTCGATCTCCAGGGCAGCGGTCATTGTCGCCGTATCGTCGCCGTTTGCCTTCACCGAGCGGAAATAGCCCGTTGCGGCCGCCGCACGGTCATCGGCACTCTGCACGACATCGTACAAAGCCCGATAAGCCTTGGCCGCTTCGTCATACCGTTTTGCCTCGAAGGTCAACCGGGACAACGATATCAACGTCCGCTCCGTATATTGATTGGTCGGACGCGCCGCCAGTTCGCCCAGCGATTCGATTGCGCCCGTCTTGTCGCCGGTCTTGAGCAGGCAGTCGCTCAGATAGAAGAGCGCATCGTCCGTATAATACCCTTTGGGATAGTTGCGCAGATAGCTCCGAAGCGACTTCGATGCCGTCTCGCTGTTACCGGAGAGGTAAATGCGCCGTGCGGCAGCGAACGACAACGAGTCGCGGGCCATTGCACTCAGATCGCACTCCACGCCGGCCTTTTCGGCATAGTCGAAATAGGCATCGACATTCCCCTCGGCGACATAGATCTCACGAATGCCCTGCATGGCGTCGCGCGCCGAAGCCGAACCGGGAGCGGCAGCCACTACGCGCTCATAATATTGTTTCGACAGTTCGGGCTTGTTGAGATTCAGGTAGGCCAAACCCAGATCGGAGAGTGCCGGCGTACAGAAGGGCGAATGGGGATAGGTCTCGACGAACTCCGACAGTACCTTCGCACCATCGGCATAACGTTCGGCGGCGATGTAGGTACGTCCCAATTCATAGGTTGCATCATCGACATAATCGCCCCGATCAGCCGCAATGATCCGCTTCAGGGCGTCGATCTTCTGATCCCGACGGTTGAGCACACCCAGTGTAATGGCACGCTGGTATTCGGCATAGTAGCGTTCGGGAGTTCCTGCGGCCGCCGCTTTCGCATAGGTGGCAAGCGCATCGGAGAACTGCCGCAGCGAATAACGCGCATCGCCTTCGCGGTTGAGTGCATCAGCCTTGTAACGATCCTGCGTCGGATAGAGCAGATTGAAACGTGCGAAATTGGCATAGGCGTTCGACATGTCGCCCGTATCGAAATAACAGTAACCGAGGTTGTAGTGCGCCATCGCATATTCGCGTTCACTGCGCGGCGCACGGTGCAGGTAGTTCTTGTAACGGCGCTCGGCTTCCGTATAATCGCCATGCGCAAAGGCGATCTCGCCAAGCCAGAACTCCGCCAGCGCTCCGTATTTCGGGCTGACGTTGATCGCCGCCGACTCCGTCAGACTCGAAGCAGCCCCCTCCAGATCACCCCTGTTATAGGCCTCGAGGCCCCGGAAATAGGAGATTTTCTGCAGGGCCGCCTTGAGGTTGTTGTCCGGAGACGGGTATTGTTTGATCGCCATATAGGCCGCATCATAGTTGTGCGAGTTGTAATAGGCCGCAATGAGCAGTTCGCGAGCCTGCACGGCACGGTCCGACGACGGGTATTGCGTAAGGTATCGGTTCAACACATGAATCGCCTCATTGAAGAGTCCGCCACCCAATTCATACTGCAGTTTGCCATAATTGAACAGGGCATCTTCGGCAATCTTTGCATCGTAGGCGTCGTTGGCCGCCATCGCAAACGACTGCATGGCCCGCTGCTTGTCGCCGCTGCGCAGATAGCAGTCGGCCAGGTGGTAGGAGGCATTCTGCGTCAGGGCATCGTCCGCACCGCAGACAGCCTGCAGGCAAGGACGCGCTTCATTGTAGCGAGCCTGCCGGTACAGGCTGTAGCCGAGAATATAGTTTTCGTTACGGCCCATCTCCCCGCCATCGCGGCGATAGGCTTCAAGAAACTCCTCGCTGCGACGGTAATTCTCCAAATGGAACCAGGCTTCGGCCACCACACGTTCCAGTTCGACACGCCGGTCGCCGGCAGCACGGTCGATGAGCGGTTCACCCGTATCGACCACATAACGGTAATTGCCCTCGTTGAACTCGATCTGCAGGAGGTAGAACGGCGCAACGGCTCCATAAGCCTGCGAACGGGAGAGCTGCGTGAATCCCGCTTTTGCCGTCTCGTTCTCGCCGCGGATATAGGCGATGTAGGAGATGTAGTAGAGCGCATGTTCGGCGTATTCGCTGTTGGAATCGATTCTCCGGAAATAACGCAAAGCCTCGTCATAATCTCCCTGCTGAAAGAGGATATATCCCATCCGGATGTCGTACTGCTCGCGGTGCGAAGGGGACAATGTCCGGTAGTTGACCTGTTCGAAGGCCTTCAGAGCCTCTTCATAATCGCCGGCCGTGCACATCATCGACGCCAATGCGAACTCCACATCGTTGACGTGAACCGATTCGGGATAACGCTGCACGAAGTTCCGCAAACGGGCGGCGGCACCCTCCTCCTTGAGTTCCATCGCACACATGGCAAGATAGTACTCCACCTCCCGCTGCAATGCGGCATCGACCGGCGGTTCGGCCTGCTCAACGACCGAGAACTCCTTTTGGGCGTCGCTCCACCGACCCAAATCGTACAATTCGCGACCCCGTTCGAAATGCACCCGACCTTCGGGTGTCCGTACCGACGCTCCGAACGCCATACAGATCGTTCCGAACATCGCAACCAACAACATGACTTCTCTACGCATCATTCACGATTTTGATCGGCCGGCCTCTTTTCCAAGATGCGGAGCGGCCCGTAAAATTACCGGACAAATATAGCAAATTTGTCGGGATTCCCCAACTTCTGCACATGGAATACGACAACGTTCCGCAGACACGAAACGGTCCCTTCCGCATCGCGTACATCACCCGCCGTCCGCCCCGTCACCCACCTTCGGGAGCCAGTTGTTGGCCGCCCGCTGCATCTCACTCACCACACCGTTTTTCGCCTGCACGCTCCACGCACCGACAGCCGCGCAGCTCCTGCATGTCCCGTCCCGCATGTCACATGCGGTCTGCGACCCTCCAACCTCCAACCGCCAATCACATGCTCCAACCGCCTCTCCGCCGTCGGGGAAACGACATGCCTCTGCCCCCCCCAAAAAAAATGAAGCGTCGGCTGTCGATACGACAGCCGACGCCTTGAACAACTCCACCCGGCGGAAGCACCGCTCATTTGATATCCCGACAGTTGCGCTTGTCGCTGATCACACCGTCATCGAGCACCACCAGCCCGTTGAAAGCCCGCAGCATCGTCTTGAGTGTCGTCGCATCGATGTTGTAGCAATGCACCGGTTTACTGCCGGCAAACGACCGTTCCGTTATCCCATACAACCGCTCGGGCGTCAGACAGACCACCAGAACCTTCTCCCGGGCCGCACGCTCGACAATCCTCCGCATACGCTCTTCACAAGGCTTGTCCAGACGATCGAATTCATTGATACACAACATATAGACCCGCCCGGGGCGTGTCAAGAGCCACTCCGTCGCATCACCGTTTTCGTCGCGCAGCGAGAACTCCGAAAGCGTAGGATCAACTTTCAGTTCGCTGGTCTCCTCCACACGGGTATCCACCCATTCCCACCGGGACGTATCCTGCCATTCGGTATCGTCGAGGAAAAACTCCCGTTCCTTACCGGTCTTTTTATCTCTGTAAACCAGCACGGTATGATCCATCTCCTCCTCCGGAACCGGTGCGGTGGCATTCATCTCGGCGTAGATGTTGACCCCCTTCCTGAAGGGTCGGAAATCAATCAACGGAAGATGGAGATAACAATAGACGCCGATACCCATCGCCACGACAAAGAAGAGGACCGTACAGGCAACTTCCGCCTTCGAGAAGGCCAGAATCCGGTCGTGACGATACCGCCACCACACCACGACGGACAAGGGCAGCAGCACCAGATTCTTGAAGAAGGTCTGCCAGGGAGTCAGTTTCACCGCATCGCCGAAGCATCCGCAGTCTTCGACCGGCAGCCACGTTGCACTGAGGAAAGTAAGCAGCGTAAAGAAGATCATCGACGCCAGCGCGAAGATCGAAATCAGCCGGATCCGCACCTTGAAGAGCAGCATCAGACCCATCATCAGCTCGGCACCGCACAGCCAGATCGAAAAGACGAAACGCAGACCGCTGAGGCTCTCCAGACCATAGATCGAGAGATATTCCTGAATCTTGATGGCCGTGCCCCAGGGATCGACCACCTTGACAAACCCCGAAAAGATGAAGGTCGCAGCCATCAGGACGCGACAGACATGGGCCAGCAGTTTGAAAGCGCGATTGTTATTCATCGGCATGCGGTTTCAGCAGCGGAGCGATCTCCGCTTCGATTTTGGAAAAAATGGCTTCGGGCGTCGCCATCGAGCCGTCCGGCGCGGAACAATCCACCACCCGGAAAGCATCATCGTCGTGCGCCGCCGAGAGATAGACCTCGCGGACACGCCGCTGCAGGTCGAGCGACGCTTCGTGGATGTCGCGTCCGCCCTGCAGGTAACTGCGGTCGTCGCCTTCGCGCGTCTGTGTCAGTTTCCGCTCGGTAAACGCAAACGGCACATCGAGAAACAGCGACACATCGGGTCGCGGCAGATGATAATATCCAAACTCCGTGTCGAGAATCCACTGCTTCAGACGCCGGCGCTCTTCGCCGTCGGGCAGTTTCGCACACTGGAAAGCGATATTCGAATAGACGTAACGGTCGAGAATCACCGCATGACCTTCATCGAGCCACTGCCGGATCATCGCCGCGGCATCGCCGCGATCACCGGCGTAGAGCAGCGCCACAAGATAGGGATCGACACGATCGACAGCCCCGAATTCACCCCGCAGAAACCGGGCGATCAACTCACCGAACACCGGTGCATCGAAACGCGGAAAATGGAGGTAACGACACTCCACACCTCGCTGCGCGAAAAGCTCCTGCAACATTCCGATCTGCGTGGACTTCCCCGCGCCATCCAATCCTTCGAGTACGATAAACATAAGTCAAGCAGTAGTTTTTCTTCTCTTTTCCGGCGGCATGCGCTCATCGCAGCATCCGCACGGCGCGTTCCACACCCGCCGCCAGCGCATCGACCTCCGCCCGCGTGTTGTACATCGCAAACGAGGCCCGACACATGCCCGCCACACCATAGTGGGTCATGACCGGCTCGGCACAATGCTGCCCCGTGCGCACGGCAATACCCAGCTTGTCGAGAATCATCCCCACATCATAGGGATGCGTGCCCTCGACCGTAAACGATACGATCGCACACTTGTCGGGCGTCCGGCCATAGATCCGCAGGCCGTCGATCGCCAGCAGCCGTTCGGTTGCATAACGCAGCAACTCCTCTTCGTATCGCTCAATCTCCGCAGCATCGAAACGCTGCAGGTAGCGAATCGCCTCCCCCAGGCCGATTGCGGCGATGAAATTGGCCGTTCCGGCCTCGAACTTCAGCGGCAGCGGCGCATAGGTCGTCCGTTCGAACGAGACACGATCCACCATGTCGCCCCCGCACAGGAACGGCGGCATGGCATCCAGCAGTTCCCGACGTCCATAGAGCACGCCGATTCCCGTCGGGCCGTAGAGTTTGTGCCCCGAAAAGGCATAAAAGTCGCAACCCAACGCTGCGACATCGACTCCGCCGTGCACGATACCCTGACATCCATCCACGCAGACCAATGCGCCGACGGCATGCGCCGCATCAATGATCTGTTTCAGATCGGGATGTGTACCGAGCGTATTGGAGGCCTGCGTAACGGCTACCATGCGGGTTCGCTTGTCAAGCAGGCCGTCGAGCCGTTCAGTCATCAGCCTGCCCGTGTCATCGAAGGGCAGCATGCGCAGTTCGGCACCCTTCCGTTGAGCCATCAGCTGCCAGGGCACCAGATTCGAGTGGTGCTCCATCTCGCTGACGACGATGTTGTCGCCCGCCTGCAGAAACCTCTCGCTCCACGCATAGGCCACCGTATTGAGCGAGGCCGTAGCGCCCGCCGTGAAGACGATCTCCTCGCGATGCGCCGCATGGATATACTCTCGCACAAGATCGCGTGCCGCCTCATAACGCTCCGTCGCCTCCTCGGCCAGCCGGTGCACACCCCGATGAATGTTCGCATTGAGGTGTCGGTGCAGCCAATCGACCGTATCGATCACGCAGGTCGGTTTCTGGGCCGTCGCTCCGCTGTCGAGATAGACCAGCGGACGGCCGTACACCTCCGTATCAAGCAGCGGAAAATCCGCCCGTATCTTCTCTCCGTCAAACATCGTCACATCCGTTCGAGTTTTCCGACGATCAATTCATACAATTTGTCACGAACCGCTTCCACACCGCATTGAGCGGCTATCGCGCCCACGAAACCCTCCAACTGCAACCGCCGGGCCTGGGCTTCGTCCAGCCCCCGCTGCCGCATGTAGAGAATCGCTTCGTCATCCAACTGCCCCACCGTAGCGCCATGCGAACACTTCACGTCGTCGGCATAGATCTCCAACTGAGGCTTGGTCACGATCCGGGCCGTCGGTGTCAGTTCGATATTCCGGCTCGTCTGCTGCGCATCGGTGCGCTGTGCATCCTGAGCCACATAGACCAGCCCCCGAAAGGCACCCTTCGCCTCGCCGCCCGCAACACCTTTCACAAGCGAACGGCTGCAACAACCCGGCACATTGTGGTTGACCCGCACGGCAACTTCGCAATGCTCCTTGCCACCGGCCAGAAACAACCCGTCCAGTTCACTGCCGGCACCTTCACCATCCAGATCAATGCCGTAGTTCACATTGGCGCTCGTCAACTCGGCAACCGTCAAGTGACAACGGCTCTGCCCATGCTGGCGGATCGTGAAATCGACGAATGCCTCCGCAAGAAAGATCTCTGCAACAGACAACTCTGCCCCTTCAGCTACACTTACACTCAAGGTGGCGGATGCCGGCCGCGTATGGACGATCAACAGCTGCGCCGTTGACCCTGCGGCCGCCTCGACGGCATACTTTTCGGGATCCGCAAGCAGATGCACCCTGCCGGCGGTCAGCGTTGCCCGCTCACCGCACAACGGCGTAAAATCCGCATCCTGCAACCAATCCAACCCTTCCATCAGCACGCTCCGTATTCGTTGATCAACCAGTCGTAGCCCTCCTTTTCAAGTTTCAGGGCAAGGGTCCGGTCTCCCGTATAGATGATGCGCCCCTTGTAGAGCACATGCACCACATCGGGGACAATATAATCCAGCAGCCGCTGGTAATGCGTAATGACCACCGTAGCATTCTCCGCCGTATGGAGTTTCGTCACACCCGTCGCCACGATACGCAACGCATCGATATCGAGTCCCGAATCGGTCTCATCGAGGATCGCCAGACGCGGCTCCAGCATGGCCATCTGGAAAATTTCGTTTTTCTTCTTCTCACCTCCTGAGAATCCTTCATTTACGGAGCGTGACATCAACTTCGGATCCAACTCCACGACTGCGCTCTTCTCCTTCATCAGGCGCAGGAACTGCGAAGCGGTCAACGGCTCCTCGCCGCGATAACGGCGTTGCTCCTGCACGGCCATCTTCATGAAGTTGGCCATCGAAACGCCGGGAATCTCCACCGGATACTGGAAACCGAGGAACAGACCGGCCCGGGCACGCTCTTCGATCGGCATCGACAACAGATCTCTGCCGCAAAAGGTCACCGAACCCTCCGTAACGGTAAACTTCTCATTACCGGCCAGCACCGACGCCAGCGTACTCTTGCCCGATCCGTTCGGGCCCATGATGGCATGCACCTCTCCGGCCTTCACCTCAAGGTCGATTCCCCGGAGGATCTCCTTGTCGCCGACCGACGCATGCAGATTTTTTACGGACAACATTATCTCAATCTCTATTTACACTTCAACAGCAACATTAACCGACCGATCCCTCAAGACTGATCGACAGCAATTTTTGAGCCTCAACCGCAAACTCCATCGGCAACTTCGCCATGACCTCCTTCGCAAAACCGTTGACGATCAGTCCGACGGCATCCTCGGTCGAAAGGCCCCGCTGGTTGCAGTAGAGAAGCTGCTCTTCGGAGATCTTCGACGTCGTGGCTTCATGCTCCACGACCGCCGTGCGGTTGTTGCACTCGATCTCCGGAAAGGTGTGCGCCCCGCACGTCGAGCCGATCAGCAGCGAGTCGCACTGCGAATAGTTGCGGGCGTTGTCGGCGCCCCGCGCCACCTTGACCAGCCCTCGGTAGGAGTTCTCGCTCCGACCCGCCGAGATACCCTTCGAGACGATGCGGCTGCGCGTATTGCGCCCGATATGGATCATCTTGGTTCCCGTATCGGCCTGCTGGAAGTTGTTGGTCATGGCCACCGAGTAGAACTCGCCGACCGAATTGTCGCCCAACAGCACGCAGCTCGGATACTTCCATGTTATGGCCGATCCCGTCTCGACCTGCGTCCACGACAGACGGGCGTTCTCACGACACAAACCGCGCTTCGTGACGAAGTTGTAGATGCCGCCGCGCCCCTCCCTGTCACCCGGATACCAGTTCTGGACGGTCGAATACTTCACCTCGGCATCGCGTTCGACAACGATCTCCACCACGGCTGCATGCAGCTGGTTGTCGTCGCGCCGCGGCGCCGTACAACCCTCCAGATAGCTCACGTAGGCCCCTTCATCGGCCACGATCAACGTCCGCTCAAACTGTCCCGTACCCTCGGCATTGATGCGGAAGTAGGTCGAAAGTTCCATCGGGCACCGCACCCCCTTGGGAATGTAGCAGAACGAGCCGTCGGAGAAGACGGCGGCGTTGAGCGCCGCATAGAAATTATCGGTATAGGGCACGACGCTCCCCAGATATTTGCGTACGAGTTCGGGATAGTCGCGGATCGCCTCCGAGATCGAGCAGAAGATGATGCCCTTTTCGGCCAGCGTCTCCTTGAAGGTCGTCTTGACCGACACGGAGTCCATCACGGCATCGACCGCGACACCGGCCAGCGCCATCTGCTCTTCGAGCGGAATCCCCAACTTGTCGAACGTACGTTTGAGTTCGGGGTCCACCTCATCCATCGACCCCAACTTTGGACGCGCCTTCGGGGCAGCGTAATAGATGATATTCTGAAAATCAATTTCGGGGATACGCAGATGCGCCCATGTGGGCGGTTCCATCTTCAGCCAATGGCGATAAGCCTTCAGCCGCGACTCGGTCATCCATTCCGGTTCACCCTTCTTTTCGGAGATCAGCCGCACGACCTCCTCGCTCAATCCGCGCGGAATCGTTTCGGTTTCAATGTCCGACGTGAAGCCGTATTTGTACTCCCGATCCTCTATCTCCCGTATGAGATCATTCTGTTCCGACATACCTTGCAAAATATCATGCAAATGTACAAAAAAAATGCAGAACCTGCAATGAAGCATTCACAAGCGGCCGGCGGCAGCATCTCCGATCCAACGACATGCGCGACCGACACAAAATGAAACAACAAGATAATCAACCGCATGGCAGCAAAACAGACAGATCGGTCCGATCAACGCAAAGCTATCCGAAGTACAAGACCCTTTATTTACGGGAGCAGAACTTTCCGACAACGGTTCACACGCTTTCAGACCGGGAAGCGGTAATTCAAAAAATATTGCGTACCTTCGTCAGCCCCAATCAACCTTCACTCAAATCCGATCATGAATACCATCGAAGAGCGCGCCCGACGACAACAACTGAAGGCAATGGAGATCATCCGCGAAACCCGGTTGATGGAGATCTGGCAATCGATCGGCGCCGAAGCCCATCTTGTCGGCTCGCTGCGCTGCGGGTTGCTGGCCCGACACCGCGACATCGATCTCCACATCTACTCCGCACCGCTGCATCCGAGCGACAGTTTCGCCGCCATGGCGCGGCTTGCCGTCCACCCCGCCGTCGAGCACATCGAATGCCGCAACCTGCTGTCCACCGACGAAGCCTGCATCGAGTGGCATGCCCTTTACCGCGACCGCGACAACGACTTGTGGCAGATCGACATGATCCACATCCGCAAAGGTTCGCGCTACGACGGCTGTTTCGAACGTGTCGCCGACCGGATCGCCGCAGCGCTGACCCCCGAAACCCGCCGGACAATCCTGCGACTCAAGTTCGAGACGCCCGACGAAGTGAAGATCGCCGGCATCGAATACTACCGCGCCGTACTGGAGGGTGGGATACGCACATACGGCGAATTTCTCGACTGGCGGCAACGGCATCCGCTCACGGGTATCGACGAATGGATGCCTGACATGCCTCAGCAGCGGTAACCGAACCGCTTCCGCATCCATACGCATCCGTACCTTCAAACCGGCAAACCACCCATCAAACCGACAAACCGGCAGACAGACAAACCGACTGACAGGCAGACAATAAAACAGACAACCATGCTGACGGACAATTTGTCTGACGGACAGGCAGGCAGACTGACCGTCAGACTAATCGACCGGCCAACAACCCGACAGCACAACGGCCGGCAACCCTACGCGACAATCAGACCGTCCAACAACCCGACACAATAGTCAGAGAGCCCGGCCACCCTGCAATCCGACCTCCATGCACCCCGACAATCCAACCACCCGACTGTCAGACAAACCAGCAGTCCAGCCCGACATTCAGACCGCCCGACAGCCCGACAATCCAACCATCGACAGCACCGACAGTCCAGCCCGACAATCCAGCCATCCGACAGACCGACAGCACTGACACCGGAATCCTGCCAGACAGCTATCAAGATAGCCTCTCCGATGGTTCCGGACCGGTCATGTCGAACGATGACTGACGGAAATGTTTCACAACACGCATCCATCAGGAGTACTTTCCGGCATCGGCATTCAGATAGCCCTCCAGTTCCCGCCAGAAATCCTCGTCGTCCTCCATCCGATAGGGTTTCATCCCGAGAGCCGACACCTCGCCGGAGAGCAGTTGGACCATACGTTCTATCACCTGACGAATCGGACGCAGGAAATAGGCGGAAATATACGGAGGGGCCGTTCCGCTGTTGCGGCGGACCAGGACCGTACGTTGCATCCCCGGAATGCGCCGCAAGGAGGCCGGAAGGGTCGATGCCGCGTCGAACCGGAAATTCGAAACCGACAGTTCAAGCCGAAAGGATTCGGCATTGACATAACCGATACGATCCACCAGCAGATCTTCGGCATAATCCCCGATATCCAGCTCCGAACGGCTGTGAAAATCCGCCACGTCGCGCAATATCACCCGAACGACAATATCTTCGGGTGAAAGATCGATCACGCGGTAAACCCACAGATGGCGGATTATCGCTTCAACATAGAGATTGCGATGGGCATCGAGCCTGTCGAGATCGGAAATACGCATGGACATTCGTAAATCAGGAACAACAATTACAGGTCATGCAGTCGGACACGCATGCCGCTGCGTTCAACGCCGGAATCGGACAGCGACCCCCACGGAGCCGTCACGTCATCCGCACATCCGACAGAGCGAAGACAAAGTTCGGGCCGCATGAGACGGGGTTTCGCGACAAAAACGGACCGATTTATCGGCTTCCCACACACGAAACAGCCCACCCGGAGAAGAGGCCTCCGACGGATCGCAGGAAGAGCTCCGGCAACGAAGACGATCTTCACGGAACAAAGTTCCGGAACGACGGGAGACAGAACGACTTCGGGAGATACAAGTTACCGGCCTGCAGAACCGATCGGCACTCTTTGGCTACAGGTCGCAGCCGTTGCGTGCCAACGGAACGGATTCCGTCCGTCGGATGATTCGGACTCCCCGGGAGCCGCGCATCGCAAGCCGGCAGAGGAGAAAACGAAGCGATGCCGGAAAAGAAACTTGCATTTTATTTGGTAATTCGGCTTTTTTGATTTACTTTTGCTCCGCATTTAAGGAAATTAAGCGCTCCGGAGAGATGGGTGAGTGGCTTAAACCAACGGTTTGCTAAACCGTCATACGGGGTGAACCTGTATCGGGGGTTCGAATCCCCCTCTCTCCGCCAAGGCTCTCCGATGGTGCCGCATCATCGGAGAGTTTTTGATTTTGGAAAGGTGCAGGAGTGGTTGAACTGGCCCGCCTGGAAAGCGAGTAAACCCCAAAAGGGTTTCAGGGGTTCGAATCCCCTCCTTTCCGCCAAAGGTATAAAATGACGTCGGAGTCCCTGCAAGCGATGCTTGCTGGGACTTTTATTTTCGGAGATCACGCCCTCCCGTTACATATATTTAATCTATTACCGATATCTTCCGGCGCCGTTCCTGCCAAACAAACGGCTTCATTACCGAACTCTCCATTACGGTTTCAACGAAACGTTTCGCACCTCCTTCCATTTCACAACATTATTCAACCGGTTCTGCCAGTCTGAGGATTCGGGCAGTTCGGCCACGCAATCTCACTCCCTTCACGATGATCCTGTGGAGAATGCAGACGCAATTCCATCAACCGGTATTACTCTGTTCAACCAACGAATCGGCCTACTCAGTCAAGCGGCGGATCGGAGCGACGAATCGAAGCGACAGATCGAGGGGGGGGGTGGCAGATCGAGAGGAAAGTGACAAATTATAATCGGCAAAACGAAATGTGACGAAATCAAAAACCAAATGCGACCTTTTAGCCTTATTTGATAATCAAAACGAAATGCTGCATAATTTTCGCACGCACGCAAAAGAAGTACCGTTCAAACGATAAACAAACGTTGTTTGAACAGTACTTCTTCATCACATGAACAGCGAACCCTGCGCCCGCTCCTCATAGTTGCAAACCATCCACTCCTCCTGCCGGCGGCGACTCGACTTGGAAGCGCTGATCGTTCGCTCAATGCGGTGGATAATCCACCCGTTGCGTTGGGCGAATCGGTCGATCATGTCGAAGGGAAACATCGTCAGCATAAACTTCCCCTTCACCGTCTCGAGCAGACGAAGAAGCTGTTCCATATTCTGCTCGTTGAACGTATCCTCGTAATGGCCGCAGTCCGAGTTCACATAGGGAGGATCGACGAAATGAAAGGCATCCGGCGCATCGTAGCACGCGATCACATCAAGTGCATTCCTGTTCTCAATCGTCACTCTCTCAAGGCGTGCACAGAGTTGTTCGGTAAATTCATCCTTGGCGTTGCGCAATTTCTTGGGCATCATACCTCCGAAGTCATAGCCGAATGTTCCGTCCAGCATTGAAGCAAACGACATCTTGCAAAGAGCCCAGACGGCCCATGCACGCTCGACTGGAGTGAAGAATTGCGGATAGCTGTTAATGTGTCCGGCATGAGCATGAATATCCCTGCTGTGGAGTGTTTTCTCGATCTGTCTCTTTAACTCCGGGTAGCAGACCTTGGCCATCCAATAGAAATTCGTCAATTCCATATTGATATCATTGATCACCTCAGCCTCGACCGGCCGCTTGGCAAACAAAACTGCTGCCCCTCCGCAGAATGCTTCCGTGTAAATCCGGTGCTCCGGTATGAGGGGTAGAATATGTTTAAGTATGGTTTGTTTGCCGCCATAATAAGAAATCGGTGTTTTCATTGTCGTTTTTCTTACTTTTGTTTACCTTTGTACGTCTCACTTATTTTTCTCATAAAACACACGCTCGCAACGCGAACGAGGAATCCCCCGGTCACGCGCTGCGAGCGTTTTTTGTTGAAGAGTAAGTGAGACGACTGTTTGACAGAGACCGGGGGCTTTTTATCACTTCTCCCCAAATAGACCAGAATCTAAAAATCAATCTCCTATAGGTTCGGTTGGGAGATGATAACGTTCTACGAATCGAGCTTTTTCATCCGCCTCCGAAAAGATCAGATTTTAACGAAGAAGCCGGGATCGATCTGCGAGAAATCTGTTGGCGTCAACATTTCCTCTTCTATCTGCCTGCGTTCGTCGTCCGTCAGCGACAGAATATCCGAATCGGGCCTAAAGACAATGTCGGTGTCT
>CALUOX010000024.1 GCA_944322375.1 uncultured Alistipes sp.
CGTGCATACCAGTAATACAGATAATACGGACCATACGGATTCTTCCTGCGACGTAATCGTCATCGGAGCCGGCGCCGCAGGCATGATGGCCGCAGGAACGGCCGCCCGAAACGGCAAAAAGGTCCTCGTCATCGAGAAGATGGAGAAAGCGGGCCGCAAGATCCGCATCACAGGAAAAGGACGCTGCAACCTCACCAATGCCCGTCCGCCCGAAGAGTTCGCATCCCAGGTACGGACCAATGCCGATTTCTTTACGCCCGCCTTTGCGGAATTCAACAACCGCGCGACCATCCGCTTCTTCGAACGGATAGGCGTAAAACTTGACATCGAACGCGGCGACCGCGTCTTCCCCCACAGCGGCAAGGCGTGGGACATCGCCAACGCGCTCGAAAACTGGTGTCTCGACAACGGCGTGGAGTTCCGGTTCAACACCCGCGTTACGGGACTGCTTACGTTGGGGAACAAAATATTCGGCGTGCGCTACATGAACCGTCGGGGCTTCGAACGGAAGGAGGAGGCTCCACAGGTCATTGTCGCAACCGGAGGCGTCTCCTACCCCGCTACCGGCTCCACCGGCGACGGCTATACCTTCGCCGCCGATCTCGGCCATACCATCGAACCCCTGCGACCGTCGCTCACGCCCCTCATATCCCCTCACCCGCAGTTGCGCGACCTGCACGGACTGCTTCTCCGCAACGTTCGGGCCACGCTCTACATCGACAATGCACCCGTGCGGGAGGAGTTCGGAGAAATCGGTTTCTCGGAGCGCGGCATCGAAGGAGCCATTGCACTGCGGATGAGCCGCGATGCCGTCGATGCGCTGATCGACGGCCGCCGCGTGAAGATCGTGCTCGATCTGAAACCCGCCCTTACGCCCGAAATTCTCCGTGAACGGATCCACCGCGAGATCGCCGAGCTGCCCGAAGAGGAGTTTTTCGCGGAGCTGATGCGCAAGCTGGTTCCCAAACCGATGGTCATGCCGCTCTGCAAGGAGTTGGACATCCAGTCGAAAACCTATCTCAGGAAGATCTCCGAACAACAGATCGACCGGCTTATTGCCGTGCTCAAAGGGTTCGTTCTTCCGATCACGGACTACGCACCCTTCGAATATGCGGTCGTAACGGCCGGCGGCGTACGTTGCGACGAGGTCAATCGCTACACGATGGAGTCGCTGAAGATCAAGGGGCTCTATTTTGCCGGCGAGGTGCTCGATCTCGATGCCAATACGGGTGGCTACAACCTGCAGATCGCCTTCTCTACCGGACGTCTGGCCGGCATGCTCAAACAATGAAACTTCCGAAACGATACCGTCCGCGGCACCACCGCGACGTCGAACGCCTCCGCAGCCGCATTGCCCGCGCCCGCTATTTCAGAGGGCACGGCGTGCATTCGCCCTTTGTCTATGCCATTGTCCGCCAGGTCTTCATGAAACACGAGCTTTCCGGAAAGGAACACGCACTCTACGATACGCTGCGCAGGTGCGACGTCAACGAACGAAGAGCTGTCCAACTGCAAAATCTCTACACGCACTGCAAATACAAAAGTTTTGGCCTGAATCGTGCATCAGGGATTGAATTGGGCATAGCAACCCCCGAAGCCACCGTCGAAGAGTTGACGGCACTGGCAGCCGAGGCCCGAAGATGTGGTACGACCCTCTGCATACTGGATCCCTATGCCGACAAGGCACGCCGGGAGTGCTGTCAACGGCTGATCCTGGCCCATCCATCGACGTCGATTGACAACAGAGCCTATTTGCTGCTGTTCAACGGAGACCTGCCGAAACAACATTTCAAATTATGACGAAGATCTATACAAAAACAGGAGACAAGGGTACGACATCGCTCATCGGCGGCGAGCGGGTGTCGAAGACCGACGAACGTGTCGAAGCATACGGCACGGTGGATGAGTTGGGAAGTTTTGTCGCGTATCTTGGTGACCACCTGCGCGACGATGCCGGTGCAGCCGAATACCTCGATGACCTGACCCGCATTGGATCGCAACTGATGAGTGTCGCGGCACTGCTGGCGGTCGGCCGCAACGGCGAAGGAAAATTACCCGATATCCAACCGGAGGCGATTGCATACCTCGAACACCGGATCGACCAGATGCAGGAGCAGGTTCCGCCCATCACGAAATTTACGATACCGGGCGGTCACCGAACCGTATCGCTGTGTCATGTCTGCCGGACGATCTGCCGACGCGCCGAGCGGGCAAGTCTGCGAGCTGCCGCACTTCACCCCACAATCAGCGCCAACACGCTTACATACCTCAACCGGTTGTCGGATTACTTCTACCTGTTGGGGCGCGTGCTGACCGAACACTACCATGTAGAAGAGACACTGTGGATTCCCTGACGGAAGAGGAGTTCCGAGGAGAAAGGGCTCCAATTCCTTATATTACTGAATACAAACGCATTATAGTGTATATTTGCGTTCGCCGCGAAGATTTTCAATAATTTTATTTGCACATTCGTAATTTTTTATATTTTTGCAACTTCGAAAGCGAACAATAAGATCGAAGATATTTACTAACGACGAACTTATAAACTTAATACACTATGTACTGGACACTTGAACTCGCATCGAAACTGGAAGATGCACCGTGGCCTGCCACAAAAGATGAGTTGATCGATTATGCAGTTCGTTCAGGGGCACCGTTGGAAGTTCTGGAGAACCTGCAAGAGATAGAGGATGAGGGCGAGATCTATGAATCGATCGAAGACATCTGGCCCGATTACCCCTCGAAAGACGACTTCTTCTTCAACGAGGAAGAATATTAGTGCGATTTTAAGCACGGAAACAACGATTAAATCCCCGTCAATCAATTGATTGACGGGGATTTAATTTGTTTGGACAACGGTGTTTCATCGCCTCAATATGAAAATGCAACCGATAATTTATAGTTTTTCAGAAACACTGTTGTCTAATAGGATTGAAATATGAAATTATGATGGAACAGAAGGAACAGGAATTCACCCGCCTGGTGAAAAAGCACAAAACTGTTGTCTATACCGTTTGCTATATGTTTTCCGAAAGCAAAGAAGAGGCGGAAGACCTTTTTCAGGATGTGCTGATCAGGCTCTGGAAAGGATATGACACATTCCGCGGAGAGTCGGATGTCAGGACATGGATCTACCGCGTAAGTTTCAACACATGCATTAACGGGCAGAAAAGAAAGAAAAAGAGAAGGGAAACTTCACATATTCCATTAAGCATTGATGTTGATTTCTTTGGAGAAATAAGCGACAGCACACTGCAGATAAGACGTCTCTATGACAGGATAAACCGTCTTGGACTTGTTGACCGTGCTCTAATTCTCTTGTGGCTCGAGGGATTGTCTTATGAGGAAATCGGGGCTGTCATAGGCATTTCCGTAAAAAATGTCTCCTTCCAGCTCTACAGAATCAAAGAGAAACTTAAGAAAATGAACATCTAAATCCAAAAGCTATGCAGAATGACAACTTATCCGTGTATGATGAACTCCGGCAGATGAAGTCTGATTATGAATATCTCAAGACTGGGATGGACAAGCAGACGATAATCAACAGGCAACTTATGGAAATGGTCTTCCGGAACAAAGTCAGTGTACTGGATTCAAACAGAAAAACCACCATCGCCGGTGTATGTGCCGCGATACTTATCATATTGATAGCGTCCTATATCAGGGGACTTGACATGTGCCTTGCCGGTATGATTGCTGCACTCTATGTACTTATGCTGATCGGCTATGTGCTCATATACCGCAAACTCGGAAAAATAGAATACGGTACAGACAACGTTCTCTCGACTGTAACCCGATTAAGGAAATTCAAACGGAACTACATGATTGTCAATACAGTATCATGGGTTTTGGTGGCTGGCCTTATGTGCTTCATTTTTCCTGAAATCCACAACACATTCCTCATTCCGGAGCGAGGCTTTGCTGCCATAGTCATCATATGCGTAGCTGTCCTTGCGGGCGTCTGCATCCAGTATTTTATAGACAGGAAAGTGCTTAAGGCTTGCGACGACATAATTGACCATCTGAAAGACAGGTCATGACAAACTCATCTTTCTGATCGGCAATAAATCGAGCAAAAGGGAAACGAAATAGTTTTCTTCCTAATTTTCCAAAATATCAGGTTATCCCCTTCCTCCTTCCCCAATCGTCTCAGACGGTGCGGCTTGTTTGCGAAAATTTCATTGGCTCTGACGTAATATACAGACAATCAATACAGATAATTTTTCAATAAGAAGGAGCATTAGTACAACTCAGACCGAAAATTCAAATCAACACCCTGCCCATCCAAATGATTGACCGGGTGCTGATTTTTCAAGACAAGGGCATTCTGTTTCCTTCGGGTGCAGGACCGGGCTGTCTGAATAACATCCGACAAGAGGAATTATTCGAAATTTGTTCTGCCTCACACCTCCCATACAATGCTCCCGCTCCCGCATGAAACTTTCGGATGTTTCTATACTTCCATAAAGCCGGCACATACCGTAAAGACTTTTCTTTCCGTTAGATTGCATATCTTTGCTGAGAGCTGCGAATCCGAAGCGGGTCAAAAGCACCGGCAGGTCTTCCAGCAACGGAGGTTTCAGCAAAAGCGAAACGGAGACTGCCCGGGGTCCGAAACCCGGAGTCTCCAAACATGACAACAACAAAAACGCATGTCAGAATAGACAACTTATGGATCTGATTTTGAGCGACAGGCCCGTCAATCTTCCGGCGGAAGAGCTGGACGGAATCAAGTACGTGGATCTTTCATCCCTGAAGATTGCAAACTGCGTAGGATGTTTCGGCTGCTGGACCAAGACACCCGGACGATGCGTCATACGCGACGATGCCACGAAGGTATATCCGCTGATTGCCGAAAGCCGGAGAATTCTCTATGTCAGCAGGATAAAATACGGCGGATACGACACCGTCATGAAAACCATGCTTGAAAGGGCGATTCCCGTCCAGCAGGCCTTTATCCGGATCTGGCACGGCGAAACACACCACCTGCAGCGGGCCGTGACACCCAAACTGGCCACAATTATCGCTTACGGGGAGAATCTTTCCGACGAAGAGCGGGATATCTTCACGCACCTTGTCGAAAGAAATGCCCGCAACATGAATTTCGAGGATTACCGAATCATCTTCACAACGGAGGACACCGTCAACGAGGAGGTGAAAAAAAGTGTGGAACGATGGAAAAGACAATCATTCTGAACGGAAGCCCGCGGGCCCCGAAATCCAACTCCAAACGTTATGCCGAGATCTTCTCCGCCTGCCATGGAGCGGATGTCGAATACTACAACATCACCAGGACGAACCACGACGAACTGCGCCGCAAAATCGGAACCTGTTCGGATGTCGTCCTTGTTTTCCCGCTCTACGCCGATGCGCTGCCGGTCGGACTGCTGAATTTCCTCAAGGCGCTGGAGCTTGAACCGCCCGCCGGCAAACCGGTTGTCTCGGTCATGATCAACTGCGGATTTCTGGAGTATCGGCAAAATGACCTGGCGGTAAGGATGATGAAGTTCTTCTGCAAGCGGAACGGCTATGCGTTTGGTTCCGTGGTTGAGATCGGAAGCGGTGAAGCCATTCTGGACACCCCGTTCCGGTTCCTTGCAAAGAGGGCGATACGGGACTTTTCGAGATCCATACGCAACAGGAAATACGCTGCGTTTCATACCACGATGCCGCTGACGAAACGGCTCTTCATTCTGGCATCCACCCTCTACTGGAGCAGTTACGGAAAGAAGTACGGGGTCACGCGGGAAGAGATGCGAACCATGCGGATTGAAGGTGAAAAAACCGTTTGATACAAGGGATTCGACAAACGGGTCGCTGATCCGGAAACAGTCGTCCCCGCACGTTCGGAGCGGATCGCTGTACGCCCATGATCCGGTCACGACCTGCACGCGGTTTCCGGACAAGAGACGGTTCTCCGACGCGGTCCTCTCTTCCAGAACCTCGCCGCACCACCAGAAGACGGCACATGCAACAAATCTCCGCAATTTACACGGCGATTCCGCATGAATCGGTGATACCGGCAGGATGCATCCGCCTGCCGGTCAACGATCCGCCGCAAGGCGCTTCGTCCGATACTTCATGGGCGAAATTCCCGTCTCGCGGACAAAGAACTTTCCGAAAACCGATTGATCCGCAAAGCCCAGCCGATCGGCAATCTCCTTGATATCCAGATCTGTATTCTCCAGCAACCTCACGGCCTCGACCCGCAGCAGTTCCGTGAGATGGTACCGCACGGTATGTCCCGTCATGCGTTTGACGATCCGTGAAAGGTAGGTGGTCGATACATGCAGGCGGTCGGCATAAAAGCCCAGATCATGATGCGTCTGATAGTGGTGGACCAGCAGCGCCTTGAATCCGCGAAAAATCTCGTTGGAACGTTTGATGCACACCGTTGCGGCCGGAGTGTTCCGGCACAGGATGTCGGAGATCTGAAGCAGGAAAAAACTGTGGAAATGGCGCACGACGCCCTCGCGGTAGAACTTGAATCCGTAGAGTGGATCTCGGAACAGCGCCATGCTGCGCTGCAGGAAAAGCCGGGTGTCCCGATCCAGATGGAAGAGCGGAATCTGCTCCTTGCCGATGTATTTCGCCAGCTGATGGTACATCGGCTGGCCGTCGGTCAGGGTGTCGAAATAGTCCGGACAGATATGGATGCACTCCATGCGGAATCCCGGTTCGGCGTCTCCGAAACGGCCCCGCATGCTCGGAGTCAAGACAAGCAGGTCCCCGCTTCGGAGTCTCATACTCCGGTCGTTATCCGAAAAGCGGGCTGTTCCGTTTGTGACCAAAACGACATAGAATCCCCGATCCAGGACAAGCGTCACGCCCCGCAGCTCATCTCCGCCGACTACCTGCCGGCGCGTAAAGTCGATTGCATCAGACCGTTTCAAATATCTTTCGGTAAAAAACGACTCCATCATCCCTCCGTTTCTGTCATGCAAAGGTACGTTTTGTTTCGTTTTCGACCAAAGACGGTCGTTCTTTTCTTTCCGATTACGGAAAAACCGCAGGATCTTTGCACCAATCAATTTTCCGGTATATGACCAAACCTGTTCTGAGACGTTATCTGTTGTTTCTCGTCGCAATCTTCGTCAACGCTTTCGGCATCGCATTCATCACCAAAGCCCTGTTGGGCACCTCCCCCATCACCAGTGTAACCTACGTCCTGAGCATGTGTTCACCCCTCACCATGGGACAATGGACCATCCTGCTCAACCTGCTCTTCGTGCTGCTCGAGCTCTTCCTCATGACGCGGCGCGACCTCAAGGAGGATTTGACGATGTTTCTGCTCCAGATCCCCATATCGCTCTGCTTCGGAACCTTCATCGACTGTTCGATGAACCTGCTGACGGCTCTCAACCCCGTTCACTACCTCTCGCAACTCGTCATACTGCTCATCGGCTGCTTCATCCTCGCCGCCGGAATCACACTCGAAGTCAAGGCCAATATTGCCATGATGTCCGGAGAATATTTCGTGCGCGTCCTGTCGAAGCGGCTCCACAAGGAGTTCGGGTTTGTAAAACTCGGATTTGACGTCTCGCTGGTCTGCATCGCCTGCCTGCTCTCCCTCATATTCATGTCGGGAATCTACGGGGTTCGTGAAGGTACGGTCATCGCAGCACTCGTCGTCGGCCCGATCGTACACTTCCTTTCGCCCTACTACCGCATTTTCGACGACTGGATAAGCGACAACCGGCAGTCGGACGAAACGCTTCAGCCCCATGCTCCGGCCGACAATGTCATCATCACGATCGCCAGAGAGTTCGGAAGCGGCGGACATCTGTTAGGCGAGATGCTGGCCAAAGAGTTGGGCATCAAGGTCTATGACAAGGAGTTCATCCATCTTGCGGCGGAAGCGAGCGGCATGGACGAGAACTACATCCGCCAGAACGAACAATCCATCCCTTCCTACTGGCTCAAGTGCATTGTGGGCGAAGGGGCAAGCGAACAGTCACTGACCCGCAGCCTCTCGTCGGACGACATTCTCTTCGTTGCCGAGAGCCGGATCATTCAAAGGCTGGCCGAGAAGGAGTCGTGCATCATCATCGGGCGATGTGCCGATTTCGTCCTGCGGGACAATCCGAACCTTATCAAGGTATTCTGCTACTGCGATCACGACACCGCACGGAGGCGCTGCATCGAGGAGTACGCCGTGCAGCCCGATACGGCCGATGCCGAGATCCGACGCATCAACCACAACCGCATCGCGCATTACGAATACTACACGGGTGAGAAATAGGGCGACCCCGATCATTACAATCTGATGATCAACACGGGGAGCATCGACCTGCAAACGGCCTGCGACCTCATCGCCAAACTCTACCGGTCCCGATTGAAGCAGACAAAGGCGTAAACGGGCCGCTTCACCACGGTTCATTCCTCGGAGAAGCGATCGGTTGAGAAGGTACAACGTCCGGCAGGAACCTGCCGGACGTTTTGTCTCTTCGAGTCGGAGCCGCACGCTGTTTGTGATTCCGGTGAAAGCTCCCTTGTTGCGTCTTCGTCTTCATGCACACCAATCGGAACGGGCCTCCGTTTCGCGCGAAATTCCGGAGTCCGACTGTCCGAACAAGATTCGACCGGACATCGGAAAGGGAACAATGCTCCGTAACCATCGTCAGGTTTCGTCACGCTCCTGCAACATGTACTTTTACCTCCATGGAGCATCCTCCGGCAGTTGGAGACAACGACCGTCTTACGCAAAATGCTCCTCAGCAAAACCCTTCTCGATGTGTCCCCGCAAAATTTAAACTTCATGACAATACAGATTTGATATCAGCACAAAATTCGCGCTCCATTTTCATGTCCATTCAATACGAGGCAGAATTATATCACAATAAAATATTTGTTATTTACAAAATATTCATGTATATTTGTCATTGTACAATCGAGACAGAAGTAAAAAGAGCTCTTTGAAACACAGATTTTCAACAATGGATGGATTTATACCGGATGATTCATCCTTTCTCCGAAAGAAACAAACAGCTAATTCCAACTAAAAAGAATCAACATCGCCTGCATAACATGAACTTGTACAAATCGTGTACGAAAAAAGATGCCCGTCATAAAGATTTTCGGGACGACTTGTGTGCCGAACAGAAAAAGCCCTCAGGCACTTCCCTGCTCTACTACAGAGAGCAGACAATCCCTCAGTCATGCCGCTGTATCTCTGCTCAAGTCCAACATATCCATCAATCATATAAACATCAACCTTTTAACTCAATCTATCATGCAAAAACCTACATTGCATTCTCCCTTGAGAAAAAGCATCTCAAAGGGGCTGAACGTACTGACGCTGTCGATCGGTTTGATCCTCAGCAGTTGTGTCAAAGAGAATCTTCCGGAGGCGCAGGAGGCTCCTGAGACCGGACAAAACGGCATTGAACTGACTGCCACACTTACCGCGAACGGGAATATCCGACTGAACCTCCCGGACACATATCCGAATCCCCTGACGGAGATTCCCGAAGTCCGGCTCAACGGAAGTTCCGAAAAGATGCTTGGGGCTGTTGAGGTCGTGCTGAAAAACGTAGATCCCGACGCTGCAACCATCACATTCATTGTCAATACCCAGGTAAACGGAGATATTGAACTCGATCCCGACAACCGGTATAAAGTCGTCGGAGAGTCCAAAATCGGGAACGGCATAACCGCCAAGGTCAACAATTCCTGCATCGTCGGTGATGTCGGGCGTTTTCTCATTCCTCTGCCTGCAGGCGATTATCAAGGCTACAGTCTCTACGTCGAGAATGACGAAGGCACCATTCTCTTCGGCAAAAGCGAAGACGAGAACTATACCTTGAACGTCGTGGCCGGAGAGAAGACCATCATCGAAGCCGTACAGATGTGCAACGATACCCGAGCAACCTCAACGACCGCCACAACCCGCCCCTGGGAGAAGAATTTTTATACGGGAGGCAGCACGACAACCCGCAACGGCATGACATTCTACTCACTGCAGGACAACCGATATTCCAAAGGGCAGTTCCTCGGCTATACGACCATCAACGGCACGAAGCACAGCGACCTTATGCAGAGTTTCCAGGTTCTGGCCAAGAGCACGCACGAAGGCGCTATTGTCTATTGTCATACGAGAAAGGTCAAAAGCGCTGACGGCACCGTTCGACGCCGCAACCTGCGTGTCGTACAATGCCTGCCGAAACAGGCGGAGGTCAAGGCGGCCGAAGAGAAACAGTTCAATGCAATGGAACTCGACTGGTTCGGTCACGGATGCAATATCAGTGTAGAAGAGATCGGCTCCGAGGAATACATCTGGATCGGGTGCCACGGGCGTGAAAATACCAACAAGGTACCTTCGGAATGCATCTCCAGTCAAACCTTCGCGCGATTCAAGTTCCGAGGCTCGGGCGGCAAAGGAAACGCCGTTCCAATCGTATATCGCACCGACATCACCGATCTGTACATGTACAAGGTCAATACTGATCCGACAAAATCCGTCTCTTTTTACGATGTAGGTTCGACTGTTTACCAGTCACCGAAAGGGACGGCAGATTACCCTGACATCTTTGCCATCGAGCACCGGGACAACGGCCGCAGATGGTTCAAGATATACAAACTGTCCGACATCAAGGCCGCTCCAAAAGAGTATGCCCAAATCAAAAATGCCACGAACAACAACACGACCAAGATCTATGCGCGGAACATCGCAAGATGCACGCCCATAGCCAGTTGTGAAATCAATGATTCGGCGCTTACCTTCAACCCGGATACGTCGTCACCGCTGGCGTTTCAAGGATTCGACGTAGCACAGGTAGGCAAAAACAAATACCGCGTCTATGTCCTCTACGGGGAAGGTTCAACGACACATCCAAAAACAGAGGTCTATATTGCAACAAAGGAGATCATAAACGGCGTACAGCAGAATTTTGAGTACAGTCTCGTAAAAGCATTTGACAACAATGGTCAGCAACTTCGCAATGCCGGATACAACACCCAGAATGTGAACAATATTCCCTATTTCGAGCCAGAAGGAATCAAAGTTGCACGCGAAGAAGAGCATCAAGGATTGAAGGTCTATGTCGGATTTGCATCCAAGGGCAGCGACGGACTCTGGCGGGCAAATATCTGTAAATTCTCACGTTACTGACAACCTCGCAAACAGCCCCGCAACGGACTGAAAACAGAGCGGTTTCCGTATGGGAGCCGCTCCGTTTATTACAAGAATTGTAATAAGAGACATATCGAACATGACGCTCCTGTTCTCCAGTTCAATTCAGGAAGAGATCGTCCAAGGAAAATGCCAAAGAACGTCCGGACGAATGGCGATTACTCATCTGCTCATATCGAAAATGACGGCGGCTGCAGAGCCTCTGCATACATGTTGTTTTAATGCATTCCTTTACGATTTTACAATTACATGACAGACATTCGCATCACGCCCCGCGACTAACGCACGAAATGGAGAAACGGATACCGCGACGACGCATAAGCCCGCACCGGCCCGATTCGGCGGAGCGTGCAGGAGATCCTGTCAAAAAACAAACGATGGAATCCCCGACGTTCGGAGATCCCATCGAAAAGAGTCCGGTCCGGATACGGTTAATGCGGATAGAGCGGATTCCCCGTTTCGTCCACCGGAGTCCAGTCCGTTACGCCCACATTCGGGAAGGTCACCGTATTGGCATCAATGATCGCACTGAAAAGATAGGAATTGCCGGCAGCCAGCGCTCCGTCCGGGACAGGAACCTGTACGGTATAGGTGCGCGGTGTAGGATCGTAATTCACATTCAATGAAAGCGTCAACGTCATCGGCGTATCGGTCTCCAACGGCAGCATGATGTATTGAGCCCGAAGGCCGTTGACACCCATCGACGCCGGTTGCGAAGCATACGACGTTGCCGGAGAGATCACTCCGTCGGCCAGATTCATGACCGCTCCGGTCTGCGGCTGCGAGATCGTCGCCGATACGATCTGCTGCAATACCACGCCGGTTCCGGCACTTACCTCGACGACTACCTGCGTCGCAGAGTGGTTCAACACGATCGGCACGGTCACCTGCGAAGCGTTGATATCGTAATCCGTACACTTCCACCACAAATAATCCACACCGTTCGACAACGGTCCCGACACACCGTTGGAAAAGGTCGGCGGCGAAACGTTCGAATTGATCGACACGGCATAAAAATCAAATACGCCGTTGCTCAGGTACATCTTGTAGCCGTTCGTACCCGACAACATTCCGGCTGCCTGCGCGACATAACTTCCCCGGGCCATCGGAGCCGTTGTCGTCGCGTCGTTCGTTGCGCCATGGAACGCATAGATCGTCACCCGCGTATCCGCAGCGATCGGCGACATCGAACGTGTCATGTTGAGACTCTCCACCGTAGCATGGAACCCTACCAGATTCGTCGCCGCACCTTCGTCCCCGGAGCTGTCCGAACCTCCCGAGTCATCCGAGCCGCCCGAACCGCCCGAATTCGACGTGGCATACTGGCTGCTGCAATCGATCGTGATCGTATCCTTGGAGCATCCTCCGTTGCATGCCAGGCATGCGGCAAATGCGCATGCGGCAAATGTCAATCCATAAAATTTCATAAACAGGATGATATGTGTTCGCTCCTCCGTGGAGCAACATCCATGCCATGCGCTTCCCGACAGAGGTGCACCGACCTGCATCTGCCGCATCGAAGTCCACGGCGATCCCGTCCGCTCCGTCCGAAAGGACTCCCTGCATCGCTCCCCGACATCCGAATCGAAACAGCGCGTGGCAAAATCCGATTCCGGAACACTTTTTGTTGTCACTACCGAAACCAATATTTCGAGCATATGTATTTCTTGTGGTATCTTCTCATCGGACTGGTTGCCGGATGGCTGGCCAATCTGCTTGTCAAGGGACATGGATCCGGTCTCATCATCAATCTGATCGTCGGAATCGTCGGCGGCATTCTCGGCGGATGGGTGCTTTCGCTGTTCGGACTCATCGCCGTCGGAACGATCGGCAGTCTGATTGCGTCGGTTGCCGGAGCCGTCATTCTGCTGTGGATTGCGCGGGCCATTACGAAACCGAAAAAAGGGGCGTCGCGATGAATCCGGAAAAGATCGACGCCGCAATCGACCGCATGGCCGACGAGGCGAAAGAGACCGTTGATCTCCTCTCCCGGAAGATCGATGCGGTAACACGCTGCGGAAAAGCAAAAGCCGAACGTATCAAACGTAAGGCAAAGAAAAGTCTGCGACATGCGACCGACACTGCACAGGAGCAGGTCGATCGAACAGCCGACCGCATACGGGAGAGACTCGAAGAGTAAACCCGAATCCGCCGTACGACGGGCCGCTGCATTCCCTTGCGGCGGCCCGCTCTCCGTATGTCCGGACTCTCAACCGGGCATGCCGGTCCAATCCGTGTCGAGACAGGAGTCGAACCTGCCCGTCCCATACCTCAGTCTCCATGCTCCGCCGAATTCTCGCACCAGGATCGAATTCTCCGAAAAGGCCTTTCGGTTCGATCCATGTGCATCAGATCATTCCCGCGAAAAATTTACCCTCCGCAGAGCAAGGCTGTGCCAAAAAAATTTTGCGATTTGAAATCTTTGCTATACCTTTGCACAGCTTTCGAGCAACGGATTGAGCTATGGTGTAACGGTAACACGTCAGATTTTGGTTCTGAAATTTTGGGTTCGAATCCCGATAGCTCAACAAGAGAGAACGGACTTGCATAAGCAAGTCCGTTCTCTCTTTTCTGTTCCACCTCCTCGCCGTCAGACCAAGAACGGGTGGAAAGGAAACTCGTCGGACGGAACGAGTTACCACCATGCCGACCGCACCCGCCCGACGCATGAAAATCACCGGACCGGATAACATGCTACGAGGCGGATCTCATTCACAGATCCTGCCGTGCCGGCCGCACTTCCACCTTCGCCATGAACCGTTCCCGATCCACGACGTAACGGACATGCACGCCCTCGCCGATCATCCCCTGCGCATCGCGCGCACCGACATTGAATGTCAGCCTCCGACCTTCAACCGCAGTCAACACCGCCGTGGCGACAATCTCCGCACCCACACCCGAAGGCTTGATATGCGAGACATTCATCTCTGCGCCGACCGTCGTGGCCCCTTCGGGCAGTGCAGCCGCCACCGCATCCCTGGCAGCATGTTCCATCAATGCCACCATCGCCGGCGTCGCGAAAACCTCCAGATCTCCCGATCCCATGGCAGCCGCCGTATTCGACGCCGTAACCGTCACGCTCCGCTGTGCCGACAAACCATTTTTCAACTCCATAAAGATATCCGTTTCATCAAATATTTCGTTACCTTTGCAAAGGTAGGAAATTTTCACGGCCGATGAAAAAGTACCTCTTCATACTGTTTGCCGCGCTGTTCTGCACGACACCTCTTGCGGCACAGCCCGGCGTGGCCTCACAGGAGTGGCAGATCCTCAACGGAGACACCCTGCCCAACATCCACATCCGGCCCGTATGGATCTTCTCGAGGGGTGCCGATCTGCGCCGCTACCGGAAGTTGGTGGCAGCCGTCAAACGGGTCTATCCCGTTGCAAAGATCGCCCGGGCCCGAATGGCCGAGATGGAGGCCGAGTTGCAGCGTCTTCCGACAAAGCGCGAGCAGAAAGCGTATATCCGCGGGGTCTATCAACAGATCAAGGAGGAGTACACCCCCATTGTCAAACACATGACCCGCACAGAGGGTAAGGTGCTGCTGAAACTCATTGACCGGGAAACGGACTATACGGCATTCGAGGTTTTGCGGGAGTTCCGGGGAGGTTTCATAGCGGGATTCTGGCAGACCGTATCGCGGGTATTCGGACAGGATCTCAAATCGGAATACGATGCCGAAGGCAATGACCGGCTGCTGGAGCAGATTGTCCGACATTACGAAGCAGGACTGCTGTAAGACGAATCACGAATCCGCTTCTCATCCACAGAGAAACACGTGTTTCACGACTGATCCCATAGGCCGTCCTTTGACAGACGGATGCGACGATTTGTTCTTGTTCGGCAAACGTCCACACAATCGACCCCGCTCCGGCCCGCAAGGTCGAGTCCGCCACCATCCATGCATCCGTCCGCAACGGTTCATCCACGCGCACTTTGACACCCGCATCCTCCCCTCGGCAAAAGAGTCCGCCCCGCCAACCGAAGCGTTGTCGTCGGAATAACAAAATCGGATCAAACGGACCGGCAACCGTCCAGGTCAAAACGGACAGACCGGCCTCTCCACAAACATTCGGCCGGAAAAGGCGCCGCCAACGGTCCAGGACGAAAGCATCCCGGCACTTGATCCGTTCTATCAAATACAGAAAAGGCGGAAAGATCTTCCCGGAAATCTTCCCGCCCCCATTAAACCTGACGAACCGAATCTCAAGGCTTAATTTTCTTCAATCAACGGATATTGCAGAATGGCTACACGACGAATATCGTCCGAACTCTTGGAGGCAAAGCCAAGGTACATCGTACCGTTCTTGATCTTCAGACTCTCCGGCTCCATATATCCCGTGGCAGTCAGCCCGAAGGACGAAAGGCTGCCCAGATCGGTGATGGCCGCTACGGGCTCACGCCATGCCAGCGTACCGTTGAAATCCATCAACGATACCCAGGCCGTCGATGCCGCAGCTCCGTTGTTGTCGTTTCCTTCCCCTTCATAATAATACACACGGCCGTTCTTGAGTTCGATACCCTGCATGTTCACCGAACCGACCGCACCGCCCTTCGGCAGAACAATCATCGCCACAGGTGTCAGTTCCGAAAGATCGCGCACCGTAGCTGTCGGTTTTCCGGTCTCCTGCGGTTCCGAAGTGTTGCCCGCACCCGTCGTGATGGAGAACGACAACTGGGTAGTCTTCGGGGCCAGCGCCCGCACCTCCGAAAGCCGATAGACATAGATGTACTGGCGGGACCCGCTGTCCTGACACCAGAAGGCGATCTGATCATTCTCGGCATCGAGCGCCGGATGAATGTTGCGGCGTTCCGGGATCCAGTAATGCTCCGCGCAATCGGCCGGCAGGTATTCACGGCCCGGCGTATATCTTACACGAGCCACCGTCTGCGAATAACGATACGAAAAGTCCGTCGTCGCATTCGTCCGCGTACCGTAGCTGCCAATCCAGATGTAATAGTCACTGCCATCCATCTCGGCGACAACCGTCGAGGCATGCCCGAAGTATTTCAGCGTCATCGTATTCTCGACCGTCGCGGCATCCGGACGTGTCTTGCTGACATAGATGTTGTGATTTGTCTTTCCGGCACCGATCTGCGCACAGAACATCGTGCCGTCGTCACACAGGTCGAAACTCTGCATCACCGAGTTGGCCGCCAGCACCTGTCCCTTCGAGAAGATCATCTCCCGACTCAACGGCCGCTTCATCGGATCCGCCATCAACACGTTCACCGTCTGATAGGCGGCACGTGTACCGTCCATGCTTTTCACCGAAAAGCGCGAAGAACCGCTCTTCACACCGGTCAACCGTCCGTTCGCGGCGACCTCGGCGACCGTCGGATCAACAACCGTCCAGATCCAGCCCGAACTGTTCGTCCCGTCATAACGGACCGTCTGGCCGTCACCCGCGATGTTCATCGGCGACAACAACGTCTCGTTCTCATAGAGGTCGAATGTCTTCACCACAAACTCGGGACGTCCCGTCGCCATGGATTCAGGTCCGGAATCATCCTTGCTGCACGACCACATGCTGCCAATGAGCAGCAATGGCAGCACTCTGCATAACCGCATGTATTTCATTTCAATGATTTTAATTCAAATATTTCAGCGTTTGACGACAATCAGATCGACACCCGCCTCTTCGATCAACTTTCTGTACAGCTCCGAGATTCCGTCGTCCGTAACGATACAGTCTACCTGCTCCAGCGAGCAGATGCGTCCGAAACCGCGACGTCCGAACTTCGAGGAGTCGGCCAGCACGATATTTTTGGCCGACGCCCGCATCATCTTCTGCGTAAGCGTCGCCTCCTCGGCCGTAGCGCACGTGATGCCGAAATTGGAATCGATACCGTCCGTTCCGAAGAAGAGTTTCGAACAGATCACGTTCTCGAATCCCAGAGCGGCATACTCGCCCCGAACCGACAGGGATTTCTTGTACAGCACGCCGCCCAACACGGTAACCGTCGTATCCTCCAGTTCGTTCATCAACATCGCCACACGCAGCGACGGTGTAACGACATTGAGGTGATCGACAGGCCGTATGCGCTCGGCAAAGGCGTAAACCGTCGAACCCGAAGCGATGAAGACCGAGTCGTTGGCGCGAATCAATTTTGCCGCTTCGACGGCAATCTTCTGTTTGATCTCGCTGTTGACCGTACTCTTGACATGCACGCTGATGTCCTGCACCAGCGGATTGACCGGACTGGCACTGCCATGCGCCCGATACAACAGGTTCTTGCTCTCGAGAAACTCCATGTCCTTGCGGACAGTCGCTTTCGTCACGTTCATCTCGGCAGCCATGTCGGCGACACGGACAAAGCCGTATCGGCTCAGTGAATCGAGAATGTATTTGCGGCGTTCGGCTATGCTTAACATGGTTTTGTATTTTTACGTCTTGCTTGTACAAAGATAGTGTTTTTTTCCACAATAATAAACCGATCGCGGAATTCATCGGGCAGGCCCTGTCCCCATCCGCCACCCGATGATTCCGCGTCGATCGGTTATCAGTTGTCCCAACCGTAGTTCTGACCCAGCGCCGGATTTACCGAGGTGGCCGTACGCGGTATGGGATGCAGATACATCTTTTCACTCCAGTTGCGCTTGACGTCGTATTGCAGGCGGCCGCTCGTACCGTCGGTCAGCGTATAGGTGCCGTCCGCAAGCACGATATAATAGACATCCGCAAGTGATCCGGCCTGCGTCTGCGTCACGCACAGATCGGGTTCTCCGTCGCCATTCAGATCGATCGGTTCGTCCAGCGCCGGAATGTAGATTCCCTCCCAGGGAGCCTTCACCAACTCACCTTCATGCCAACGCATCAGGTCGTCGTAGCGAAGATCCTCAAGCAGCAGTTCGACGGCACGTTCCCGACGAATCTCCAGCAGATCGCGGCTCTTCGTGGTCGTGTAGTACGACGCCAGCCACGAATCCACCGTCGCGGGCTGATCGCCCGACACGCCGGCACGTTCGCGCAGTGGACGGATCGTCTTGTCCCAGACCTCGCCGGTCAGCACACCGCCGTTCAGTTCGGCCTTCGCCTCGGCATAGTTCAGCAGCACCTCCGCATAACGAAGGATCGGCAGATCGTTGTATCCCAACGCACCCACTTCATACTTGTAGTCATCCAGGATCCACTTGATGATCTTGTAGCCGGTAAGCGTCCGCGACATGTCGGGGGCCGTCAACACCGTTTCACCCGTTTCGTTGGTACGCATGTAACCCGGCGTAACGATGCTCTGCTTCATACGGTAGTCGCGGTTCGTGCACTCCGTGATGAAATCCTTCTCGACATAATCCGGATCATCCGTGTAACGCGAACCGTCCAGATTCAGATACATGTACATGAGATTCTGCGTTCCCGACCAGCACTGACTGTTCTGGTTGTTGAACTCCCACGTCGCACTGTTGTAGGTCGCGGCCGTCGAACACTCCCGGCCCCAGATCACCTCCTGACGGTTCAGTTCGTCGCTGACGAAGAGCGAACGATACTGCGTCTCCACGTCCGCAGGATTGTTGACCAGCGAGTAGGGACCTTCGTTCATCAACTCTTCGCAGGCGTCAACGCACGCATTCAGATAGGTTTCCGATTCATCCGACGTCCACGGCTGGCCCGTCGAGGGATCGACCGAATGGTATTTGCGGTAGGTGCCCTCGAAAAGGCATACCCGCGCCTTGAATGCCAGCGCAATCCATTTGTGGATCATGGCCGTCGTCAGCCATTTCGAATCGGCCGAACAGTTGGCCGCAGCAAAGTTGAGATCCTCCAGCACCTTGCGCATCACAAATTCACGGCTGTCACGGGCCTTGTAAAGCTGTGCCTCGTCTTCGGCATCGATCGGCGTATCGTACCAGGGCACCGCACCGAACGTCCGCACCTTGTCATAATAGAACCAGGCACGCCAGAAACGCGCCACCCCTTCCCAGTGACGGAACGACTCCTCGCTCACGCCTTCGGCTTCGTGCATGTGCACAAGGAAATAGTTGATGTCGAACAGATCGTGCCAGTTGCCGTAGCTCCAGCCCGTCTGCGAACTGGAGGTCCACTCCGTTGTCAGGAACGTCGAAGAGTTGCGCGTGGCGATCAGGTCTGTCGTCACATCGCCCCGATAGAGTGTTTCGGCCGAGGGCGTCATGTTCTCCACGAATCCGTTGGCGTAGAGTTCGAGCGACTTCTCGTCCGAAAAGAAGGTCTCGGCATCGAGCTTCGCTTCGGGAATCTTGGTCAGAAAATCGTCGCACGCGGTGGCCAGTGTCAGTGCCAACGCCGCTCCGCTCAGAAAGATTATCTTTTTCATGATTCTTCGTATTAGAATGTTACGTTAACACCGATGGTCACCGTACGCATCACGGGATAACCGTAACCGTCGCCATTGGTACCCACCGTACTTGCGAAATCCGCATCACCGGCGCTGATTCCTTCGGGATCGTAGTTCTTCGCCCACTTGCGCAGCGGCGTGAAGGTGCAGAGATTGTCGCCCGTCACATAGATGCGGAGCGATTCCATCCGCAGTTTCTGCGAGATGCGCTTCGGGAACGTATAGTCGAGCGTCACGTTCTTCAGACGCAGATAGCTTGCATCCTGCAGGTAACGGTCATTGGCATTCGACAGGATTGCACTCACGACCTCCGCCTGATAACCGCGCAGCCGCGGCCAGTAGGCATTCACGTTCTGATTCTCGTCCGTATAACGGTTCGATGCATCCTGCCACGGCAGCGAGTAGCCGTAGGCACGGCCGTTCTTGCCCCAGAAGTAACCCGAATCCTTTGCAGGATACCAGTCGCGTTTGCCGACACCCTGCCACATCATCGAAAAGCCGATGCCGTTCCAGTTGATACCGGCCGTGATGCTGTAGCAGTAACGCGGCGACGTATTTCCGATCTTGATCAAGTCACCGTGATCGGCGAGCGTATTGGCTCCGTTGTCGATCACGCCGCTGTTGTCAATATCCGCCAACTTGATGTCACCGGCCTTCCAGTCGCCCGTAAAGTATTTGAACTTGCTCTGACTTGCCCAGTTGGCAGCCTCCGTATCACTCTCGAAGAGTCCGGCGACATGATAACCCCAGATGTCTCCGAGCGTCATGCCTTCGTAGTAGCTCTGTGAATAGATGGTCGGCAGCTGCGAGTTCTTGCTCGTATAACGTGTAATCTTGCTCACGCTGTCCCATACGGCGCCCCGGATGTAGTATCCGAAGGGATGACGACCTGCATTGAAGCTGTCGCGCCACGAAACCGAAGCCTCCCAACCGTCCGTCCGCATGTCGCCATAGTTGCCTTTCGGTGCGGCGTTTCCGTAAACAGCCGGCAATTCCGCGCCCACGACATACATGTCGGTCGTATTGCGGCGATAGATGTCGGCCGTCAGATTGAACCGGCCGTTCAACATCTCCAGGTCGAGACCCAGATCATAGGTCGTCGCCTTCTCCCATGTCAGGCCGTCGGGAACAGGCGTGGGCGCCGTAGCGTACTTGAAGGGCTGACCGCCGCTCACCACAGCGCTCGATTGTGCGAATCCCATGAGCGACATGTAGGCGTAAGCATTCGAGATCAGACCGTTACCGGCCGTACCGGCCGATACGCGGAGTTTCAGGTTGTCGAGCCACGAGCGGGTCGATGCCATGAATGGCTCCTCCGAGATACGCCAGCCCACCGATGCCGAGGGGACGAAACCCCAGCGCTGTCCGGCCGGGAACTTCGAGTTGCCGTCGTAACGGCCGCTCACCTCCACCAGATAACGCCCCTTGTAGCCGTAGTGCAGACGGAAGAAGGCGCCGAAGAGCGAATACTCCGACGATCCGTTGTCGCTCCACTCAAAGGTATCACCCTCGATGAACGAAGGATTGACCTTGTCGGGGAAGAGAATGCCTTCACGATAGGTATAGATCTGCTTGACCCCGTACTCTTCGGCATTCACACCGCCCATGACGGTCAACGAGTGTGCATCACCCAATTTGGGAGTCCAGGTGAGGGTTCCCGATGCCGTCCAGCGGTTCGTATCGTAGTCGTAATCGCGGTATTGCGAAGAGGCTGGCTGCAGACCCGTGATCTCCGGTCCCGCATAATAGGTAAGCTGGTTGCGGGCCCGCTGCCGCGAGGTATGGTTGTAGAAATAACCGAACTCGCCGCGAGCGACCAGTACGTCCTTCAACAGATCGGCCGTCAGACCGATCGTCTCCTGTATGTCCGACTTGCGGTACTTGTCCCACGTGGTGCCCTCCTCGAAGCAGGCGACACCGATATAGGTTGCGGCATTGGTCCATGTTCCGTCGGGGTTCTTGGCACCGATCATCGGGGCGCCCACGATCTCGATCTGGCGCTGGATCAGCTGATTGCCTTCAGCCACACGGGGCTGGTAGATGTTGCGGCGCATGAACGAAAAGTTGTTGTCGAGCTTCAGCCACTTCGAGATCTGGATCGTGGCCTTCATACGGCTGTTGTACTGCGTATAGTCCTCGTCGCCCCAGTTGTAGATACCGTCCTGCTGGAAATAACGTCCCGAGAAGAGGAACTGCGCCTTTTCCGAACCGCCGCTGATACTCAGATTGTGCTGCTGGCCCGATGTCCAGTCGCGATAGACGATATCGTGCCAGTCGTTGTTGCCGTAATATTCCCAGTAGCCGCTGCTGTTGACCTTATACTTTTCATAGGTGGGATCCGCATCGCGCTTCTTCAGTTCGGCATAGTACCCGGCCAGACCGCCGTCGAAGACCTTCAGTACATTGTTTACCGTCGCCGGATCCTTGCCGTAACGGCCGTTGTAGGCCTCGATGAATTCATCCATCCACTGTACCGAATTGTTGACCGTCTCGATAGGGGTCGTACGGGTAAAGATCGAGTAGCTGCCGTCGTAGGTCACGCGCACACGTCCGTCCTGCGGATTCTTTGTCGTGATGAGGATCACGCCGAAGGTACCTTTGGCACCATATACGGCTGTTGACGAGGCATCCTTCAGGACCGTAATGCTCTCGATATCGTCGGGATTGACCGTATTCATGTCGGTCTCCACCCCATCGACCAGCACAAGGGCCGAACCGCCGGCACCGATCGAATTTTCGACGCCACGGATACGAATGGTTGCATTTCGCGAAGGTTTACCGTCGGAGAATGTCAGCGTCAGGCCGGGAATCTGGCCCTGCAGGGCCCGGGAGACGTTGGCCGTTTTACGTTCGGAGATGATGTCGCCCTTGATTGTCTCGACAGCGCCGACAATGTCGCGACGCTTCTGGACACCGTAACCGACGACCACGATCTCCTCCAAAGAGGTATTGTCGGGCGTCATCACGACCGACATGTTCTGAGTAGCTTTGATTCGTTGAGTTTTGTAACCGACATAGCGGAATTCAAGATCTGTATTTTCCGCCGCCTTGATGGAGAATGCTCCGTTGAGATCGGTCGAGACACCCTGCTGTGTCCCGGGAATTGTGACTGCGACGCCGATCATCGGCGCCCCTTTTTCGTCCTTACAGGAACCACTTAATAATTTCCCCCCCCTTGTGCTGAGGCCGTAATAACCTGAGTCACAATCATAAACACAGCCAGCAACAGAACAAAGGCTGTCGAGCGGTTCTTTAGTGAGTAACTTGGTTTCATGCCGTTTGTTTTTCGTTTGTGTTTCCGTTATCCGGCAGACAAAAAAGAAGATTCCGAACGACATCTCGTATCGTTCTGTCATCTTTTCATCATGCTCGGAACCTTGCAAGCTACGTCACCGGCATTCGATATATAATAATAGTGTGTAGGATTGTTTCTTTCCTTTTCCTTTCTTCGTTTCGCGACTCACACAAGCCAGCGAAACAAAAAATCCAAGTTTATTCCTCCGTAGTTTTGGTTAGTATTTCAGCTGTCGAGAACAAAATTAAAATCCTTTTTTCGTTTTAACAAATTTTTCGGCGTTTATTTTTCGTTTTGCGTGCATTTTTTCAAAGTTTACCCACTTGGAATACCGGCAAAATGAAAAACATTCGACATAAAGTCGTAAAAAAATTTGCTGAAACGAAAAAATATCTCTACTTTTGTCATGCAAGTTACGACCGAATTCAAGTTTAGTGTGGTTTTGACCCTTCCTGCCGGGAAGGGGTTGATTGTTGTTAACAACACTAAAACCATCTACAATGAAATTACGTCACACTCTTTACATCGCCGCCCTATAGGCATTGCTGCTCTTCAGCTCGGTCGGGTGCGAAAAAGACCTTGAAGGAGTCGACGTCCTTACGCGAGACCGCGATGCCCTGACATTCGCCTATTCGCGTTCGACCGCGACCTTCACGGTACGTTATCAAGGAGCATGGAGCGTCTCTTCAGCCGACAGCTGGTTGTCGTTCGAACCCGCCGAAGGTGTAGGGGACGGTCTCAATACACAAACCGTTACCGTAACGGCCGAGCACAATACCGGCGACAGCCGTACGGGAACCATCACCCTCTCGTCCGCCAACGGACAATCCATCGAACTTACCGCCACACAGGAGGCCGGAATCTTTGAACTCGGCACACCGACCATCAACGGCATGCTCCGCATCAACTCTCCTTCGCACGCCACCATCGAGGTCCCCTATACCAAAGCACAGGGCGGAGAAAAGGTCAAGATATCGGCAACGATCACCGGAGATGCCGCAACGGGACTTACGGTCACCGAGTCGGAGCAGGAGATCGAAAGCGAGGGCAACGGAAGCGTCTCGGTACCCATCACGGGAACAGCCACCGTCATGGGTGAGGCGACCTTCAACATCACGGTAACGCTCAATGGCGGAGAACCCGTTGAAACCGAACTGCCGGCCGATGTCATGGATGAAACCACGCTGTTGATGATGACCGCATCCCGTTTCAAATGGGGCGGCCACTATCTCGAAGAGCAGCCCGGATACAAGTCCATCGGCGAATACGGAAACATCTACGCCAGTGACGACGACGATCCGTCGCGTCTTGTCGAGTGTTCGTACGGCGATGCCGGAACGATCGACCTTTTCCAGACCGGTGCAGTCTACAATCAGGAGGCGCTGGCAGCCTTCCGTGCCGCACGCGGCATCGGCGGCTGGACCGGCTACAAGGTTTACGAACACCCGGGATACATCAAGATCAGTACGAGCAAAAACGGCGGATGGATCCAGACACCGGCACTTGAAGCCATCTCGGGAACATCCGACATCACCGTCGAATTCGAATTCTTTCGCTGGACGAACGACGACAAGGAGGTCAACGTCATTGCCGTTGACGGCGGAGAAGTCATCGGCGGCATTCTGCCCACCGAACAGCACAAATGGATCAAGATGAGCCTGCTGGTCAAGGGAGCCACCTCCAAGACCAAGATCAAGTGGGCGGCAGCCCAGGATGCAGCGGGCTACCGTTTCACGCTGCGCAACATCTTCATCTCGCAGGCCAAGGTGCTGACCGAACCGCTCACTACACCGACCGATTTCAACCTTACGCCAACCGACGCATCGGTAGCCTGCACATGGTCTTCCGTGCCCAATGCAACGGGTTATCGCGTGACGCTGGCCGAAGCTGAAAAGCCGCAGTTCCAAATGATCGCCGAGGTGGCTGAAACATCGTACACCTTCGAAGGGCTGGACAAGGATACCGAATATCTCTTTACCGTACAGGCGCTCTACAGCGAGAATCCGGCAATGAACTCGCCCGTGTCCGAACCGCAGAGCGTCCGCACGCTGCAGCGCGTCGATCCGCTGCCCACGCCGACCGTCAAGATTTTCCGTTCGGAACGCGGTCTGATCGTTGCCGAGTGGACGAACGACAGCGAGCTGGAATCGACCCGCGAATTCGACATCGAACTGCGTGACGCTTCCGGCAACGTGCTGCGCAGCTACACCGATGTTGCTTATACATATGTGCAATATGAAAACCGGTTCACCTTCGCCAAGGTAGAGGAATCGACCGCCTATACCGTTGCCGTCCGTCAGCTGTCAAGCGATCAGGCGCTCTACAAGGATTCGGAATGGGGCACGGTTTCGTTGACCAGCGCTGCGGCACCCGACATGACCGACGTACTCTTCTACGAGGACTTCAACGACTTGTGGTGGTCGGGCGACTACGCGAATCTGTCATACGGTCCGCAGTTGAAATCCATCGGCACATCGTTGTCTGCCTACACGGTCGAAGCCGACGACTTCACGGCAGCCTGCACGGTAGTACACCCCGCCACCAACATGACCGATGTCGGAGGCCCGACAACTGCAAACGAAGCCTACCGCAACGCCTACTGGAGCCCGTGGAGCGAAGAGTGGAGTCTGTTAGCCTCGGCCGGAAAAGCATTGGGCTATCTCACGAAGGTCTATCCGTGCACCGGTTGCGTGAAGTACGGCACGGGATCGGCCAACGGCGTGCTGAGCATTCCGCGACTGTCGTCGCTCACTTCGGCAACGGACGTGACGCTGACATTCGACGTATGGCCCTACGCTATTCCGAAGGCCGAGACCGGTCTGAATGTCACGGCTACCGAGGGTCTGCAGGTGACCGTCTATATCGAATCGGGCGCCGGAACGATCGAAGGCGGTACGGACAATGCGATCGTCCTCGACAATACGAACCCCGCAACGAACGGTTCGAGTGAGGCCGGATACTTCCTTCCGACGCACCACACCGTGGTAATCAAGGGTATCGACGCCACGACGCGCATTGCCATTGCCAGCGGCAACCAGCCGAAATATGTCGGTTCGAAGAACCGCATCTGGCTCGACAACCTGAAGGTCACGAAGAATTGACAACAACCGGGGTCTTCCGGCACCACCGGAAGACCCCCATATAAAAAACTGATGCAACAATTATGAAGAAATTGCTTTTGACGGCGGCGCTGACCGTCGGTGCATTGTCGCTCTGGGCTCAGCCCAAGGTGGTTGCACACAGAGGATTCTATGCAACGGAAGGATCGTGGGAGAACACCGTATCGAGTCTGCGCAATGCGCAGCAGTTGGGTGTTTACGGCGTGGAGTTCGACGTCAACATGACGGCCGACGACTCGCTGATCGTCTTTCACGGGCCGAAGATCCTCGATACGAAGCTGCACGCCCAGAAGAACAAATTCGCGGAGATCCGTGCCGTAAAACTGCCCAACGGACTGCAGATCCCCACCTTGCGCGAATTCTTCGCCCAGGGGAAGCAGGATCCTTCGACCAAACTGATCCTCGAGATCAAGAAACACGCAACGCCCCAACGGGAGACCGAAGTGGTAAAGGCCATTCTCGCTCTGGCACGCGAAATGGATCTCGTTCAACAGGTGGAGTTCATCTCGTTCAGCAAACATGCCTGCGACGAGGTGCGTCGTCTGCAACCCGATGCGGTTGTCGTCTATGTCAGCAGCGACATGAACGCCATGCGGCCCGCCGAGTTGAAAAAACTGGGATATCAGGGTCTCTCCTATCAACTCAACGTGCTGATGAACCATCCCGAGATTCTCGACGACGCCAATCGTTTGGGTATCGTCTCGACGCTGTGGATGGTCAACGACTGCGAAGTGATCGACTGGGCGGCCCGTCACGGCGTAACGTATGTTTCGACCGACTGTCCCGACAAGGCCAAGGCCTATCTGGAATCCGTCGCCGCATACAAAAGCAAAAAGAACTGATCGAACCGCCGACACGTCCGGCCGGGCACCGTGTCCGAGCCCGACGGCAACAACGATCATACACAACATCACAGAGATACAAAAATGCTGGAAAAACTGAAACAGGAGGTTCTCGAAGCCAACCTCGCATTGGTCCGTCACAGACTTGTCATTTTCACCTGGGGCAATGTCTCGGCCATCGACCGATCGAGCGGTCTCGTCGTCATCAAGCCCAGCGGTGTCGAATACGACGCCATGAAGGCCGACGACATGGTCGTGGTCGATCTCGACGGCAATGTCATCGACGGGAGGTTTCGACCCTCTTCCGATACGCCGACCCATCTGGCGCTGTACCGGGCCTTCACGAAGATCGGCGGTGTGGTGCACACCCACTCGACCTATGCCACGGCATGGGCGCAGAGCGGCATGGACATCCCCTGCTGGGGCACAACCCACGCCGACTACTTCCATCACACGATCCCCTGTACGGCAGACATGACCGACGCCCAGATCGACGGAGACTATGAAGCCGAAACAGGCACGGTCATCATCGAACGCTTTCAGCATCTAAATCCGGTCCATACACCGGGCGTACTGGTCAAGAACCATGGCCCCTTCGCCTGGGGAGCCGATGCCCATGAAGCCGTTCACAACGCCGTGGTACTGGAGGAGGTCGCCAAGATGGCATTCATCACCAAAATGCTCAATCCGGCAGCCGAGATCCGAAAAGAGCTGATCGAAAAGCACTTCCAGCGGAAGCATGGTCCGCATGCCTACTACGGACAGAAAAAGTGACAGTCTCGAATCCGCATGGTGACGAGGGTATCCGGATCCGGATGCCCTCGTCCGCTTTTCCGTCCGCACGCGACCACCGACCATGCGAAGGGATCGCTATCCGAAAATCCCCTCATCGGATTGCGTATCCGGAATAAATTCGTATCTTTGCGGGCACATCACGCGCAGGAGAAGAACCAGGACAACCGATGTCCGACCTGCGCCGCAAAGCAAAACGCCATGTTTGAAAATCTGACCGATAAACTCGAACGATCGTTCAAAATCCTCAAGGGTGAAGGCCGCATCACGGAGATCAATGTTGCCGAGACACTTAAGGAGATCCGTCGCGCGCTCATCGATGCCGACGTCAATTACAAGGTTGCCAAGTCGTTTACCGACGAGGTCAAGCAGAAGGCGCTGGGACAGAATGTCCTGACGGCCGTCAAGCCGGGCCAGATGATGACCAAGATCGTGCGCGACGAACTGGCGCAGCTCATGGGCGGGACGGCCACTGACATCCGCCCCGAGGGCACTCCGGCCGTCATATTGATCGCCGGACTGCAGGGTTCGGGTAAAACGACCTTCTCGGGAAAACTCGCCTCCTTTCTCAAGCAGAAGAAGGGTCGTCAGGTGCTGCTTGTGGCCGGCGACGTCTATCGTCCGGCCGCCATCGACCAGTTGAAGGTCCTCGGCTCGCAGATCGGCGTGGAGGTCTATACCGAAGAGGGGAATCAGCATCCGGTGGAGATCGCCGAAAACGCCATCCGCTACGCCCGGCAGAAGGGTTACAACGTGGTCATCATCGATACGGCGGGCCGTCTGGCCGTCGATGAGGCGATGATGCAGGAGATCACGGCAATCAAGGCGGCCGTCAAGCCGAGCGAAACGCTCTTCGTCGTGGATGCCATGACGGGTCAGGACGCCGTCAACACGGCCAGGGAGTTCAACGACCGGCTGGACTTCGACGGCGTGGTGCTTACGAAACTCGACGGCGATACGCGCGGCGGTGCCGCCATATCGATCCGTGCGGTGGTCAACAAACCTCTCAAGTTCATATCGAGCGGCGAGAAGATGGATGCCCTGCAGGTATTCCATCCCGAACGCATGGCGGACCGTATTCTGGGCATGGGCGACGTCATTTCGCTGGTCGAACGGGCCCAGGAGCAGTTTGACGAAGCCGAAGCCCGCAAGCTGAAGAAGAAACTTGTCAAGGATCAGTTCAACTTCAACGATTTTCTGGCACAGATCCAGCAGATCAAGAAGATGGGCAACCTGAAGGATCTGGCGTCGATGATTCCGGGCATGGGCAAGATGCTCAAGGATGTGGAGATCTCGGACGACGTTTTCAAGCAGACGGAGGCGATTATCGGATCGATGACGCCGGCCGAACGCGAGCATCCCGAGATCCTCAATGCGCGGCGCCGCGAACGCATCGCCAAGGGCAGCGGCACGACGATGGCCGATGTGAACCGGCTGCTGAAGCAGTTCGAGGACACGCGCAAGATGATGAAGATGGTCGCCGGCGGCGGGAAGATGCGCATGCCGCAGATGCCCAAAGGGTTCCGCAGACGGTAAACCGGAAAGGGAGAGAGGGTCCCCCCCCTTGCACGGAGACAGGAACGGCGATTGACACGATCGCCGTTTTTCATTCGGGAACCGACACTCGGCACAGCACGCGCAAAGCGGCGGAAAAAGCGGCGGGACGCCCGCGCCGGAAATCTGCGGCGACAGGGTGGAAAAGCCTCTCGGAGCGGGCAGCGCAGGATAGCGGCGGGCAACAGCTTCCGCCCGGCCGAAAAAAAGAGCCGGCAACGGCATCTCTCGGCAAAACAGCGTAAAACCGAAGGTTTTTCGCGCTGTTTTTGGAAAAAAAGCGAATTAATTCCTACCTTTGGGAACGAAATTCGAACAAGCCATGCACAAATCGGGTTTTGTCAATATCATCGGAAATCCCAACGTCGGAAAATCGACGCTGATGAACGCACTGGTGGGCGAACGGCTCTCGATCATCACCTCCAAGGCGCAAACCACCCGCCACCGCATTCTCGGCATCGTCAACGGCGATGATTTCCAGATCGTCTTCTCGGATACACCGGGCATTCTGCGGCCGAGCTACAAACTGCAGGAGTCGATGATGAATTTCGTGCGGGGCGCCCTTACCGACGCCGACGTGCTGCTCTATGTGACCGATACTGTCGAACAGGACGACGAACGGGCCGCCGAGATTGTCGGGCGCATCCGCCGCAGCGGAATTCCGACCCTGGCGGTGATCAACAAGATCGACCTCAGCGACCAGACACATCTCGAAGCTCTCGTAGAGAAATGGCATGCGAAACTGCCCGATGCGGCGATCATCCCCGTTTCGGCCAGGGAGCGGTTCAACATCGACGCCCTCTTCGGGAGGATCCTTGCGTTGCTGCCCGAAGGCGAAGCCTACTACCCAAAAGATACGCTCACGGACAAGACGCTGCGCTTCTTCGCCTCGGAGATCATCCGCGAGAAGATCCTCACGAACTACGACAAGGAGATCCCCTACTGTTGCGAGATCGTGATCGACGCCTACAAGGAGGAGTCGCAGATCGACCGTATCTCGGCCGTGATCTACGTTGCCCGCGACTCGCAGAAGGGAATCCTGATCGGACACAAGGGGGAAAAACTCAAGAAAGTAGGACGGCAGGCCCGCGAGGATCTTGAAGATTTTCTCCAGAAGAAGGTTTTCCTGCAGCTCTTCGTGAAGGTCAGCGACGACTGGCGCAACGACGAACGGCAGCTGCGCCGTTTCGGATACGAACAAAGTTGAGACTCGAACCGGCAGAACGGCAATAAATCGGAGGAAAAAGGCGTTTTTTAGAACGATACGGGAAAGATGATGAAACCGGCAACGATGCGAAAATGTATAACGGGCGTTCTGTTGGCCATCGCGCTGTCGATCGGCATCGGTAGCCGTGCGCAATACGACAAGGAGTACTTCTACTACGTCGGACGGTCGTTCATGATCAACAACAACTTCGAGGATGCCATTCGCACGCTCAACATCCTGCTGCGCTTCGACGACGACGCCTACGAAGGGTATTTCCTGCGCGGCATCGCCAAATACAACCTCGATGACCTGCTGGGTGCCGAAGCCGACTTCACCACCGCCATCGAGAAGAATCCCGTCTTCACCACCGCCTTCACCTATCGGGCCATCACCCGCTCGCGGCTGGGCAATTACGACGACGCGCTCTCCGACTTCGCCGAAGCGATCGAATTGCGGCCCGACCTGCCCAACGCCTACTACAGCCGGGGCGTGACCCGGCTGCTGAACCAGCAGTTCAAGGAGGCGATCGACGACTTCGACAAGTTCATCCGTCAGGAGAACAAGGTCTCGGATGCCTATCTCAACCGGGGTGTCTGCTACCTCTACCTCAAGGATAC
>CALUOX010000025.1 GCA_944322375.1 uncultured Alistipes sp.
GGTGCCCGTCGTCGCGGAAATCGTCGCGGTTGATGCCGATCAGCTCGGCAAGCCGCAGCCCGCAGGCGTAGAACATCCACACGATGAGCGCATCACGCACGGTCCGGAAATCCCGTGTCGCATCGGCTTCGGCCGTATGGTTGAGGAGTTCCGACATCCGGCTCTCGGGAACAAATACGGGGAGACGTTTGGGGGTCCGCAACGCCCGAATGCCGCGAAAGAGATCGTGGACGTTGTACCCCTTCAACCGCAGATAGTGCCACAGGGCCCGCAGCGACGAGAGCTCCCGGTTCATCGATGCTGTACCGATGTGATCGTGCTCGGTACGGTAGAGAATCCATTCGTGAAGTTGTTCGGGACGTATCGCTGTCGGGTCGAAGCGGTTGTCATCCAGCTCCAGCCACTCCAGAAAGCGTTCGATGTCACGCCGGTAGTTCCGGATCGTCAACGGAGAGTAACGCCGTTCGGCTTCGAGATATTTCAGAAATTCCGCAATCATCGTCTGTCAAAGATAGCAAAAATCGAATGCGGAAGCAAGCGGTTCCACACCGTTGGGACGATGCAGCGGCTGGACAGCGGCAGAACGGACGCATCCAACGTCGCAAAAGGGTTGAATGGTTCGATGTCCGGTTTTCCGGAACAATCGGCGGAAGTGCCTGTCGGAAGGTCGATGGCGTGTGAAAAAGAGGCGGAGGATCATTGAACGGTTCCCGATGTCCCTTCGCGGCGGAGTTTGAAGTCCATTCGCAGCGGCTTCCGACGTCCGTTCGCGGGATGGATGATGGCGCATTGAGAATCCGGAGGCGGCTGGGGATCTGAGGACGCTGGTGGAAAGTGAGGCACGGGGTTTTGCTCGGCGGCTTCAGCTTCGGCGTTTTGACGGGATATCGTTCTTTCGTGGTTCGGGGAATGTAGTTCGGGAGATGTGCTCGGGAAATGTGGCTCGGGGATGTGGCTCGGGAAATATGACTGAGAGACGTGGTTCGGGGAATGTGGCTCGGGAAATGTAGTTCGGGGGATGAGTTTGGACGATGAGGACAGGATAATGAGGTTCGGGGAATATGGTCCGGGCAGTTCCGTCTGAACGGGTCTGTCGCAGGTGAGGGCATCGGAGTTGCAGGCAGGAGCGGCATGCCCGCTCCGGACACGCCGCCCCTGCCTGTTGCGTCGTCGCCTGTCGTCTGTTTCGGGTCGTGAGCCGGCGGAACTCTCCCTGTCCCGCCGTGGAAGGTGCTCCTCCCCGATGCGGACGCATGAAGCATGCATCCGTCAGCTGATCCGCGAGCGGTATTCTACGGGCGTGCGCCCGACGATCTTCTTGAAGAGCCGCGTGAAGTGTTGCGGATACTGGAAGCCGAGTTCATATGCGACCTGTCCGATTGTCTTCTCCGGGTCGAGAATGCGGTCCTTCGCAACGGCGATGAGTTTGAGCTGTATGTATTCCTGGGCGGTCTTCCCGGTCTCCTTCTTGACCAGATCCCCGAAGTAGTTGGGCGACAGGCACAACTCCCCGGCACAATACTTCACCGTCGGAATCCCGTCGCGTTGAGCCTGCCCGTCGTTGAAGTAGTTGTCCAGCAATCGTTCAAAACGGGTCAGCACGTCGTGGTTCACATTCGTCCGCGTGATGAACTGCCGCTCGTAGAAGCGCAGGCAGTAGTCGAGCAGCGTCTCGATCTGGATGGCGATGAGCCGTTTGCTGTGGCGGTCGATCGCATGCTCCAGTTCGTGGCGGATCTTCTGCATGCTGTCGATAACCAACTGCCGCTCACGCTCCGAGAGGTGAAGCGCTTCGTTGACCTCGTACGAGAAGAACGAGTACTCCCGCATGTGCTGTCCGAGTGTCGTTCCGCGCACCAGATCGGGATGGAAGACCAGCGCCCATCCCTTGGGCTGATAGACCTCGCCGTTGTCTTCGACCCCGATGACCTGTCCCGGAGCCAGGCAGACGAGCGTCCCCTCCTGATAGTCGTAGCGGTTGCGGCCGTACAGCAGTTCGCCGCATTTGACCTCCTTGAGAAAGATCGCATAGAAGCTGAAGGTTTGGCGCGCATGGCGCAGCATGCGGGCTTGTGAAAGATCGATGACGCTTACCAGCGGATGAAGGGTCTCGACACCCAGCATGTCGTTGTATTCGGATACGGTTTCGATGTTGCGGATTTTCTTCTCCATGGATTCTGCGGTTTTGTCGTTGTTGGTTCTCCGGTATCAAAGATAGTGCTTTTATGCGCGGGTTCGCTCACTGAAGCGTGAAAAACCGTAATCGGGGTAGGCAATGCCGTAATCCGTATAGAGCGGGGGCTTATGGACCGGAGGGGGCTTTGCCGTTGCGGAGCGGCGGGCAGGGGCCCGACAATAAAACCCCGTCGAACTTGCGTTCAACGGGGTCTCTGGTGCCCAGGACAGGAATCGAACCTGCACGCCTTGCGGCACACGCACCTGAAACGTGCGCGTCTACCAATTCCGCCACCTGGGCGTTGGCGCACCTTGGCGGTTTGCGTGGTGCAAAGGTAATACTTTTTCGTGAACTTCCATGATTTCCCGGGATTTTTTTGCATTTTTTATTCCTGGCGAAGTGTTGGATGGCTCTTCGGGGCGTTTGTTGCCGGATATTCCTGTTCGGGATGTTCGACTCCGGAGGAATCTCGTATGGTGACGGATCATCGGGGTGCAGCCCCGTACGTCGTGCAAAATCCGCTCTGCAAACCGATAGAAGTGTTGTGCCTCCTCTCCATCTTGCCCCTTGCGTGGGCAATAATCCTGAATGCTGGTTCTTGTTATCCCTCGTCCTTGCCGTTGTGCTCTTCCCGCAGATGAAGGCTTTGCGGGATGGTTTCATCCCTCCGGCTGTGAGCGGGGGATGTCGGCGGGTGGCGGCTGTGGGCTTCGAAATGCCCCCCTCCAACGTTCTCGGTTATTTGAAGAACTTGTACTGGAAGAGCAGCAGATAGACGACCGCAACCGAGATATAGGCATCGGCCAGATTGAAGATCGCGCCGAAGAAGTAGTTGCGGCTGTCAACCAGAAATGAAAGCCATCGCGGGACTCCGTTCCACTGGAAAAGCGGGAAGTAGAACATGTCAACCACCCGTCCCATCATCAACGGGGCATAGCCGTCGCCGAAATGTGCGGCCTCCATGGGTGTCGATGCCGAAAAAATGACGCCGTAAAAGGCGCTGTCGATCATGTTGCCGATGGCTCCGGCCAGAATGAGCGTAAGGCCCACAAGGACTCCGGCCGGTGTCTTCCGACGCAGAAGATAACGCAGGTAGTATCCCAGGAATCCGATCAGGACCAGCCGGAAGAGGCTCAGAAGCAGTTTCCCCCAGTCGAAGGCGCTGTCCGTGGAGAGCTGCATGCCGAAGGCTGCGCCGTTGTTCTCCACGAAGCGCAGCTGGAACCACGTCGGAACGACCATGATCACCTCGTCGAGCGTCATGTGCGTCTTCACCCAGATCTTCAACGCCTGATCCACAAGCAACAGTACGATCAACAGTATGGAGAGTTTCTTGGCATTCATCGGACGCATAATTTTTGACAAAAGTAACAAAAAAACCGATTTCTCCGCTCGAAGGACTCTCTTTCTCGAATTTTTCCTATCTTTGAAGCCCGATAAATGCATGCCTATGAAGAAAAGTTTTTTGTTCTTGTTGAGCCTGCTCGCGATGGCCGGATGTACGAAGGATGCCGGGGTTGCAGACCTCGGAACCGGGAGCGGATCTTCGGACGTAAAGGTAATTTTCTCCGCCGAAGGAGCTGTCAAGGGTCAAATGATCGTGAAGTTTCGTCCTTCGGTCGCCGATTCCCTCGCCGAGGCGCTGGCCGCTTCGCCCACACGTTCGGAGTTTGTCTCCGTCGATGAGCTGCTTGCCGCAAAGGGCGTGGAACGTATCAAACCGCTGTTCGGTTACGATCCCCGGTTCGAGGAGCGTCACCGTGCATTCGGTCTGCACCAGTGGTATGTGGTCACCTTTGACGAGACCCTGCCCTTGCAGCAGATGGTGCGTTCGTTGAGCGAAGACAATCGTGTGGAACTGCTCGAATATGTTCATCGTCCCCAGCTTTGTGACCGCTTTCCCGTGCGGCCCTATGTCGCGACGGCACCTTCTTCTTCGGTGACGACGCGCGCTTCAATGCCGATGAACGATCCGCTTCTGCCCGAACAGTGGCATTACCACAATGACGGTCAGACGGTGAGGATCTCTGCCGCCGGAGCCGATATCAATCTCTTTGATGCCTGGGAGAAGACTCAGGGCGGTGAGGATATCGTCGTCGCGGTGCTCGATCAGGCCGTTCAATACACGCATCCCGATCTGGCTGCCAACATGTGGGTGAATCCCGATCCCGCAAACAGCGATGAACTGCACGGCAAGAACTTTTGCGGATACCGCAACGGAAGTACGGCTCTCGACTGGTCCTATGTTGAAACGGATGGCAATACTGAATCCAACGCCGATCATGGAACCCATGTGGCCGGAACGATCGCTGCGATCAACAACAACGGATTGGGTGTCAGTGGTATTGCCGGCGGTCGCAACGGCATGAACGGCGTGAAGATCATGTCGTGCCAGATCTTCGGCGATCCGATGCTGCAGACCAATGCCTATGCGGCAGAGGATGCTTTCCGTTATGCGGCCGACAACGGTGCGTTGATCTGTCAGTGCAGCTGGGGCTACTCCTATACGAGAGGTACGGCATCGGAGGTCTCGGCCATGAAGAGCTATTTTGAAAATTCTGCCGAGAGAACAGCCATCGACTATTTTATTGCAATGGCAGGGAGCGACAACCCCAACTCCCCGATTCAGGGCGGTCTGGTTGTTTTTGCGGCCGGGAATGAGGGGGATCTGTTCGGTCCGGTACCCGAATATCCGGCCAGCTACGAAAAGGTTGTATCGGTCGCTTCGATGGGCTCGGATCTTCTTCCCGCCTATTACACCTGTTATAATGAAGAGGTGGATGTGACGGCCCCCGGCGGCGACCTCTCGAATTCGGATGACAATACGGAGAACGGCGGGGTGTTGAGTACAATCCTTTGTGATCCCAATGTTCCACGCTATGTGGATCGCCGGGATGCAAGTCTGACGGCCGGTTGCTACGGCTATCTGCAGGGCACGTCGATGGCCTGTCCGCACGTCTCGGGTGTTGCGGCTCTGGGGCTGGCGTATATTTCCCAGTTGGGATTTCGCATGTCGGCCGATGAGTTCCGGAACGTATTGGAGTCGAGTGTTCGCCCGATCGATCCCTATCTGACGGGAACGAAGAGTATTCCGATGTTGAACAACATGGTGCTCAATCTCTCGGATTATCGGGGCAGAATGGGCTCGGGATATGTCGATGCGGATCTGTTGCTGGAGAATCTGCGGACGCTCTTCGGTCAGCAGGTGCCGCCCGAGGTGACGAAAAACTTCTCCAATCAGCTCCTGAAGAAGGGGACTCCTACGATCAGTCTCCCGTTGAGCGAATATTTTACCGACGATGCCGTCAAGAACTATACGGCATCGGCCAATGACGAGCGGGTGGTCGATGTGAAGGTCAGTGAAGGAGTCCTCAAGATCCTGCCGAAAAATGTCGGGCAGGCCAAAATTACGGTCAAGGCCGAAGGATTCGAGGGTTCGATCGTACCGCAGAGTTTTATCGTGACGGTGCGCAGCCAGTCCAACACCTCGGACGGCTGGCTGTAGAACGGCGGGAGTTGCGTCGGTGATGCGGTTGAGACTTGAAGTGACCGCGTCGGCCGGCCGGTTCGGAACAAGTACGGGTGTGACGGAACGCAGCCGTTCGGTCATGGATAACAAGCAGCATGCGGAGGAGGCCTAAAAGCCTTCCCCGCATGCTGCTTGTTTGTCAAAGCCTTGTTTGATGAGGCAAATGGCATTCCCTGCCATTGATGGGGAGAAGTCTCTCTTGTCTGCCGGGAGGTTTTTGTCTCGATATCCTGAATGCCGTTGTTGGCGTCGCTTCGTATGTGCAGTTCGAGTGAAGAGGTTGCGGTTTGGGCTGCATCGTCCTGCGCAAGTCGGTCGTAACGACGTTTCACACCTCACGCCCGGCGGTGATGCGGAACCTCCTTTCGATGGTTTGCCCCGATGCGGCGGGTGAGCCCTTTCCCCGTTGGATGAGGCGGAGAGGGGAAATCGGTCCGATGTGTTGCGGATGTAAAAACTTATCGTTAATTTTACTTGGTGGAACAAGGCTTTCCGGTCGGGAGTTGTGTTGCCCGACTTGCGGCGGCCGGACGGAAGGGGCGGCTGCGTGACCTTGAATATCTCGTTGATAACTGTTTAATAACCGTGAAAATAAACGGATGATTATGAAAAAGATCCTTTTTCTGTTGTGTGCACTTGTCTGCTGCACCTCGCTTTATGCCCAGAAGAGCGACTGGGCGCAGTATTCCCGCTATGAAGCTGCAAACAGGGAGATCGCTTTTGAGCCGGTTGCCGTCTTTATGGGCAATTCGATTACGGACATCTGGTATCAGCAGCATCCTGCCTTTTTCGATGAAAACCATTATCTGGGACGCGGCATCGGCGGGCAGGTAACTTCCCAAATGTTGTGTCGTTTCCGGAACGATGTCATTGAGCTGAAACCGCAATGCGTCGTGATTCTGGCCGGCATCAACGACATCGCCAAAAATAACGGTGATATCACGATCGAGAACATCTTCCGTAATTTCGTGTCGATGTGTGAACTGGCAAAGGCGAACGGCATCGAGGTGGTGCTCTGTTCCACGCTTCCCTGTGACCGCATTGTATGGCGGCCCGAGGTAAAACCGGCTGATCTTGTGCGGCAGCTCAACGCGATGCTTCGGGATTATGCCGCGAAGAATGAGCTGGTCTATGTGGATTATCACAGCGCATTGACCAATGAAACGGGCGGCCTCTCCGAGGAGCTGAGTGCCGACGGATGCCATCCGACCATGAAGTGTTATGAGCGGATGGAGAAGATGGTGAAGGAAGGGATCGAAAAGGCGTTGAAGAAGAGCGGAAAGTAAAGCGTTTTCTCTCGGGCCCGGAACTTGCGGGCAGCCGAATCCGCGCAGGTTTGTCCGCCGTTTCGCGAGGGGCGCCGATTGTCGTTTGGAGCCGCAGAGGAGAAAGGGACGGTCGATTGAAGAGACAGCCTTTCGGAAGCCGCGGGAAAGATGTGCCGGATCCGGTTACAAGAGTGACGCGAAGGCGGGATGTTGCAACATCCCGCCTTCGCTTTTTGATCTGCTCGGAACGGCGACGTAAGCGATGTCGGCAGGCCGGCGGTGCAGGCGGACTGGAGAAACGGCGGCACAGACGGCACTGACGCTGACAGACCGCCGGAGTCGGAGACTTCGCCGGTCGGCGGTCGGAACGATCCGATCTCCGCCGGTTATTTCCAGAAACGGTAGAAGTGGTGGACGGGACCGTGTCCGTGACCGATGCGATAGTCGGCGCCGGCGGCAATTGCACCGGCAATGTACTCCTTCGCCTGCACGGCCGCCTCGTCGAGCGACAGCCCGTGCGCCAGAAAGGCGGCCAGTGCCGACGACAGCGTGCATCCCGTGCCGTGCGTGTTGACCGTTTCGAGTCGTTTCGAACGGAGCGGCAGCACGTGGTCCGTTTCGGCGTTGTAGAAGATGTCGATCAGCTCGTCGTCGTGCAGGTGCCCGGCCTTGAGAAAGACCGATACGCGGCCGTCGCACGAAAGGGCGCGGGCCGCATCGGGCAGCTCCTCCTGCCGGTCGATCTTCCGTCCGAGCAGCAGCTCCGCTTCGGGAATGTTCGGCGTGATGATGCGTGCATGGGGGATCAGTTCGTCGCGCAGCGTCGAGACCGCCTCCTCCTGCAACAGCGCATCGCCCGACGTGGCGACCATGACCGGATCGAGGACGATGTTCCGGATCGCGTAGGGTGCCAGCGTCCGCCATACGGCGCGGATGAGCTCCGAAGAGTGCAGCATCCCGATCTTGACGGCATCGGTGCCGATGTCGTCCAGCACCGAACGGATCTGTCCCGTGACGAATTCGACCGGTACGGGATGAACACCCGTAACACCCACCGTGTTCTCGTCCACTATGGCCACGATGGCCGATGTGCCGAAGCAGCCGCAGGCCGAAAAGGTCTTCAGATCGGCCTGGATACCTGCACCGCCGCTGGGGTCGCTGCCCGCGATGGTCAGGGCGCGTTTGTAGCTTTTCATACGCTTGTCGTTCATATCTTCCATTGTTCGAGTTGCCATGCGCTCTCCCAGAAGAGCCACTCCATGCGGGTGCAGCGCACGAAAATGGCGGTCATGGCTGCGCGGGTCTCCGCTGCGGCCCCTTCGGCCAGTTCGTCGCAGATGGCGACGGCCCGCGCCGTTGCAGCGGCAAACGCCGGATCTCCGTAGGTGGCGATCCAGCGGGCATAGGGATTCGCATCGCCGCCCTGTTGTCGGGCCAGAATCGCTTCGCCGACCCGCTGATAGACCCAGAAGCAGGGCAGGATGGCCGCAGCTTCAACCTCGACCGGCGCCAGGGCCTGGCTCTGCAGGACGGAGGTGTAGAGCAGGCAGGCGGGGCTGATCTGATCCGGCGTGGGGATGTCGCTGCCGAGAAAGGATTCGTGCAGGGCCCGTTCGACGGCAATACCGTCGGTTGCGAAGCCGAGGAATGCCTCCACGTGCGATTTGTTGCCGAGCCGCGAAGCGATGTGCGCCAGCAGTCGGGCATACCCGGCGAGGTAGAGCGCGTCCTGCCGCAGGTAGTAGCGGAACCGCTCTTCTGAGAGCCTCCCTGTGGACAACTCTTCGATAAACGGATGGGCAAGGATCTTTTGGAAGACGGGTTCTGCGGCCTCCCATGCCGCGTCGCTCCATTTTTTCATGGGTGTCATGCCTTGTCTCCGTTGGTGCGTTTGTAGGCCGTGACGGCAACGTAATCGCCCCGATCGTATCCTGCGACGGGCTGCTCTTCCTCCTCGTTCGAGTAGAGCGGATGGCGCGTCAGCGTCTGGGCGTACTCCAGACCGGTGAATCCCGCTGCTTCGAGCAGCGCGGTCTTTTCGGCCGTCGTGCGCCAGTTGGCGACGTTCACGAACTCGATCGGATAGGGATCGGGCGGATAGACTCCTGCCAGCAACGGATGATCCCACGTGCCGAGCGCCTTGGCAAGGTTGTACATGATGCCGTAGGTGCTCTCCTTCGGCACATCGATCAGGATGATCCGGCCGCCCTCCGGCAGTGCGTCGTAGGCCTTGCGCACCACCGAGGCCAGATCATCGATGTAGCTCGGCGTGCCGTTGAAGAGCAGCGTGTCGTAGTCGTTATGGCCGAAATCGGCCTCTTCGGCCGTTGCGATCGTCACCCGCAGACCGCGTTTGCGGGCGATCGCGGCCATGCCCGTCGAGGGTTCGATGCCGTCGCTCACGACGATGCCGCGCTCCTCGCGCAGTATCCGTTCGAAGAGCCCGCTGCCGCAGCCGACCGAGAGCGTCCGTCCGGCATCCTTGAGCGTTGCGGCAACGAGGTTGACCTCCGAGTAGAGGACGTTGCGGTTGTTCAGAAACCATGCATCGTAGGCCGATGCGTATTCGTCGAATCCTTTTCCCATGTTTTTGATTCGGTTATCGGTTGTGGTAAATGTGTTGTCAAATCTCCAGGATTTCGCTTTGCAGCGTCAGCAGGTCGATCGTGAAGAGCCGTCCGTCGAGCGGTTCGCCGAAGCCCGCCAGCACCTTGAGTGCCTCCGACGCTTCGATCGTCCCGATCACCCCCGGAACGGTTCCCAGCACGCCTGCGGTTGTCCGGGGCATGCTGCAAAGCGTTTCACGATCGGGGTAGAGATCGCGGTAGCGGCGGCCGCTGCGGTAGTTGAAGAGGCTCACCTGTCCGTGAAAGGCCCCGATCGAGCCATATACCCAGGGCTTGCCGCAGGCCGCGCAGACGTCGTCCAGCAGGTAACGGGTCGGGAAGTTGTCGCAGCAGTCGATCACCAGATCGTATTGCGCAACGATCCGCTCGGCATTTTGCGGCGTGATGCCCTGTGGATGGCAGTCGAAACGGGTCTGCGACGACAGCGCCGCAAGACGTTCGCGGGCCGCTTCCGTCTTGGGGGTTCCGATCTGCCGCTCGGTATAAAGGATCTGCCGCTGGAGGTTGCTCTCCGCGACGCAGTCGGCGTCGGCCAGCCCGATGCGGCCTATGCCGGCTCCCGTCAGGTAGAGCGCGGCGGCCGATCCGAGACCGCCCGCGCCGACGATCAGCACCGACGCTTCGGCCAGACGCCGTTGTCCCTCGGTGCCGATCTCCGGCAGCATCATCTGCCGTGCGTAACGTATCGTGGTGTCGTTCGGCATCGTCAGTCGAAGATCTTGTCCCAGTCCTTCCAGACCACCTCGTAGCCTTCGCGGCGGATGTCGGCCTCGACCTCGGCCGGCGTGCGCTCGTCGCTCACGGTGAACTGTTCGAGCGATTGCGGATAGGTGACGTACCCGCCCGGATCGGTCTTCGAACCGGCGCTCATCGAGGTGGCGCCGAGCGTGGCGATGTGGTTGCGGAATCGTGGATTCTCGCGCGTCGAGAAGGAGATATCGACGTCGTGATCAAAGATCCGGAAGGCAAAGGTCAGCTGTGCCAGCTCCCGGTCGCTCATCACCACGTTGGGCTGGAAATGTCCCTCCGAGGGTCGCATGCGGGGGAAGTTGACGCTGTAACGGGTCTTCCAGTAGTGCTTGCGCAGGTATTGCAGGTGCAGCGCCATCATCGTCACGTCCGTGCGCCACTCCTCGAGTCCGATGAGGACGCCCATGCCGATCTTGTGGACTCCGGCCTGTCCCATGCGGTCGAAGCCGTTGACCCGCCACTCGAAGCGCGACTTCATGCCGGCCGGATGGTAGCGTTTGTAGTTGGCGCGGTTGTAGGTCTCCTGAAAGCAGACCACGCCGTTGAGACCCGAACGGGTCAGCCGTGCATACTCCTCGCTGGCCAGCGGCATCACCTCGATGGTGAGGTTGTTGAAGTAGGGCCGGCAGATGTGCAGCGCCTGTTCGATGTAGTCCACGCCGGCGTCGCGCGGATTCTCGCCCGTAACGAGCAGCAGGTTCTCGAACGGCCCCAACTGCCGGATCGCCCGACACTCCGCCTCGATCTGTTCGGGCGTGAGGATGACGCGCGGAATGGCGTTGTGCCGGTTGAACCCGCAATAGACGCAGGAGTTGGTGCAGGAGTTGGTGATGTACATCGGGATGTACATCGAGATGGTCTTCCCGAAGCGTTCCTGCGTATATCGGCGGCTCAGCCGCGCCATCGGCTCCAGATAGGCGGCCGCGGCGGGCGATACGAGCGCCATGAAGTCGTCGAGCGTCAACCGCTCCCTGCCGAGCGCGCGCTCCACGTCGGCAGGCCGTTTTTCGCGGATCTTCCGGGAGGTCTCCTCCCAATCGTATTTCTCCAGCTCTTCCGAAAACATTGTCCGCAGGTTTTAATCGAGGAATGACGTGAGGGGGCTGCTTGCTTCGGCACATTGCGCCTGAGCGCCCAGTCCCGCTTCATAGGCTTCGCGCCCCGCAACGACGGCCTGCGCGAAGGCGGCGGCCATCCGCACGGGGTCGCCCGCAACGGCGATCGCCGTATTGACCAGCACGGCATCGGCACCCATCTCCATCGCTTCGGCCGCATGCGAGGGAGCACCCAGTCCGGCATCGACCACGACCGGGACGTTGCTCTGTTCGATGATGATGCCCAGCAGTTCGCGCGTAACGAGCCCCTTGTTGGTGCCGATGGGCGCCGCAAGCGGCATGACCGTTGCCGCACCCGCCTCTTCAAGGCGTTTGCAGAGAACCGGATCGGCCTGGATGTAGGGCAGTACGACAAACCCCATCTTCACGAGCCGTTCGGTGGCGTGGAGCGTCTCGACGGGATCCGGAAGCAGGTACTTCGGGTCGGGATGGATCTCCAGCTTGATGAAGTTCGTGCCGAAGGCCTCGCGGGCAAGCTGTGCCGCGAGAACCGCCTCGTCGGCATCGCGGACGCCCGACGTATTGGGCAGCAGCTGTATCTCCGGCCGGCGTATGTGCACAAGCATGTCGTCCTGCGGGTTCTCCATGTCGATGCGTTTCATCGCTATGGTGACCATCTCCGTCCCGGAGGCCTTGATGGCCCGGGACATCAGTTCGTTGGAGCTGAATTTTCCGGTGCCGACGAACAGGCGGGAATGGAACGTCCGTCCGCCGATAATCAATTCGTTCATGATTTGCTGTGTGTTATGATCTCAATGATTTTGCGTGTCTCTTCGGTTGGATCTTCGGCGTTGAGCAGCGCCCCTGAAAGGGCGATGCCGCTCACGCCGGTGGCGAGAATCTCCGCCGTGTCGGCGGCCGTGATGCCGCCGATGGCGACGACGGGGAGCGCAATTCCCGCAGCGCGGCACTGGGCCATGATCGTGCGGTATCCCCCGATCCCCAGCAGCGGGCTCAGGTTGCTCTTGGTGCGGGTGAAGCGGAACGGTCCCAGTCCGATGTAGTCGGCACCCTCTGCTGCGGCGCGTTCGATGTCGGCGAAGGTGTTGGCCGTCGCGCCGATCCGCACCGACGGCCCCAACAGCCGCCGCGCCTCGGCTACGGGAAGGTCGTTTTTGCCCACATGGACCCCGTCGGCGCCCAGTTCCGCGACGAGTTCCACCCGGTCGTCGAGGATGAAGGTTGCGCCGTACTGTCGGCAGAGTCGTCCGACTTCGCGTCCCGCATGGAGGAACGCTTCGGTCGAGGCATCCTTCATGCGCAGCTGGATCCAGCGGCAGCCCCCTTCAAGGACGGCGCGCGTGCCGGTGATCTCGTCGTAACGATCCGTATGGTGCGTGATGAACTGCAACATGGCTTCTACAGGGTATTGAACGCGTGTATCTTTTTCATGCGCCCGTGCAGGGCCGCCGGTGTGGCGTCCCGCCAGATGAAGCCTGACAGGGCGGCGCCGCCGAAGCCGCAGGCATGCAGTTCGGGCAGATGTTCGGGGCGGATGCCCCCCAGTGCCACGACACGTCGGGTCAGAAGCCCCTCCGCTGCGGCAGCGCGAAGCTGTTGCGGGGTGAAGGCTGCCTGGTAGCCGCTTTTGGAGATGCTGTCGAAGATCGGACTCAGAAAGAGATAATCCGCTTCGGGATGCTGTGCAAGCTCTTCAAGCGTATGGCAGGAGCAGCTGACCAATCCCCGGAATCCGTCGGGAACACTCCGGTTGCGTGAGTTGAGGTGGATGCCGCCGAGGCCGTATTCGACCGCTAACGACAGGTGGTCGTGCAGCGTGAGGCGCGGGTAGAGACGTTGCGGCAGCGACTCGATCAGTCGCCGCAGGGACGCTTCCCCGGCGTGCGGCTTGCGCAGGTGAACGCGCTCCACCCCCTCCTCGAGCAGCAGCCCGATCTCCTCGGCCTCCGAAGGACGGAACGCCTCGTCGGTTATGACCAGAATCCGCATCATCCTCCGCAAACGGCGCGTATGACGGTGATTTTGGCTCCTTCCTGCAGCGATGCTGCCGGCCATTCGCTGCGCGGTACGACCCGGTTGTTTACGGCGACGGCGATGCCTTCGCGCGACAGGCCTTCGCGGGCCAACAGTTCGGCCAGCGTCGTCGATTCTTCGATTTCGACGGGGCGGCGATTGATGAATACTTCCATGATGATTCCCGGTTTAGCAGGTCGCAAGAGACGACGTCCGAGAAAATGACAAACCTTGAACAAGTCCTTTCGGCGGTATTGACCGCATCAAGTTCACAGGGTATGATCTCAGCCCCGGTTGTCACCCAAGGCACCCCTCTTGCACCATCGACGGCAAATATACGAAAAAATTCGGTTCGGTTGCCGGCCGGATGAAAAAATAGCGCGCGAACGTTGGATTATCCGCCCGAGCTGTCCGAGCTGTCCGAGCCGCCCGTGCCGTTCTTGAGACTGCCCGTTGCGGCGCGTTTTGTCCCGACCGTTTCCGGAGGCCTGGATCGCTTCGTCGGACTTCCGGTCGTCGGCCGCGGCGGTTCCCGTCCGGCAATTCGTTTTTATTGGAGCGGGTTTTGCCGTTTTTACGCGAAATCTTCGTACCTTTGACCGTTGAATATCCCTTTATGACCACGATCGCATCCCTTTTCCGGAGATCCCTTCCGGCTTTCGTCGCCCTGCTGCTCTTCTTTACGGTGGCGGCACTCTATTTCGCACCCCAGTTCGGCGGCGACGTGCTGCCGCAGCACGACGTGCAGCAGTACGAAGGCGCAAGCCGCGAGGTGTATCAGTCGCGCGAGCAGTACGGCGAGGATCCGCAGTGGCTCGGTTCGATGTTCGGCGGCATGCCCGCCTATCTGGTCAATGTGCGTTATCCGGCCCAGCTGGTGAAGGATACCGTCGGACAGGTGGTGCGCATCATCGATACGCCGGCCGCATTCCTCTTCTTCGCCATGTGCGCCATGTGGGTCATGCTGCTGATGATGGGCGTCAACCCCTGGGTGGGGATCGTCTCTGCGCTGGCCTACGGACTCTCCACCTATTTCATCCTGATCATCGGCGCCGGACACATCACCAAGATGTGGGCTCTGGTCTATGCGCCGCTGATGATGGGCGGAATCTGGATGGCCCTCCGCACGGATCATCCGTGGTGGGGCGCTGCCTTGACGGCGCTCTTCGCCTCGCTTGAAATCGGCGCCAACCATCCGCAGATCACCTATTACTTCCTCCTTGCCGCGGCCTTTTTCTGGATCAGCGAAGGGATTGCCGCCCTGCGGGAGAAACGGCTCAAACCCTTTGCGCGGCGCACGGCCGTGCTCCTTGCCGCCGGGATCGTGGCTCTCGGATCGAATTTCGCCCCGTTGTGGTACACGGCTCAACACACCAAAGACACGATGCGCGGCGGCTCGGAACAGACGGCCGATGCACAGGGAGGTCTGAATCTGGATTATGCGACGGCCTGGAGCTACGGCCCGGCCGAGAGCTGGAATCTGCTGATCCCCGACTTCATGGGCAGCGACTCGACGCAGAGCTTCTCGTCGGACGGACCCGTTGCGGCGGCACTCGCCCCCTACGGGATGGCCGGAGCGGCGCAGCAGCTGCCCGCCTACTGGGGCGATCAACCTTTTACGGCCGGTCCGACCTATCTGGGGGCATGCGTGCTCTTCCTCGCTTTGCTCGGACTCCTGCTCGTCGGCGCAAGGGATCGCTGGTGGGTCGTGGCCGTGAGTGTCGTGATGTTGCTGCTGGCCTGGGGGTATCATTTCATGGGATTGACCCGATTGGCATTCGATTTTCTGCCCGGTTACAATAAGTTCCGTACGGTTTCGATGACGCTTGTCGTGGTGCAATGGACGGCACCGCTCCTTGCTGCATGGGCGCTCCAGCGGCTTTGGAGCGGAAGTGTTCCGTTCGTGCGGGCACGTCGGGCCATCGCCTGGGCGGCCGGTGTTACGGGCGGCATTTGTCTGCTCTTTGCCGTTGCGGGCGGTCATCTCTTTGACTTCGGTCGCGAAGCCGCCGTCGAAGGAATGACGGCGCAGTTTACGCAGCTGCTGCAGGCCAGCGGTGCCGACGACCTGCTCCAGCAGGGGCTGGATGTTACGCTCGGGGAGGAGGTCGGCAATGCGATGGCCGTGGAACGGGCGCAGATGATGAGCGCCGATGCCTGGCGGTCGCTGCTCTTCATCCTCTTTGCGTCGGGTGCCGCATGGTTGCTGACGCTGCGGGACAAGAGCGTTGCGGACAGGACCGCTTCGGGGTCGGTGCCTGTTGCACGACGCGGTGCCGCCGTCGCCCTGTTGGGGGTGTTGGTGTTGTGCGATTTGTGGCCTGTTGATGCCCGTTACCTCTCCTCCGAGAGTTTCGTCTCGCCGCGCCGCCGCCAGTGGACGCCGAGCGAGGCCGACCGTGCCATTCTGCGCGATACGACGCTCGGGTTCCGCGTGCTCAACCTGACGGTCAGCCCCTACAACGACGCAACGACAAGCTATTACCATCGTTCGGTGGGCGGTTATCACGGTGCCAAGATGGCCCGTTATCAGGATCTGATCGACCGCTATCTGGCCAACAACGACGAACGCATACTCGATCTGCTCAATACCCGTTATCTGATCGTACCTGGGGCCGGAGGCGCTCCCGAAGCCCGCTTGCGTCCGACGGCGCAGGGTGCGGCCTGGCTGGTCGGTGACCTGCGGATTGTCTCGACGCCGCAGGAGGAGCTGGAGACGCTGGGGTCGACCGATCTGCGGCATACGGCGGTGGTCAATCCCTCCGATTACCGGCATATGACGGGTGCGCAGGACGATGCGTTGCCCGTCGTCGATACGACCGGAGGCTCGATCCGACTGACGGAGTATCGTTCGAACCGGCTCGAATACAAGGTCGATGCACCGGCTCCGACAACGGCCGTCTTCTCCGAGATCTTCTACGACAAGGGGTGGAAGGCCTATGTCGATGGTGTCGAGACCCCCTATTTCCGGGCGGATTATCTGCTGCGGGCCATCGAGGTGCCGGCAGGAAGGCATACGATCGAGTGGCGTTTCCGTGCACCGCACTGGTCGCTGGTCGAAGGGGTGACGGGACTCTGTTCGGCGGTGATCCTGTTGGGTATCGTCGTCCTCGCGGCGGTGGAGTGGCATAAACGAAGAGGACAATGAAGGAAGACAAACGACTCAAACGGCGCGTGCGAAACTCCTACATCGTTTCGACGGTCAGTATGGCGCTCGTATTGTTTCTGCTGGGATCGGTGGGTTATCTGATGACGGCGGCGATGCGTGTGGCGCGCACCTTGCAGGAGAGCGTGACCGTCACGGTCGAACTCTCGAACGAGGCCGATTCGGTGCGGCGCAGCGAGATCGAACGCCGGTTGAGCAACGATGAGCTGGTACGTGAAATCGAGTTCTCTTCGAAAGAGGCAAAACTGAACGATGCGGAGTTCCGGCACATGTTCGAGCAGGAGATCGAGGAGGTGCTCGGTGAAAATCCGCTCAACGACAGTTTCGAGGTACATCTTTCGGCCGAGTCGGCCGATTCGCTGCGTCTTGACGCCTTTATGGCCAAGGTCGGGTCCATGCGCGGCGTGGAGCGGGTCTCCTGTCCGGTGCCGATGATCCGCCGCATGCATGCTACGGTCAACAGCATTCAGCTGGTGCTGGCGGTCTTTGCGGCGGCTCTGCTGGTGATTTCACTGATCTTGTTGAACAATACGATCCGGTTGTCGATCTACTCGAAGCGCTACCTGATCAATACGATGAAACTGGTCGGGGCGACGAAGGGATTTATCATGCGGCCGTTCCTTGTGAGCAGCGTATGGCAGGGCGTTGCGGCCGGTGCGGGGGCCTCGGTACTCTTCGGAATCGCCCTCTACGGCCTGAACGAAGCGATGCCGGAACTGACTTCGATGGCGGTGCTGGCCAAGGCGGCGATTGTCGTCGGAAGCATGATGCTGGGCGGCGTGCTCCTTTCGGTGCTCTTTACGGCTTCGGCCGTAAACCGGTTCGTCAACATGAAGACCGAAAAGATACACCTCTATTAATTTAATAGGGGAGGGAACGGGTGTTGAGTGTTCTGTTATAAAATAGAGGGCGTTCAGGTATTAGGAGCAGGATTACGCAGCGCCGTTCGGGAGAATCGGTGTTTGCCGGGCCGTCGGCAGCGGATGAAGACCGGTTGGCGATGGCAATGCGCGAATGCGAAGCGAACGGGCGCTGATGGAGCGGTGCGAGTGCGGATGCTGATGGAGCGGTGCGAGTGTGGGCGCTGACGGGGAGGTACAGATGCGGATGGTGTGGTGCGGATCCAGGTGGCGCGATTCGGAAGTAGAGACGGAGAAGCCCCTCTCTTAACAACTCCCTTCACAAGTCCGAAGACTGCGGTCCGGGTCGATATAAGTCGATATGACAAGATGATAAATGCGAAAAAATAAACGACAGATGAAAAAATTCAAGGAGTTGGGAGATGCCAACGATGCCAAAATGCCGCTCACGGTCAAGAATTACGTGTTGCTGCTTGTCGGCGCTGCGGTCATCCTTCTGGGGTTGATTCTGATGGCGGGCGGCGGCAGCGACTCGCCCGACGAATTCAATTACGCCATGTTTTCATGGCGACGCATCACGCTGGCCCCCATATTGGTTATCGGAGGCTTCGTCTTCGAGATCTATGCAATTCTCAAACGGTGGTAGTGCGGCATGGATACGTTGCAAGCGATTATCTTGGGTATCGTACAGGGAATTGCGGAGTTCCTTCCCGTGTCAAGCAGCGGCCATCTGCAGATTGCCAAGTCGTTGCTGGGGGTCTCGATCGAGGAGAACCTGTTGTTTGACGTCACGCTGCATGCAGCGACCGTTCTGAGTACGATTGTCGTGCTGTGGAGCGAAGTGGCGCGGTTGCTGCGCGGACTCTTCTCGCGCCATTTCAACGAGGAACAGGCCTATGTCCTCAAGATCGTCATTTCGATGATCCCCATCGGAATCGTCGGCTTTACACTCAAGGATCAGCTCGACGCCCTGCTCGAATCACCCGCCATCCTCTGTGTGGTGGGGTGCATGCTGCTCGTTACGGCCGCGCTGCTCGCATTCGCCTATTATGCCAAACCCCGGCAAAAGACCCGGCTCTCCTATCGCGATGCCTTTCTGATCGGTGTGGCGCAGGCTTTCGCCGCCATGCCGGGACTGTCGCGGTCGGGCACGACGATCGCAACCGGTCTGCTTCTGGGAAACCGAAAGGAGACGGTCGCGCAGTTCTCCTTCCTGATGGTGCTGATTCCCATCCTTGGCGAGACCTTTCTGGAATTGCTCAAGGGGAATTTCGGCTCGCAGTCGATCGGCTCGGAACCGTTGATTGCGGGATTTCTTGCGTCGTTTGTGGTGGGCTGTCTCGCCTGCAGGTTCATGATAGAGATCGTGAAACGGGGGAAACTTGTCTGGTTTGCGGTCTATTGCGCCGTGGCCGGGATTGTCTCGATCGCTGCCTACGTATGGTAGCGGGCTGGTCTCCGGCAGGCGCGGAACGACGTGGCTCCGCGTGGCAAGGATCCGGGGCCGGACCGCAACGGAGAAGGGTGAGGGAGCGTCGGAAAACGGCTCTTCGCAAACGGATTCTCCGGAATTTCAAAATCAAGTAAAATACAGCAGAATGATACAGGACGACCTGAACGGCATCGACTTCAACGAAGGGTATGTCGCCGTGATCGACAAGCCCTATCGGTGGAGTTCGACCGACGTGGTGCGCAAGATCAAGTTTGATCTTCGCAAGGCAGGCTATCGGAAAATAAAGGTGGGGCATGCCGGTACGCTCGATCCGTTGGCGACGGGCGTGTTGCTGGTCTGCATCGGACGTGCGACCAAGCGGGTCGAGGAGTTGCAGGCGGAGCGGAAAGAGTATGTCGCCGAGGTGCGGCTGGGTGCGACAACGCCCAGCTTCGACCGTGAACATACGATTGACCGGACATTCCCGACCGACCATATCACGCCGGAGATGGTCCGGGCGGCGCTCGCTTCACTCGAAGGCGAGCGGTTGCAGATGCCGCCGATCTATTCGGCGAAGAAGATCGAGGGAACACGGGCTTACGAATTTGCCCGCGCCGGAGAGGAGGTCACGCTGCGGCAGTCGCTCGTTACGATCTACGGCATTGATCTGCTGGAGTGTCGGCTGCCCGATCTGAAGATCCGGGTGCGCTGTTCGAAGGGAACCTATATCCGTTCGCTGGCCCGCGAGATCGGCGAGGCCCTGCAGAGCGGGGCCTATCTGACGTCGTTGCGCCGCACGCGGAGCGGCGATTTTACGGTGGATGCATGCTGGGAGCTAAATGAATTTTTAAAAAAATTGCATGAAGTTGAAACAAAATAGTTTTTTTATCGTATTTACCTTGATTGCTTTGTACGCTCAACGATAAAGAACGGCCTCGGCCCCGGATCCCGACTTGTGGAATGCCGCTATGTCTGAAGGGAGAGGCAAATGAATGGAATTCAACTGTTTCGACAATGAAATTATCTCAATACGGCTACGAATTCAAGCCTGAAATGCTGGCTAAGTATCCGACGGAAAATCGCGACGATGCCCGTCTGATGGTGGTCAACCGTGCCACGGGAACGATCGAACACCGCATCTTCAAGGATATTATCGACTATTTCGACGAGGGCGATCTCTTCGTGTTCAACGATACGAAGGTCTTTCCCGCCCGTCTGTACGGCAACAAGGAGAAGACGGGGGCCGAAATTGAAATCTTTCTGCTTCGGGAGCTGAACCGCGACCTGCGGCTGTGGGACGTGCTGGTCGATCCGGCGCGGAAGATCCGTATCGGAAACAAGCTCTACTTCGGGGATGACGATCTGATGGTGGCCGAGGTGATCGACAATACGACATCGCGCGGCCGCACGCTGCGTTTCCTCTTCGACGGCGATTACGATGAATTCAAGGCCGCGCTCTTCAAGCTGGGAGAAACGCCTCTGCCCCGTTGGGTGCGCGAAAAGGTCGAACCGGAGGATGCCGAGCGCTATCAGACCATTTTTGCCTCGAAAGAGGGGGCTGTGGTGGCTCCGACGGCCGGCATGCACTTCTCGAAACATCTGATGAAGCGCATGGAGATTTGCGGTATCGAACGTGCGTTTCTGACGCTTCATGCCGGGCTGGGGAATTTTCGGACGGTGGATGTGGAGGATCTGTCCAAGCACAAGATGGATTCCGAGCAGTTTATCGTCCCCGAGGAGACGGCTGCGGCGGTGAACGGTACGAAGGATGCCGGACACAAGGTGGTGTCGATCGGAACGACCGTGATGCGGACACTCGAAACGGTCGTTTCGACAAATGGCAGGATCAATGCCGGCGAAGGTTGGACGAACAAGTTCATCTTCTCTCCCTATGAATTTACCGTGGCCGATGCGATGGTATCCAATTTCCAGCTGCCATACTCCACGCAGTTGATGATGGTGGCGGCCTTTGGCGGTTACGACTGTGTGATGAACGCCTACAAGGTGGCGCGGGAAGAGGGGTATCGCTTCGGAACGTATGGCGATGCCATGTTGATTCTGTAGGGTGCTGCGGGACAGTTTTGGCTCTTCGGGCTGTTTTTCGGAAAATTTTTCGTATCTTTGTGAAATAAACCATCTCCTGCCTCCTGCGGTGTGGGCCGGAACCGGTTGCTGTCGATTTGATCGCGGAGCGATTGAAGCGGGGCAAGAGGGTCGGTCGAAGAGGAGGCGAGTGAGCGGCGCGAGTGAACAAATAATCGAGGCTTGTGCGGTTGAGGTTTTTGGCCGGGAGGGGCGTGTCAAGGTGGCAGGCTCGGTCGGAAAGGACGATTGAGGCAGACTGTTAATCAAACGGTCCGTCATCACGTTCCGCAGACGGTGCGATTGAACGAATAATCGAAGCTTGTGCGGTTGAGGTTGCTTGGTCGGAAAGGAGAACGACATGGCCGTTGAAACGGCTCGGCTGGTCGGAAAGGACGATTGAGGCGGAACTGTTAATCGAATGGCCCGACATCACGTTCCACTGGCGATGCGATTGAACGAGTAATTGAGACCGTTGTGCGGTTGGAACCGTGCGACAGGAAGAAGTCCCGACAGGAAGGGCTTGAGCGAAAGGTTGTTGGGCCGGGTAGCTCCGGGGTCCGGAAAGAGGGGCCACGAAAGGCGAAACGGCGTGGACGACGCGGGCGGCAGGCCGGACCGGATGGAAGGCATGGCGCCGGAAGAGAGAGAATGGGTTGCAGATGAAGAGGTGCGGGTCGGAGACAACGGCCCGGCTCGAACATTCCGAAACGGGCAGCGGTGCGTGGTGCACCTGCCGGTTCCGAAACAACGGCGAAGCCTCTTCTCTTGAAGGAAGCGAAAATTCATCTATTGGCAATGGCTGGTAAGATATTATACGTATGTCAGGAAATTTTTCCTTACCTTCCTGAATCGGAGGAGGCTGTTTCATGCCGTTCTCTGGTGCAGGCAATGCAGGAAAGAGGCAACGAGATCCGGACCTTCATGCCGCGGTACGGCTGTATCAATGAACGCCGCAATCAGCTCCACGAGGTAATCCGCCTCTCGGGAATGAACCTCATCATCGATGACAATGACCATCAGCTCATTATCAAGGTGGCGTCGATTCCCGCGGCCCGCGTACAGATCTACTTCATCGACAACGACGACTATTTCGCCCGAAAGGCCGTGCTCGCCGATGAAAACGGCTGGTTTGCCGACAACGACGAGCGGGCGATCTTTTTTGCCCGCGGCGTCCTCGAAACCGTCAAGAAGCTCCGGTGGACGCCAACCGTGGTCCACTGTCACGGATGGTTCTCCGCCATCGTGCCCATTTACCTCAAGCACATGTTTGTCGACGATCCCGTCTTCCGGGATGTGAAGATCGTTCTGTCGCTCTATGACGACGCCTTCCCCGGACAACTGGATGCCGGATTCCGCTCGAAAATCGAACATGAAGGGGTAAAGGATGAAAATCTGAAAATTCTCGACGCTCCGTCATACCAAAATCTCATGCGTTTCGTTATGGACTATGCCGACGGTATCGTCTTCGCTTCGCAAAAGATTGATGACGAAGTGGCCGATTATGCCCGTCGCAGCGGCAAACCCGTGCTCGACTGTCAGGAACTGACGACGGAAGGGTTCGATAATTACAATGAATTCTATGAGAAACTATAACGGCCTTCGCAGCTGGCTCAATGCGCTCCTTGTAACGGGCATCGCCGGCTTGATGACCTTTGCGGGCTGCACGGAGGTGGATGATACGCTGGGATACGAACTGGTCCCCGGAAACCAGCAGATGAAGATCATGCAGCACAGTTTCCGAAAAGGGTTTGACGCCCGGATGTTCAAAAGCGATTCGATCAAGTCCTCGAATCTCTCCTATGGCTATTTCGGCACCACCAAAAGCGATACCTTCGGCATCCGCAAGGCCGGATTCCTGACCCAGTATCTGTGGGTTTCGACTTCGGACCGGGTGCACTGGTACGGTTATCGGCCGATCTTCGACTCGATGCAGCTGCTGTTGAGCATCTCCTCCTATGCGGGGGATACCCTCGAACCGCAGCGTTTCGGCGTTTACAGGGTCCTCAACAACGATTATCTGAACGGACATGACGGCGACGGAAACGGCGTCGTCGATACGACCTTCTTCTCGAGTTTCGATCTCGAGGAGCAGAACGTGATTGACCGCAGCAAGCCGCTGTTCACCTTTACGTTCCCCGACGGTGCCACGACAGGTCCCGCGACGGAGGCCATTACGATGGAGCCGACGCCCGACGGACTGGATTTCGTCAAGGAGCTGATGATGCAGGAGGGAAAGTACAAGAACGATTCGATGGTCTATGTCAAGGATTCGCTGTGGGTGAACTACTTCTGCGGACTGGCCATCCTGCCGCTCGATTTCTCCGGCAATACCGGCGCCACCTTTGCCACGACGCTCAACGAGTCGGGGTTGATGCTCTACGGCCGGAACCGCGATTCGATCGATGCAACCCTCATCCGTGATACGGTGCAGACGCTCTTCTACTTCTACGACGATTATGCCACGGAGTATGGAAATGTCTCGATCAACACCGTTGAACGGACCAATACGGCCTTTATCGATTATGACGCCATCACCGAAAAACCCGACGGTCAGGTTGATGACCGGCAGCCGGTCGAACTGGCCTATGTCGAGGGTATGGGCGGCGCATTGATCGAGCTGACCTTCAACGACGAGTTTATGGAGCAGTTGGGAACGCTGCAGGAGGGTACGGATTATTCGTCGGTAGCGATCAATCAGGCGCTGCTCTCGCTCTATGTCGACGGGGTGACCAACGAAGGGTGGGAACAGTCCTTCAGCCAGAAGGTAATCGAACGCTTCGATGCGTCGGTGAGCCGTCTGGGTCTCTATACCGATTACCGGACCCTGACACCCGTTGCCGACTATGCATACGGTTATGAGCAGGAGTATGAGGTGACGCTTCCGTACGGCGGCTATCTGAACCGCAGCCTGGGGTGCTACGTACTCAACATCTCGGGACATGTGCAGCGGCTCTGGAAAGCCTATCAGCAGGCACCGGTCGGCCCCGACGGAAAGAGGCAATATACCGAAGAACAGAAGAAACTGATGACGGTCTATGTGGCTCCGGGCGCAACGGATCTCTTTACCTTCAACCATGTGGCCCTTCAGGGCGGTATTGAGGCGGGAGACAACGCTCCGATCCATTTGGAACTGACCTATACGTTGATTAAATAACAGAACGATATGGACAACTGCGCAAACCTAAGTCGAAGAGCTTAGGTTTTCGCATATATGGAGTTTACGATGCAGGAAAATTTAGTGATCGTCGAGTCGCCGGCCAAGGCAAAGACCATCGAGAAGTTTCTCGGAAAGGAGTTCATGGTCAAGTCGAGTTTCGGCCATATCCGCGACCTGTCGAAAAAGGATCTGGGAATCGATATGAGCAACGGTTTCGCACCGGTTTATGAGATTCCAAAGGATAAACGCAAAGTGGTGGAGGAGCTGCTGCGCGCGGCCAAGGGCCGTACCGTATGGCTCGCATCCGATGAAGACCGCGAAGGGGAGGCTATCGCATGGCACCTGACCGAAGTGTTGGGCCTTCCGGTCGAACAGACCAGACGGATCGTCTTCCACGAAATTACCAAACGGGCCATTCTGGAGGCTGTCGAGCATCCCCGCACGGTAAACATGAATCTGGTCAATGCCCAGCAGGCGCGGCGTGTGCTGGACCGGCTTGTCGGTTTCGAGTTGTCGCCCGTGCTGTGGAAGAAGGTGCGTCCGTCGTTGTCGGCGGGCCGCGTGCAGAGTGTCGCCGTGCGGCTGCTTGTGGAGCGCGAGCGCGAGATCATCGCCTTCAAATCGACCCCCTATTACCGGGTTGTGGGGCAGTTTTATCTCTCGGAGGCCGACAAGGAGCATACGCTGTTCCGCGCCGAAGCATCGACCCGCTTCGGGTCGCGCGAGGCGGCCGAGACCTTCCTCAAGGAGTGTGCCGACGAGACCTTCTCCGTCGTAAAGGTCGAGGAGAAACCCGTACAGCGCTATCCGGCGGCCCCGTTTACCACCTCGACGCTCCAGCAGGAGGCGGGTCGCAAACTGGGAATGTCCGTCGCCCAGACGATGTCCGTCGCCCAGCGCCTCTATGAGCAGGGTTTGATCACCTACATGCGTACCGACTCGGTCAACCTTTCGACATTGGCTCTGTCGCAGTGCCGGGAGGAGATCACGAAGCTTTACGGCGAGAAGTACGCCTTCATTCACAACTACAAGACAAAGACAAAAGGGGCGCAGGAGGCTCACGAAGCCATCCGTCCCTCCTATATCGATCGTCAGACGATCGAGGGCACGGCAACGGAGAAGCGTCTCTATGAACTGATCTGGAAGCGTACGGTAGCGTCGCAGATGGTCCCTGCGGAGCTGGACCGCACGACGATCGCCATCGGACTGAAGCGGCACGACGAACAGTTCGTGGCTACGGGCGAGGTGGTGCGTTTCGACGGTTTTCTGCGCCTCTATTCGGAATCGACGGACGACGAGACGACCGAGGAGAACGATGGACTGTTGCCCAAGCTCTCCGTCGGAAACGAACTGCTCTACGACACGATCGTCGCAACACAACGCTTTACGACGCCTCCGGCCCGTTACAACGAGGCATCGCTGGTCAAACGGCTCGAAGAGCTGGGTATCGGCCGGCCGTCAACCTATGCTCCGACGATTACGACGATCATCAACCGCGGGTATGTGGTCAAGCAGAGCAAGGAGGGGCAGAAACGCACCTGCGAGCAGTTGATCCTTTCGGGCGGCAAGGTGACCGCGAAAACCTTCAGCGAGAGTTACGGCAAGGAGAAGAACCGCCTGCAGCCGACCGATATCGGAATGGTGGTGAACGACTACCTTGAGCAGCAGTTCGCCCCCATCATGGACTACAACTTTACGGCCAACGTCGAGAAGGAGTTCGACCGCGTGGCCGATGGCAGCATTACCTGGAACAAGATGATCGAGAACTTCTACGGGCCGTTCCACAAGATGGTTGACAAGGCGATCGAAACGCAGACCGACAAGAACGCGCAGGCGCGGGTGCTGGGTGTGGATCCCGCAACGGGACACACGGTGCGGGCGCGCATCGGCCGTTACGGTCCGATGGTCGAGATCGAAGGGGGACCGGATGAGAAACCGCGTTATGCATCGATGCGCAAGGGGCAGCTCATCGAGTCGATCACGCTGGACGAGGCGCTTGAACTCTTTGCCCTGCCCCGGACTTTGGGCGAGTACGAAGGGGAGCCGGTCGTCGTGGGCCTCAGCCGTTACGGAGCTTATGTGCGGTGGGGAAAATCGACGTTTGCTTCGCTCGAGAAGGAGGACGATCCCCATACGTTGACGCTCGAACGGGGCGTGGAGCTGATTCGGAACAGCCAGGCGCAGAAGGCGGCGGCGAATACGCCGATCAAGACCTTCGACGAGGATGCCGACATGGTGGTCAAGAACGGCCGTTACGGCCCCTACATCGCGTACAAGGGGAAGAATTACCGTATTCCGAAGGGGGCCAAGCCCGAGGAGCTGACGCTCGAGGAGTGTCTGAAGATCGTCGACACCCCGAAAAAAACGGGCAAGAGCAAGAACAGAAATTAAACAGATAACAAACAACGCAAAACGAATTACCCATGAAGAGATTTCTGGTTGCGGCACTGTTGACGGCAATGGTGTCGGGCGTTTCGGCGCAGGAACCACAACAGGAGGAGGGGTATCGCTTCACGGACGTGAAGACGCTGCCCGTAACATCGGTCAAGGATCAGAACCGCAGCGGCACCTGCTGGGCCTACTCGGCGCTGGCGTTTCTCGAGAGCGAGATTCTGCGCGAGGGTGGCAAGCCGATCGACCTGTCGGCCATGTGGATCGTCCGCAACGCCTATTTCGACAAGGCCGTCAAGTATGCCCGCATGCACGGGTCGCTCAATCTGGCTGTCGGCGGCGGCTTCCGGGATGTGACGGACGGTATAGCAAAATACGGCATTGTCCCCGAAGAGGTCTATCCGGGACTCTGCTATGGTACGAAACTGCCCGATTTTACGGAGATCGATCGGGTCATCAAGGCCTACATGGATGCGGTGATTGCCGGGAACAAACTTACAACGGCCTGGCAGCGCGGTCTGAACGGCATTCTGGATGCCTATCTGGGCCCCAAACCCGAAACGTTTGTCTGGGAGGGGAAGGAGTACACCCCCGAATCGTTTGCGGCATCGCTGCCGCTGGAGATGAGCGATTATGTGGAGATCAGTTCCTATACGCACCACCCCTTCTATGAGGAGTTTGTCCTCGAGGTCCCCGACAACTGGATGTGGGGCAAGGTGTGGAACCTGCCGCTGGAGGAGATGATGGCGGTCGTGGACAATTCGCTCGACAAGGGTTATACCGTATTGTGGGGGACCGATGTGAGCGAAAAGGGCTTCAGCCGCACGAAGGCCATCGGTATCATTCCCGAGGCTGATCTGTCGAGCATGAGCGGCACCGATGCCGAACGCTGGGGCAAGCTCTCCGACAAGGAGAAGGAGGAGGCGCTCTACAAGTTCGACAAGCCCGGAAAGGAGCGTACAATCACGCAGGAGATGCGTCAGGAGGCTTTCGACAACTATGAAACGACGGATGACCACGGTATGCAGATCATGGGTACGGCGGTCGATCAGGCCGGAAACGCCTATTACAAGGTGAAGAACTCCTGGGGCGTGCGTCCGCCGTATGGCGGCTACTATTACTTCTCGCGTCCGTTCGTTGCCTACAAGACGATGTCGATCATGGTCAACAAGAACGCCATTCCGAAGGAGATCCGCAAGAAGATGGGACTTTAGCCTGTCGCTGCGGCGGTGAGCACCGCCGCAGCGGGGGGAGAGACCCATCGAGACAAAACAGGGACAGCCCGCAGCCGGGTTGTCCCTGTTTCGTTGTCGGAGGTGGGGCCCTGCTGCTCTTTTGTCTCGCTGAAGACGGTGTTGCAGTCTCCTCCTTGCCGCCTCCTGCGGCGGCGGTCGATTTGCAGCCGTTGACGGGGAGAGACCTCGAAAAGGCCTGTGCGGAGGGTATGTCCGGATCCGTGCCGACGGCGTGTCCGGAGGCGCTCGTTCTCTCCCCGGCAGCGAAAGAGCGGAGGAGCGAGGGTGCGGGATCCTCCCGTTCCGGAGCGTTTTCCGGTATCGGCGGGCGAAATGTGCGGATTGTCAGGAAAAAACGCTATATTTGAAACCGACGGGATATTCCGGCAGAACCTTAAAACTCACCTGACATGAACAACAGATTCTTTACGTTTCTGAACCCTGTCCTGGCCTTCATCGACAGCGGTGCCTTCTTCCGCAAACCCTTTTTGTGGCTTTACAGAGTGCTTGCGGTCATCAATCTGATCTTCCCGCTTGTCGTGCTGATTCTGGCTGTTGACAACAGGGTCTTCAGCCTCGGCGGAAAGGTCGTCGTGGCCTTCCTGTTGCTCTTCCTTATCCTTTGTGCCCTTGCGTGGTTCGGATTCCAGATCTGGTGGAACCGAAGCGGCAAGGTCGATCTTTCGTCGCTCGACAATGACGAATTCGTGGCCATTCCCGTCTTCTCCCATTTCCTGCAGACCTGCGGAGAGTGGCTGGGCATGTTTGTCGGGGTCGGCGGATGCTGTATCTCCATCATTGCCCTGATCTTCCTCGGTTCGGATGCCCAGGCGCTCGGACGGATGCTCAACATGGGCGTGCTGGTCGGCGGGAGCCTCTTCTCCGTGGTGCTCTATCCGGTCTATGGATTTCTGATCGTAGTGGGTGCGCGCGTGTTGGCCGAACTCTATCGGGCGCTGGCCGCCATCGCCAACAATACGCGGAGGTAGTTGCAGGCAATGCGCCGGGCAGACAGCAGCCGGTCGTCTGTCTGGCGCGGCGTCAGTTGCTGTGGAACCGGCGGCTCCACAAGGCGTGCACAGGCGTTTCCGTGCCGGGAACGCCGGACGCGACGTCGGAAGAGAGAAACGGGAACGCCGGACGCGACGTCGGAAGAGAGAAACGGGAACGCCGGACGCAGCGTCGGAAGAGAGAAAAAAGCGATGCTCCCGCATGGAGCATCGCTTTATCTTTGCAGGCTCTGTAAGCCGGGTTCTGTACTCCGCTGCGCGCTGCCGGTACGGAGCCCTTGTCATTTATCTACGACGGCGGTCACCCGCCGCCTCAAGCAACCTACCCCCCGGCATCGGACGAGCAACCCTTCATTGCCGGTATACACGGTCTTGCAACCCGTCAGACGTACGGCCGCCGACATCACTGCCTCCGCGGTGGGCTCTTACCCCGCCTTTTCACCCTTACCCGTGCAGGCACGGGCGGTCATTCTCTGTTACGTTTCCTATAACCTCACGGCTATCAAGTCGTTAGCTTGGACGGTGCTCTGCGTTGCCCGGACTTTCCTCTCCCTCGCATGAGGCAGCGACAAGGCGAGCCTGCCCGACAAAAGTACAAAAAAAGAAAATAACAGGGCCACGTATGCCGTTTTTTTAACGGCAAATCCTATATTTGCCGTAAGAAGAGAAAAAAGTTCGATCACATGGAGTTCAAAGAGGTTGTAAACGCACGGCGTTCCGTGCGGAAGTTCTCCGAGCGGGAGGTCCCGCACGAAGTTCTGGAACAGGTGCTCGCAGAGGCGCTGAAGGCACCGTCGTCACGCAATTGTCGTTCGACACGTTTTTTGGTTGTCCGCAATCCGGAAACCGTACATCGGATGGCCGGTATGCGCGACTACGGGGCCGCACCGCTGGCGGCGGCTCCGGCTGCCGTGGTGGTGATGGGGGATCGTACGGCGAGCGATCTGTGGGTCGATAACGCCGCCATCTCCGCAACGATGCTGCAGCTGGCCCTGGTCGATGCAGGGTTGAAGTCCTGTTGGGTGCATGTCAATGGTCGTCCCCGCTGCAAGGAGAATCCCGACGGTGAACAGGCGGTCGATTTTCTGCGGACCTTTCTGCCGATCCCCGAGGAGTGCGGCGTATTGTGCGTCATCGCTCTCGGCTATTCCGATTTCGAACCCAAACCGCTGCCTGAAGATACGGTCGTGCGGGTTCAATGGCTGGAGTAGCGCGGATTGGCCGTGCTGGGTGCCGTTTCCGGCGTCTGAAAAACGAAAGGCTCTGTCCAAACGGGAAGGGGGCTTTTTTGAAACTTATAAGCGTTATTTTATAAGTTTTTGATAGATAAAGTGTTAGGTTGTTGAAGA
>CALUOX010000026.1 GCA_944322375.1 uncultured Alistipes sp.
CGGAACCCAAAGAAAACGACCTCGAAATTTATTATTTCACGTAAGAAAAAATAATTAAAAGAGTAACATAATGAGCCGTTCACTGAAAAAAGGACCGTTTATCGATCCGAAGCTCGAAGCTAAGGTCATCGCTCAGACCCAAGGCAACAAGAAAAACGTCATCAAGACGTGGTCCCGCGCGAGCATGATCTCGCCCGACTTCGTGGGTCAGACGATCGCCGTGCACAACGGGAACAAGTTCATCCCCGTTTACGTAACTGAGAACATGGTCGGTCACAAGCTCGGCGAGTTTGCTCCGACGCGTAACTTCCGTGGTCATGCGGGTAACAAGAAAAAATAGGTAGAAAATGGGTACGAGAAAATCTGAAATGGCCAAAAAATTCAAGGCCGAAAAACAGCAGAAAGCTTTCGCTATCCTGCGCGATTGCCCGACTTCGCCCCGCAAAATGCGTCTGGTCGCAGACATCATCCGCGGCGTTGAAATCAATAAGGCGTTGGGTATCCTCCGCTTCTCGAAGAAAGAGGCTTCCATCCGTATGGAAAAGCTCCTCAAGTCGGCCATCGCCAACTGGGAGGCCAAGAACCCCTCGGAACGCCTCGAAGATACGAAACTGTGTGTCAAGGAGATTTTTGTCGATGGCGGCCGCATGCTGAAACGTATTCAGGCTGCGCCTCAAGGTCGCGCACACCGTATTCGCAAACGTTCGAATCACGTGACGATCGTAGTGGACAAAATGGTAATCGCAGAAAACAAGTAGCACAATGGGACAGAAAGTAAATCCGATAGCAAATCGTCTTGGTATCATTCGCGGTTGGGATTCCAACTGGTACGGCGGCAAGGACTTCTCCGACAAACTCGTCGAAGATGCCAAAATCCGCAAGTATCTGAATGTCCGTCTGGCTAAGGCAAGCATTTCCAAGATTATCATCGAGCGTACGCTCAAACTGGTTACGGTAACCATCTCTACGGCCCGTCCGGGTATCATCATCGGCAAGGGCGGTCAGGAGGTTGACAAACTCAAGGAAGAGCTGAAGAAACTTACCGGCAAGGAGATTCAGATCAACATCTTCGAGGTAAAACGCCCCGAGGTGGATGCCGTCATCGTAGGTCAGAACATCGCCCGGCAGCTTGAAGGCCGTGTATCGTTCCGCCGCGCCGTCAAAACGGCCGTCGCATCGACCATGCGCATGGGTGCGGAAGGAATCAAGGTTCAGGTATCCGGACGTGTCGGCGGCGCTGAAATGGCCCGCAGCGAAACCGTCAAGGAGGGCCGTATTCCGCTGCACACGTTCCGCGCAGACGTGGACTACTGCCTCACCGAGGCGCTCACGAAGGTGGGTATTCTCGGCGTAAAGGTATGGATCTGCCACGGCACCGTCTATGGAAAACGCGACCTCTTCGAAATCGCCGGAGCCTCCGCTTCACAGCATGCCGGCAACGCCCAGTCGCAGCAGGGCCGCGGCCCGCGCGGCGGAGCTCCCAGAAACAGACGCCGCAACAACAGCAACAAGTAGTAAGTCGGACCTTTTAAAGCGCAAGTACAACTATGTTACAGCCAAAAAAGACCAAATTTAGAAGAATGCAGAAGGGTCGTATGAAGGGTATAGCTCAAAGAGGCAACCAACTTGCATACGGTTCGTTCGGCATCAAGGCTCTGGAAGCAACCTGGATCACGGGTCGTCAAATCGAAGCTGCCCGTCAGGCAATCACCCGATACATGAAACGTGAAGGTCAGATCTGGATCCGAATATTCCCCGATAAACCCATTACCAAAAAACCCGCCGAAGTCCGTATGGGTAAAGGTAAGGGTAATCCCGAAGGCTTCGTAGCGCCCGTTACACCCGGACGCATCCTCTTCGAGGCGGAAGGCGTTCCGATGGAAGTCGCTCAGGAAGCACTCCGTCTCGGCGCTCAGAAGCTGCCTATTACGACAAAGTTCATTGTGCGGCGTGACTACGTCGAATCATCCATCTAAGAAGTGTTCAAAACATGAAAAGTGCTGAAATAAAGGAGCTCTCCCTGAAGGAGTTACAGGAGCGTATCGAGGCCGAGAAGGCTCAGCTCACCAAGCTGAAGGTACAGCATGCCGTATCGCCCGTCGAGAATCCCTCGATCATCAAGAAATCCCGCAGAGACATAGCTCGCATGCTGACAATTCTGCGTCAGAAAACCTCTAAATGTTAATGACCGTTATGGAAAGAAATCTTAGAAAAGAGCGTATCGGGTTGGTTGTCAGCAACAAGATGCAGAAAACCATTGTCGTTGCCGTCGCACGTAAGGTCAAGCATCCCATTTACGGCAAGTTCGTCAACAAAACAACCAAGTTCGTCGCCGAATGCCTGGATGACACCTGCAAGGAGGGTGATACGGTCCGTATCATGGAAACCCGCCCGCTGAGCAAAACGAAGCGTTGGAGATTAGTACAAATCATTGAAAGAGCGAAGTAATTATGATACAGCAAGAAAGCAGACTCGTAGTAGCCGATAACAGCGGTGCAAAGGAGGTCCTCTGCATCCGCGTGCTTGGCGGTACGAAACGTCGTTATGCCTCGATCGGCGACAAAATCGTCGTGGCAGTCAAGAGCGCATCGCCCTCGGGTGATGTTAAAAAAGGTGCCGTATCCAAAGCCGTGGTCGTCCGTACAACCAAGGAAATCCGTCGTGCAAACGGCTCCTACATCCGTTTCGACGACAACGCGGTCGTACTGTTGAACAACCAGGGTGAAATTCGCGGTACTCGTATCTTCGGTCCGGTGGCTCGTGAGCTGCGCGACCAATACATGAAGATCATTTCACTGGCACCTGAAGTATTGTAATCAAAAAACACAAAACAGTTATGTCAGTCAAGTTACATATCAAGAAAGGCGACATGGTCTTCGTCATCGCGGGTGACGGTCGCAGGCAGCAAGGCAAGGTGCTCGCCGTCGATCCCCAGAACCAGCGGGCCATCGTCGAGGGCGTGAACATGTGCAAAAAGGCCGAAAAACCCAATGCCAAAAACCCGCAGGGCGGTTTCACCGAGAAAGAGGCGCCGATCCATATCTCGAATCTGCAGCTTCTCGACCCCAAAAGCGGAAAGCCCACTCGTATCGGTCGTAAGATCGGTGCCAAAGGTAAATTAGTTCGTTACGCTAAAAAGTCAGGAGAGGAGATCAAATAATGGCATACGTACCTACACTCAAGACTCAGTATAAGGAGCAGATCGTTGCTACCCTTATGAAGGAGTTCGGCTACAAGAGCGTCATGCAGTGCCCGAAACTCGAAAAGATCGTCATCAATCAGGGTATGGGCCAGGCCGTCGCCGACAAGAAACTCATCGATGTTGCTCAGGCGGAACTTACCTTGATCGCCGGTCAAAAAGCGGTTCAGACAAAATCCCGCAAGGATATCTCGAACTTCAAGCTGCGTCGTGGAATGCCGATCGGCGTTCGCGTAACGCTGCGCCAGAACAAGATGTACGAGTTTCTGGAGCGTCTGATCGCCGTTGCCCTTCCGCGTATCCGCGACTTCAAGGGTATCAACGAGAAGTTCGACGGCCAGGGCAACTACACCCTCGGTATCACGGAACAGATCATCTTCCCGGAGATCGACATCGACAAGATCACCAAGATCTTCGGTATGGAGATCACCTTCGTAACGACAGCCAAAACCGATGAAGAGGCTTACGCGCTGTTGCGGGAGTTCGGTCTGCCTTTCAAAAACGCTAAAAAGAACAACTAAGTTATATGGCTAAGGAATCCATGAAGGCACGTGAGGTGAAGCGTGAAAAGCTCGCCAAACGTTATGCTCACAAGCGCGAAGAGATTGCTGCAAAGGTCAAGAGCGGCGAAATGGACCATGAGGAGGCGTGGATCGCACTGTCGAAACTTCCCCGCAACTCGAATCCCATCCGTCAGCACAACCGTTGCAAAATTACCGGCCGTCCGAAGGGATATATCCGTCTGTTCGGTATCAGCCGTATCCAGTTCCGCGAGATGGCTTCCGCAGGGTTGATTCCCGGCGTGAAGAAGGCAAGCTGGTAGAGAGTCGAGATGTCCGGTCCGAAGTGCAGCAAAGCACCCCGGACCGGACAAATCTTCCAAAGGTTCAACTGCCGAGGGTATGAAAGCCCGTGGATGCAGTGTCGGGAGCAAAATGTCACGGCACTGCGGAGACCGGACAAACCGGTTGTCGAAAGAAAAGCATTGAACCTGATAGGAGTGCGGAATACAAGTAGGAGCAGTTGCAAAATCGAGGAAAGTGCCGTCACGGTGGCGGTAACTTCTCGTTGGCGGACTTCTCGGAACGTTTCGGCACTTGGTTGCAGAATCCCCCTCCGATGCGAGGTCAGACTGATGCGGGAATGTCCCGTCGGAAACGGTAGCGTTTCGTCCGAGGGACTTCGTTCGTGCCGTCAGGAGAGCGGCGAATTTCCCGCATATCGGCTGTACCTCTGCGGCGCCGCAGGTTGATTTTGTGCGGATCATGTTAGTTCACGACGGTGTACTAACATTGTCCGTATCAAAGGAGCACTCCTGCACCTTGGCCCGAACCGGAATCGGACGTTCGAAAAAAGAGGCTGATTCTTAGGTTATTCGGAAAAATATGACTATATTTGCGCGCTTATCGGGTGCGCGTACGTGTATCAAACCAACAGGAAAATACGGGTACAAATGCCGTCAGACAAGCGCAAGATATTGAAGAACAACTTTTTACAAACATTTAATTTTAACTTCTAATCATCATGACTGATCCTATTGCGGACTTTCTGACAAGAATTAGAAACGCGGTGAAAGCCAACCACAAGGTGGTTGAAGCTCCCGGTTCCAAAATTAAACAGGAGATCACGAAGATCCTCTACGAACAGGGCTACATCCTCGCCTACAAGTTCGATGTCGATGCCAAGGGACACCCCACCATCAAAATCGCACTCAAGTGGAACGCCCAGAACAAGTGCAACGCGATCAAGGACCTCAAGCGTATCAGCCGTCCCGGCCTGCGCAAATACACGTCGGTGGAGGAGATGCCCCGCGTACTCAACGGTCTGGGTATTGCGATCCTCTCGACCTCCAAAGGCATCATGACCGACGCCAAGGCCCGCAAGGAGAACGTGGGCGGCGAGATCCTCTGCTACGTCTATTGATGTCACCAGAAACGAAGTTTAATCAAACCACTTAGTACAAATGTCAAGAATTGGTAAATTACCTGTAAACTTGCCCGCCGGCGTGACCGTCACGGTCGCTCCCGACAATACGGTAAGCGTGAAAGGGCCACTTGGATCATTGAGCCTGAAGGTCGACTCGGACATCAAGGTCGAGGTCGGTACCCACACCGAAGCACACACCGGAAAGGAGATTCCCGCCGTGCTCGTAACGCGTCCCACGAACCAACCGCGCCATCGTTCGCTTCACGGCCTCTACCGCGCCCTGATCAACAACATGGTCATCGGCGTCTCGAAAGGCTATGAAATCAAACAGGAACTCGTCGGTGTCGGTTTCAAGGCCGAGGTCAAGGGAAACATCCTCGAAATGAGCCTCGGATATTCGCACGACACCTATCTGATGCTCCCGCCCGAAGTCACCGCTACGGCCGTGACCGAGAAGAAGGGAAACCCGATCGTCACCCTCAAGAGCATCGACAAACAACTCATCGGCCAGGTAGCCGCCAAAATCCGTTCGCTGCGCAAGCCGGAACCCTACAAGGGCAAGGGTATCAAGTTCGTAGGCGAGGTTCTGCGTCGCAAGGCAGGTAAATCTGCGGGTGCCAAATAGTAAAAAAACGAATCAGCTATGTCATTGAATAAAATCGAAAGAAGAGAGCGCATCAAAATGCGTATCCGCAAAATCGTGAGCGGAACGCCTGCGCAACCTCGCATGACTGTGTTCCGCAGCAACAAGCAGATCTATGTGCAGTTTATCGACGATCTGAAGGGAACAACGCTGGCTACGGCTTCCTCGCTCGACAAGGAGATCGCTGAAGCCGCTGCCGGCAAAACCAAATGTGAAGTGGCCGCCCTCGTCGGAAAACTCGCCGCACAGCGCGCAATCGAAAAGGGTATCTCCACCGTCGCATTCGACCGTAACGGATACCTCTACCACGGCCGTGTTAAAATGTTAGCGGATGCCGCACGTGAAGGCGGTCTTAAATTCTAAGCCATATGTCAAATACGAACATAAAGAAAGTGCGTACAAGCGACCTCGAGCTTAAGGACCGGCTCGTGAGCATCCAGCGCGTTACCAAGGTAACCAAGGGTGGCCGTACATTCAGCTTCTCGGCAATCGTCGTCGTCGGCAACGAAAACGGCGTTGTCGGATACGGTCTCGGCAAGGCCTCCGAAGTGCAGGCTGCAATCGCAAAGGGCGTCGAAGATGCCAAGAAGCACCTGATCAAGGTCCCCGTCATCAACGGTACGATTCCCCACAAGCAGGAGATGCGTTTCGGCGGCTCGCTCGTCATGATCCGCCCCGCAGCCCCCGGTACCGGTATCATCGCCGGCGGTGCAATGCGTGCCGTGCTCGAATCGGTGGGTATCAAGAACGTCCTCGCAAAGAGCAAGGGATCCTCGAACCCCCACAACCTCGTAAAGGCTACCTTCGCCGCTCTGTGCGAACTGCGTGATGCATACAGCGTCGCCCAGGTGCGCGGAATCTCGATGAACAAGGTGTTTAACGGTTAAGCGAAAGACTATCATGGCTACATTGAAGATTACTCAAATCAAAAGCCGTATCGGTGCCTCCGCGCAGCAGCGCAAAAACCTCGATGCTCTGGGCCTCAAGAAGATCAACCAAAGCGTCGAACATTCCGATTCGGAGATCATCAAAGGCATGATCGAACGCGTAAAACACCTCGTGAAAGTCGAGGAGGTAAAATAAGTCTAACTCTTTAGGAAATTCAGAAGATGGAATTGCATAATCTCAAACCCGCAAAAGGCGCTACGCATCACGACAAACGTGTGGGTCGCGGTGCCGGCTCGGGCCACGGCGGATATGCCGGCCGTGGTAACAAGGGTGCGCAGTCGCGTTCGGGCTACAAGTCGAAACTCGGCTTCGAAGGCGGTCAGATGCCCTTGCAGCGTCGTCTGCCCAAATTCGGCTTCACAAATCTGAAGCGCGTCGAATACAAGGCGATCAACCTCTCGGCACTCGAAGCCCTCGCAGCAAAGAAAGAGTTGTCGGCCATTGATTTCGAGACGCTGGTTGCGGCCGGGTACGTGTCGTCGAACGACAAGGTCAAGATCCTCGGAAACGGATCCCTCACCAAAGCCTTGTCCGTAAAGGCACACGCTTTTTCCAAAAGCGCCGAGGCGGCCATCACGGCAGCCGGAGGCAGCGTGGAGAAGATCTAACGAAACCCTCCTAAACCTATATCTATGAATCACTACATCGCAGTTGGTATCGTTCTGATCGTCATCGTGGCGATCATGGCGACCAACAAAAAGTTAGTCGAGACGCTCAAGAACATATATAAGATCGAGGAACTGCGCAAACGTATCCTTTACACGCTGGGCCTCCTTCTTATCTATCGATTGGGCAGTTTTGTGGTCATCCCGGGCATCAATCCCAACGCCCTCGGCGAGGGATCGGCATTGGCCAGCCAGATGGACGACAACAGCCTGCTGGGTCTGTTGAACGTGTTCTCCGGCGGTGCATTTGGCAATGCCGCCATCTTTGCCCTCGGGGTCATGCCCTACATCACCGCTTCGATCATCATCCAGTTGATGGGAATCATGATTCCCTATTTCCAGAAGATGCAGAAGGAGGGTGAAAGCGGGCGCCGCAAAATGAACCAGTGGACACGCTTCCTGACGATTGTCGTCCTCGCAATCCAGGGACCGGCGTATATCGCTAACTTGTTCCATACATTGCCCGGTGAGGCGTTCATCTACGGCCACTCCTTCTGGTTCGTGGTGTACGCTACGATCATCCTGATCGCGGGTACCATGTTCATCATGTGGCTCGGTGAGAAGATCACCGACAAGGGTATCGGTAACGGTATCTCGCTCATCATCATGATCGGTATCGTCGCCCGTCTGCCGCATGCGTTGCTCGCCGAGATCAACGCCCGCTTCCAGACCTCCGACGGCAGCGCCATCATGATCATCCTCGAACTGGTGCTCCTCTACCTCGTATTTATGGCAACAATCGCTCTGGTACAGGCTGTCCGCAAGGTACCTGTACAATATGCAAAGCGTATCATCGGCAACAAACAGTACGGCGGCGTGCGGCAGTACATCCCGCTGAAGATGAATGCGGCCAACGTCATGCCCATCATCTTCGCGCAGGCCCTCATGTTTATCCCGATGCTCTTTACCAACATCGCTCCCGGCTTCGCCGGCGCCTACTCGGACATGAGCGGTTTCTGGTACAACCTTACGCTTGCAATACTGGTGATCGCCTTCACCTATTTCTACACGGCGATCATTGTGAACCCCCAAATGATGGCGGACGACATGAAGCGAAACGGCGGTTTCATCCCCGGCGTAAAACCCGGAAAACAGACCGTCAACTACATCGACACCATCATGACGCGGATTACGCTGCCCGGATCCTTCTTCCTGGCCATCGTGGCAATTCTGCCCGCCCTGGCCATGAAGTTTCTCAACGTTCAGCAGGCCTTCGCCTACTTCTACGGCGGTACGTCGCTGCTGATCATGGTCGGCGTGATCCTCGACACTCTCAAGCAGATAGAAAGCTACCTCCTCATGCGTCACTACGACGGCCTCATGAAGACCGGACGCATTCAAGGTCGCCATTAATGTTTGTTCGTTGGAGTTTTTGACAAAATGATATATCTGAAGAACGAAGAAGAGATCGAACTGCTCCGCGAGAACAACCTTCTCGTGAGCCGTACCCTGGCCGAGGTGGGCCGGAACATCCGTCCCGGCATCTCGACCAAGGAGCTCGATCGCATCGGCGAAGAGTTTATCCGTTCCCACGGAGCAGTTCCGGCTTTTCTGGGGTATCAGGGCTATCCTGCATCGTTGTGCATATCGGTCAACGAACAGGTGGTACACGGTATTCCGTCAGCGTCGCAGATTCTCAAAGAGGGCGACATCGTTTCGGTGGATTGCGGTACATTTATGAAGGGGTTTGTTGGTGACTCGGCCTATACGTTTGCCGTAGGTGAGGTCTCCGACGAGGTGAGACAACTCATGGACGTCACCAAAGAGGCTCTTTATAAAGGTACGGCACAGGCTAAGGCCGGTAATCGCATAGGCGATATCTCGGCCGCCGTACAAGCGTATGCCGAACATTTCGGCTACGGCGTCGTGCGCGAACTGGAAGGGCATGGTCTGGGTCGAAAAATGCACGAAGACCCGGGTGTCCCCAACTACGGAGCACGCGGCAGAGGACCCCTCCTCAAAGAGGGTATGGTCATCTGTATCGAACCCATGATCAACATGGGTACCAAAGCGGTGGTATTTGAATCCGACGGATGGACTGTCCGGACCAGAGACCGGAAACCCGCTGCACACTATGAATTCGCAGTGGCGATCCGCAAACACGGTCCCGATGTCCTGACCGACTTCTCTATTATCGAAGAAGCGATTAAAAAGTAAAAAACTCTATGGCAAAACAGACTGCGATTGAACGGGACGGTACGATCATCGAAGCGCTGTCGAACGCGATGTTCCGCGTCGAGTTGGACAACGGCCACGTGATCACGGCCCATATCTCCGGAAAAATGCGCATGCACTACATCAAAATCCTTCCCGGAGACAAGGTAAAAGTGGAGATGACGCCTTACGACCTCTCGAAAGGCCGGATCTCCTTCAGGTACAAATAACCAAAGATTGCTTGTATATCATGAAAGTAAAGGCATCAATCAAGAAGCGCAGCGAGGATTGCAAGATTGTGAAGCGTAAGGGCAAACTCTACGTCATTTGCAAGAAGAATCCGAAATTCAAAATGCGCCAAGGGTAGTTTAACCATTCACAATTAAGCAAAGAAAGTATTTTATGGCACGTATAGTCGGTATAGATTTACCTAAAAACAAACGAGGCGAAATCGGCTTGACCTATATCTACGGTATCGGCCGCTCAACCGCCCGCAAGATCCTCGATGCAGCCGGCATCAGCTACGACGTCAAGGTCCAGGACTGGAACGACGAACAGGTCGGCGCCATCCGTTCCACCATCGCCGAACTGGGCATCAAGGTCGAAGGCGAATGCCGCTCGCTCGTACAGCTCAACATCAAACGTCTCATGGATATCGGTTGCTATCGCGGTATCCGTCACCGTCTGGGACTCCCCGTCCGCGGACAGAGCACCAAAAACAATGCGCGTACGCGCAAAGGTCGCAAAAAGACCGTCGCTAACAAGAAAAAGGCAACGAAGTAATAGCACAAGAGAGTTATGGCAAAGAAAACTGGAACAGTTAAGAAGAAGGTTGTCAAGGTGGGTGCACAGGGCATGGCTTTTGTCCACTCGACTTTCAACAACGTGATCATCTCCATCACCAACGAGGTGGGAGAGGTCATCAGCTGGTCTTCAGCCGGTAAGATGGGTTTTCGCGGCTCGAAGAAGAACACTCCCTATGCAGCGCAGACCGCAGCTTCGGATTGCGCAAAGGTTGCCTATGACATGGGGTTGCGCAAGGTGAAGGTCTATGTCAAGGGCCCGGGTGCCGGTCGTGAATCGGCCGTGCGCACCATCCACGGTGCAGGTATCGAAGTGACCGAGATCATCGACGTTACACCGATGCCGCACAACGGATGCCGTGCTCCCAACCGTCGTCGCGTATAATGCGGCGCTGGCGCCTTTCGAAACACATTCAAAGGATTTTAAAAAGTTAATACAATGGCTAAGTATATAGGACCTAAATCGAAAATCGCCCGCCGTTTCGGCGAGGCCATTTATGGTGCGGACAAAGTGCTCGAAAAACGGAACTTCCCTCCCGGGCAGCACGGTCTGGCCCGCAAACGCAAGAAGGTTTCGGAGTACGGTGAACAGCTCAGCGAAAAGCAAAAGGCCAAATACACCTATGGCGTACTCGAAAAACAGTTCGCCCGCACGTATGAAGCCGCTTCGCGCATGGGTGGAATCACCGGCGAGAACCTCCTGCAGCTGCTGGAGTGCCGCCTCGACAATGTTGTTTACCGTCTTGGAATCGCTCCTACGCGCGCCGCAGCCCGTCAGCTCGTGTCGCACCGGCATATCTGCGTCAACGGAAACGTCGTCAACATTCCCTCCTACTCGCTTCGCGTAGGCGACGTCGTTTCGGTTCGCGAAAAGTCCAAGAGCCTCGAGGTTATCACCGACTCGCTCGCCGGCGCCACAAAGAGCCGTTACGCATGGCTCGAGTGGGACAACGCCACGATGAGCGGCAAGTTCCTCCAGAAACCTCAGCGTGAGGAGATTCCCGAGAACATCAAAGAGCAGCTGATCGTCGAGTTGTACTCCAAGTAGTAATTTAACAACAAATTCAAGTTATGGCAATTTTAGCATTCCAGAAACCTGAAAAGGTGATCATGCTTGAATCCACCTCCTCGTTCGGAAAGTTCGAATTCCGTCCGCTGGAGCCCGGGTTCGGAATGACCATCGGCAACGCCTTGCGCCGGATTCTGCTCTCCTCGCTGGAGGGTTACGCAATCACGACGGTCAAGGTCGCAGGTGTAGACCATGAGTTTGCCGCGATACCCGGAGTCATGGAGGGCATGATCGATATCATCCTGAACCTCAAGAAAATCCGTTTCATCCGCACCGTTGACAATCAGGATGCCGAAAAGGTGTCGGTCAACGTCGCAGGCGTTACGGAACTTACTGCAGGATACATCTCGAACTATCTCTCCTTCTTCAAGGTCTTGAATCCCGATCTGGTCATTTGCCATCTCGCACCCGGAACAAAGATGCAGATGACCCTCACCATCGGTAAGGGTCGCGGTTACGTTCCCGCAGAGGAGAATACCCCTGTGGAGTGCGAATTCGGTACGCTCCCCATCGACTCGATCTTCACGCCGATCAAGAACGTGAAGTACTCGATCGAGAACTACCGCGTGGAGCAGAAAACCGACTACGAGAAATTGAATTTGGAGATTACTACCGACGGTTCAATCCATCCGAAAGAGGCTTTGAAAGAGGCTGCAAAGATCCTTATCCAACACTTCATGCTCTTCTCCGACGAGAAAATCACGCTCAACATGGAGGACAACAACGGTACCGAAGAGTTCGACGAGGATGTACTGCACATGAGACAACTGCTCAAGACGAAGCTCTCCGATCAGGATCTGAGTGTCCGTGCACTCAACTGCCTGAAGGCTGCTGACGTCGATACCGTAGGCGATCTGGTACGTCTGAACAGAAACGACCTGCTGAAGTTCCGCAACTTCGGCAAAAAGTCTCTTACGGAGCTGGATGAGCTGCTCGCTTCGCTCAATCTGAAGTTCGGAATGGATGTGTCAATTTACAAACTTGATAAAGACTAATTATGAGACATAATAAGAATTTCAACCACCTCGGCCGTCAGGCGGGACACCGCAAGGCCCTGATGTCGAACATGGCATCGTCGCTCATCCTGCACAAGCGCATCGAGACGACGACGGCCAAGGCGAAAGCGTTGCGTCAGTTCGTAGAGCCGTTGGTAACAAAATCCAAAGAGGATACGACCCACTCGCGTCGTGTCGTTTTCTCCTACCTCAAGCAGAAGGAGGCCGTTACGGAGCTGTTCCGAACGATCGCACCGAAAATCGCCGAGCGTCCGGGCGGTTATACCCGCATTCTGAAGACCGGATTCCGGCTGGGAGATGCCGCCGACATGTGCATCATCGAGTTCGTGGACTTCAACGATGCCTACACGCTTGGAGTAACGCCCGCCGCACAGACAGCTGAGGCAAAGCCCAAGACACGCCGTTCGCGCAAATCGGCAGCAAAGAAGACCGATGCCGTCGAAGACGCAAAGGTTGTCGAAGCCAAGCCCAAGAAGGCTGCTGCACCCAAAGCTGCAACGAAAAGCGGCGCTGCAAAGGTTGCAAAGAAGACCAACGTGGGCAAGAAGATGTAATTCTGCCACCGTACCGATCAGAGAGCGGACAATCGGAGCGATTGTCCGCTCTCTTTTTACGTGAACAGACAATCAACGCCGTCAGGAACCGTCACGTGGCTCCCGGCACCGGCGGATGATCGGCCGATAGAGATCCGGAAACAGCCACCGTACAAGCGCGATCCATGAGGCAGAAAGTTCCGCATCCGGCCCTGCGGCACGAACTTTTCCGCCTCATTCTCACGAAAAAAGGGGTGATGTTTCCGATTTCGGGAAATTTTTCTATTTTTGTAGATAAATAGTTCCCCGGCTGGGAAGAGAGTGAACCATACACACGGAAACCCACCGTCTGAAACGGCAGAAAAAAAATGAAGGACACGGAGAAGGTAGTTCATCTGAACGAACGGCAAAACCGCATCATGGAGATCATGCGTCAACAGAACGCGGTCTCCGTTGCAACACTTTCGACCCTCATGAAGGTCTCGGAGGTGACGATCCGCAAGGATCTCACCATGCTCGAAGAACAACACATGCTCTATCGCGTCCACGGCTCGGCCATCCTGGTCAACCGCTATATCAACGATCGGTCGGTTGCCGAAAAGGAGAAGCTCTTCGCGGAGGAGAAACACGCCATCGGAGCCTACGCAGCCCGGCTGATCGGGCCCGACGACACGATCATGGTCGCGTCGGGAACGACAACCCTCGCCATGGTCCGCGAAATCGGTCAGAACGACCGGCTGACGGTCATCACGTCGGCCTTCAGCGTCGCATCGGAGCTCTCGACCCGCCGTTCGGTGGATGTCATTCAGCTGGGTGGCATGGTACGCCGCAGCTCGCTGTCGGTACTCGGGCCCTTTGCCGAACAGATGCTCGGCAGCCTCTCCTGCAGCAAACTCTTCATGGGCGTCGATGGGGTCGATCTCGACTACGGCGTCACGACAACCAATCATATCGAGGCAAGCCTGCACAAAAAGATGATCTCGTCGGTACAGAAGGTCATCGTGCTGGCCGACAGTTCGAAGTTCGGACGGCGCGGCTTCAGCAAGATCTGCGACATGGCCTCCGTCGATCAGATTATCACCGATGACGGCGTACCCGCATCGATTGTCGAGAGGCTGCAGGAACAGGGTGTGGATGTGACGGTCGTCCCCGTGGAGCGCCACGTCTGACCTCGTCCGGATGACAGAAAAGAGTCTCCCCCGATTGCTCGACGATCGGGGGAGACTCTTTTCTCAACGTCCGCACGGAAAGAGCGCAGGCATCATCGCCATGCCTCCCGTTCCCGTCAGACAGCAGGATCTATTCACCGCTGCCGGTCAAGGCGCAGGCAATGCCCCAGATGCTGAAATCGTTGGGACTGATGGTCTCAATCGGCTGCATCTCACCGTTCTTCCAGATATGAGCATAATTAAGTTCCTCGTAGGTATCCATGTCGAATCCTGCAGCTTCATTTCCTGCAACATATATATCACCTCCGACGACGGCGAGACCCGTTCCCTGACAGAAGGCCAGAACCTTCGAAATAACCTCTACACCGCCCTCGGTCCAGGTGCAAACGACGATATTGCCATTCTCATCGGTCATGTTGCCCTCGATGATATACTTTCCATCCTTGACGTACAGACCTGTAACCTCCGTGCCGACTTCGTCGGTGAAATAGGTCGGTTCACCGTCTTTCCACAGCACACCTTTCCAGCGTCCGCCGCTCACCATCTCTGCTCCAGCGGCGTAGAGCACTCCGTTATCCATGCACAAAGCGTTGACCTTGGCAACATTTACCCCGTCCGTCAGGCTCTGCATCACACCGTTCTTCCAGATGCAGGCAATACCGCCCGTCTTGCTGGCCGGCTGCACGTAGCCGCCGACATATACATCACTGCCATCGACCATCACGCAATAGGCCAAAGCATCGGTCGTACCATCCGTAAGGTACTCCATTGTCCCGTTCTTCCAGCAGACGGCACGACGGTCGAAATTGTTGTCTGCGGTTTCATGTCCGGCCGCATAGACGTTTCCATTGGATACTGCAACGGCCACAGGCGACGCCGCACGTTCACCGTTGCTCAGAACCGTCCGGGCAGCACTGGACTCCTCGCCGATCCTGAACTGCCACATCGTTGCCACATTCAGACGATACGGCTCGTAAAAACCGTCATCAACAAGGTTGCCCGTCGCCTCGCAACCCACGACATACACATTCTCGCCATCGACACACACTGCGTTGCAGAATCCATCGGTCGTACCGTCGCTGAGTCGGAAGGGCTTTCCATCTTTCCAGACCGTTGCATAATAGTAGTCCTGTCCCGGCACCCGCTCCTGTCCGGCCGCATAGAGGATATGCGGGACAGAGGGCTCAGGTTCCGGCTGTCCGGCTGCCAGCGGTACGGTGATCTTTGTTCCGTCGGGCAGGATGAAATAGACGTAGTTTTCGTCCATCTCGATCTGGATGCCGTCACCGGTTGCCTTGTCGAGCATCGTCCAGGTCTTTCCGTTGTCGTAGGAGATGTACCAGTACTCCTCCTCGATCTTCAGCTTCGGCGTTATACCGTCCTTGCCCGAGACGGGAAGCTTGTTCCCCGCACCGTCGGTGAGCCACTCCCCGTCGAGCGTCCAGTAATAGACGCCGTCGGTATCCTGTTTGACCGATACCACGGGCGACGTTCCGTCCTCGCCGTTATAGATGACGATCGGTGTGCTCTTCGCAAACTTGATCGTATAGCCTACGACCGCGCCGTTCTCCGTCAGCGGCTCCACGGAGGTGATGTAATCCCCCCTTCTCAAGCGACGTGACGATCCCCTGGATCGACGACAGGTTCGTGTTCATGCTGTTGCAGAGCTGTTCGAGCTTCTGAAGGCGCTGCTCGAACTCGTCCATCCGCTTGACGAGTTCCGAATCGTCGTACGTGTCGTTGCAGCCGACCACCAGCATGCTCAGACCCGCAATGAGTAATAGAAGTTTTTTCATAAGATAAGAATGATGTTTTTGAATAAAAATGAGGCCTGCCTGCTGAACAGGCGGATACATAGATAAAAGAATCAACGGGAATATCAAACACTTCTATATGCTGACAATCAGTGAATTAAAATCAAATTAACACATTATCGGCCGATTTTCGAACAGATCGAAAGACATTTGCCATATTAACCTCAGGGAATGAAAGTTGCAGAGGGCGCTCCATGTCCGAAATGAAATATTTGCATCTTCCAGAACTTTTTTGGAACGGACGACAAAAAAAGCGGAATTCCTCGAAAAAAGGAATTCCGCCCCGATCTTTTGAAGAGAGATCCCGCACTATTATACGGTCATGATCTCCTTCTCCTTTTTGTCCAGAATCGCATCCAGAAGTTTCGTAAAACGCTCCAGCATCTTCTGTGCCTGCGTCTCACCGTCTTTCGACTCATCCTCCGGCATACCCTCCTTCTGCGCACGCTTGAAGGCCTCGACCGCATCCCGCCGTGCATTGCGCAGGCTTACACGCGCCGTCTCCGCCTCCTGGCGCACCTGTTTTACAAGCTGCTTGCGGCGATCCTCCGTCAACGGCGGAATCGACAGGCGAATCTGCTCCCCGTTGTTCGACGGCGTCAAACCGATGTTCGAATCAAGAATTGCCTTCTCGATCTGCTTGATCATCTTCTTGTCCCACGGTTGAATCAGGATCGTCTTCGCATCGGGAACCGTCACGCTCGCCACTCCCGTAACCGGCGTCATCGATCCATAGTAGTCCACCATCACCCCGTTCAGAACGTTGGGCGACGCCTTGCCGGCCCGGACATTGATCAGTTCTTCCTCCAAATGGTCAACGGCCCGCTGCATGCGGTCCTCGGCCTCTTTCATAATGGTTTTGCTCTCTGCCATATCGGTATGCTTATTGATTTGTCCCAGCTGCGTTGTCCGCTGATCCTCCCTGCCGAAGCGTCCGCTCGATTGACAGAATCAACGCGGCAAACTCCTCTTCATCGTAACCGATCGAGATCTTCACGATGCGGCCTTCCCGGTCAATCAGAAAATTCCGCGGAATGTAATTCGTCGCGTACAGATCATAGACCTTCTTTTCAGGATCGAGACCCATCGGGAAGGTATATCCCGTCTGCTTGCGGAAAGCCTCCACCTCCGCAGGTTTTTCACCCCGCGAGACGGGCAGAAAAACAAACTCCTGACCGGCAAACCGATCCAGAATCTGCTCCTGAACATGACTCAACTCTTCACGGCACGGAGGGCACCACGTAGCCCAGAAGTTCAGCAGAACGACCTTGCCCCGCAGAGAGGAAAGCCGAAGACTGTCTCCGCCGACCATCGCCACGGTAAAATCGGGGGCCTCGTCGCCCACCTCGACCCGTGTCGTCGCCGCATCATCGGAATCCTCAACGGCTCCGGCGGCCTGCTGCGCCGCAAGTCCCTCCTTTTCCACCTTGTCGGCATACCACATGCCCAGACATACGAGGACAATCAGTCCCAACAAAATCACAAGAAGCCGGTTGTTTGCTCTCTTTCGTGCCATGACTTTCAATTTTGAAAAAACATCGTTTACATGTGGACCAGCGTACCGATCCGTTCGCCGCCGAGCAGACGCATCAGATTTCCCTCCGTATCCATGTCGAAGACCTCGACGGGCATTCCGTTCTCCCGGCACAGCGTGAAGGCCGTCAGATCCATCACCTTCAGTCCACGGGCATAGACCTCGTCGAAGGAGATCGTCTCAAAGCGTGTGGCCGAAGGATCCTTCTCGGGATCCGCCGTATAGATCCCGTCCACGCGTGTTCCCTTGAGCAAGACATCCGCCTCGATCTCGATTGCACGCAGTGCCGCCGCCGAATCGGTGGAGAAATAGGGATTCGAGGTGCCGCCGCCGATGATGACAACCTCCCCGGCTGCAAGGCACTCCAAAGCCCGTGCCTTCGAATAGTACTCCCCGACGGGTTCCATACGGATCGATGTCAAAACCCGTGCCCGGACACCGTTCTCTTCAAGGGCCGACTGCAACGCCAACGAGTTGATGATCGTCGCCAACATCCCCATCTGATCCCCCTTTACCCGATCGAAACCGCGTTTGGCACCCTGCAAACCCCGGAAAATATTTCCACCGCCGATGACGATCGCCACCTGCAATCCACTGTTGACCGCCTGGCGAATCTGTTCGGCATAACTCTGCAGGACCTCGACCGAGAGTCCGTATCCCTGCTTTCCCTGAAGGGATTCGCCGCTGAGCTTGAGCAGGATCCGTTTATATTTCATCTTGTTGTACTCTTTTTTAAATTCACTCTTTATGCGAAGGTACGAAAAATTTCCGGAATATCCCGTTATTAATATTTCGTATCTTTGTCAAAGTGTGTGCAGGCCCCGGGAAAGGGGGTGTTTCCGACCGGATCGACAGATGTGGCTTTCGGAAACCGAGCCGTACAAAAGCTGCACGGCGTCGCGCCGCAACACGCTTCCCGTTGTCGGATGCCGAACGACAACAAAAAAAGCACTATCTTTGCAAATGTTCCATACGGAAAACGCGCTGCCGACGAGAAGGTTCTGCGACAAAGCTCCTGCGGGGATCAGAAGTTCGCAGAAGAGAAGGCGGCGGGAAGGAGGTAAAACGCACGAGTGTGCCAAAACAGCCGGGAACAACCGGAACAGAGAGATGTTATGCAGAAGGACAACAATACATACGAACTGCTCGAACGAGTGAACTCCCCCCGGGAGCTCAAGCAGCTCACACGGGACCAACTGCCCCGCTATTGTGACGAAGTACGCCGCTACATCATCGAGCAGTGCGCCGTCAACCCGGGGCATCTTGCATCGAGCCTGGGTGCCGTGGAACTTGCCACCGCAATCCATTATGTCTTTGATACGCCCTACGATCGGGTGGTGTGGGACGTGGGACACCAGGCCTATGCCCACAAAATCATCACCGGCCGCCGCGAGGCATTCCGCACAAACCGCAAACTGGGCGGCATCAGCGGCTTCCCGCGCATCAGCGAGAGCCCTTACGACGCATTCGGCGGAGGGCACGCCTCGGTCTCCATCTCCGCAGCATTCGGAATGGCCAAGGCCGCCGAACTCAAGGGCGAACGCCGACAGGTCGTCGCGGTCATCGGAGACGGCGCCATGACCGGCGGCCTCGCATTCGAAGGGCTGAACAATGCCGGAGCAAGCCGCCGCACCAACATGCTGGTCATTCTCAACGACAACAACATGGCCATCGACCAGGCTACCGGCGCCCTGAAAGGGTATCTGCTCCACATCTCCACCTCGAAACGATACAACGCCATCAAGAACCGCCTGTGGCGCTGGTTCTCGCATGTGCCGCTGCTGCTGACACTCTGCCGGAAGGTCGGAAATGCCGTGAAGCACGGACTGCTCCAGAAAAGCAACCTCTTCGAGAGCTTCAACTTCCGCTATTTCGGCCCCGTGGACGGCAACAACGTCGAGGCGCTCGTTACGGTTCTCCGCGCCCTCAGGGAGATCGACGGGCCCAAACTGCTCCACGTCATGACCGTCAAGGGAAAAGGGTTCTCGCCGGCGGAACACGACCAGTGCGTATGGCACGCCCCCGGACGATTCAACCCCCTCACCGGCGAAAGGGCCCTCTCCTCCGACGGAATCGCCCGCTATCAGGATGTATTCGGACAGACGCTTCTCGATCTGGCCCGAAGCGACGATCGTGTCGTCGGGATCACACCCGCCATGGCCTCGGGCTGCTCCATGAACATCCTCATGCATGAAATGCCCGAACGGTGCTTCGATGTGGGCATTGCCGAAGGCCACGCCGTAACCTTCTCGGCAGGGCTTGCCGCAGCTGGAATGGTCCCCTTCTGCAACATCTACTCCTCGTTCATGCAACGGGCCTACGACAATGCCATTCATGACGTTGCCATCCAGAAGCTCCCCGTCGTGATGTGCCTCGACCGCGGAGGTCTTGTTGGCGAAGACGGCGCAACGCATCACGGAGCCTTCGACCTCGCCTATTTCGGATGCATACCCAACCTCATCGTGGCTTCGCCCCTCGATGAAGCGGAGTTACGGAATCTGCTCTATACGGGATTGCAGTGCGGCGGACCGTTTGTCGTGCGTTATCCGCGCGGAAAAGGGGTCGGAGCGCCCTGGAGGGAGCGGCCCTTCGAGGCCATTCCCATCGGCCGGGGCCGCTGTCTCACCCCCGGCAGCGAGATCGCCCTTCTGACCATCGGGCCCGTTGGAAACGATGCCGCACGCGCCGTCGAGCGTGCCCGGGCGGAAGGAATCCCCGCCGCCCATTATGACCTGCGGTTCGCCCGACCCCTCGATGAAAAGCTGCTCGACAGCGTCGGACAACAGTTCCGCTACGTCATAACGGTCGAGGACGGCGTGGTGCGCGGAGGCGTCGGCAGTGCCGTCAGAGAACTTCTTGCCCGACACGGATATCCGACAAAGGTCATTTCGCTGGGAATTCCCGACGACCATTTCGTCGAACACGGAACACCCGACCAGCTCCACGCCCTGTGCGGATTCGATGAAGAGAGTATTCTGCGCACGATACGGAGTTGCCACGCTGCACGGTAGAGCCGGCCGGCACTCCGGCGAAAGCGCAGCTCCCCCTTCTCCAATTTATCCGACTATTCGGGCGTTTGCAGCAGCCGCAACCGGTTCAACGGATATCCGCGACGTTCGGCGAGGGTCAGAATATGCCGGAAGGTCGCCCGATCCATGTGCGGGTGGCGCGAAAGGACATGCAGCCGCAACGGCATCGACGATCCGACAAGCGCCCATTCATATTGCTCGTCGAGTTCAAGAATCCGGTAATCGGCATGAAAGACTCCGAGAACGGTTGTGCGGAGCCGTCCGTTCGGCGTCGTGCGGAAGGTCTCATGCCGGACAAGGCCGTCATGGCCCGGGCGTCGATCCGTACCGATCGTACGGAGTTCGATCCGGCCGTTGGAACGCAGGACATAACGCAGCTCGATATCGCACAACGGCCGGTCAAACGGCCACTCGCAACGGGCAACTTCATGCCACCGACCCATATAGCGGACCAAGTCGACGTGACGCGCCGGCCGCATGTCAATACGCCGGTGCCGGTACCGGCAGACGACTCCGACGGCGAGAAATGCACAGAAATAGAGAAAAAGTATCACGAATCGAATTTTCAGCCTGCCGTGCAAAATTCGCGCCGCAACGCGGCATGCCATGCTTCGCGACACGTTGCGACCGGCCGTAGCCGCAGCCGGCAAATCTCCGCGGCTTGCAAATCTCCACTGCGGACTCTTCCTTGCGGGAAGGCAGTACGGAACGGACGGCAGAACCGCTCGATGCCGGCATCACAGGCCTCAACTTCCTGATTCTCTTGCATGAAGAAGGTACAATCCGCAAAATGTCCGCTACGGAACGGCAAAACCCCAGAGCCTCTTCCTTGCGGCAAGACAATACGAAATATCCGGCATCGAACAGTTCGATGCCGGACGTCATAGATTCCAACTCATTGATTCTCTCGCACGAAAATGGGCGATCCGTGGAATGTCACGCAACGGAACAACAAAATCTCAGAGTCTCTTCCTTGCGGGAAGACAGTACGAAATGTCCGGCATCGAACTGTTCGTGCCGGACATTACAGATTACAGTTTCTTGATTTTCTTATATATACGGAAAAGGCACAATCCGCGGAATGTCACGCGACGGAGCAGGGGATGCCGAGCGCTTCGACACGTGCGGCAATCTGCAGCAATCCTTCGCGCGGGATCTTGCGCAGAGTCTGGCAGGGCGTATCCCGATCGAGCGAATAGGCCATGACCTTCGCAGGACAAATCTCGGCAACAAGCTGCAGCCAGGCCGAAACCTCCTCTTCCGTCGTATTGTCGATCTTCCGGCCGTTGATCTCGCCGGCCAGGAACATCGTCTGAAGGATCATGCGGCCCTCGAAACGCTTCATCTGTTCGACCGTATCCGCCACGGTATAGTTGCCCGAAGGGTTGTTTATCAGACGCACGGTGGCATCGAACGCCGAGTCGAGTTTGAGGATGTTGTTGTCCACACGCAGCAGCGCACGACGCACATCCTCCCGATGGAGTTGCGTGGCATTGCTCAACACCGAAATGCGGGCCGTCGGGCAAAGCGCATCGCGCAACGCAATCGTATCGCCCACAATCTCTTCAAAGTGGGGATGCAGCGTCGGCTCTCCGTTTCCCGCGAAGGTAATGACATCGGGAGGCGTTCCCTCCTCCACCATGCGCCGCAACGCCTCGGACAGGTGCTGATGCACCTCCTCGCGGCCATTGAAACGCCGCAGGCCGGGATGATCGGCATTCCAGCCGCACTCGCAGTAGATACAGTCGAAGGAGCAGAGCTTCGATGAAACCGGCAGCAGATTGACGCCCAGCGACAGCCCGAGACGCCGTGAATGAACCGGACCGAAAATAATATCGTGATAAAGTGATGTCATGAAGCAAATGTACGCTTTTTTCACGGATCCTGTTCCCGCAGGCCAAAAAAACCGGTCCCGACAATAGCACATTTCCCCGTGAAAGCGTATCTTTGCATTGATTAAACCTCAAAAATCACCTTGAAACATGAAAAACCGTATCTTGCTTCTCTGCACACTGCTCTGTGTGTTTCTCTTCAAGGAAGCCGGTGCCGCACCCGAATTGAAATACGTTGACGGCACGACCCTGACCCAAATCAACAAAGTTCATCCGACGACCAAACCCTACAGCCGTCTCGAGGTTGCCAAGTACCCCGATCTGTCGAAAACCGTCAGAAAATATTACTCCCACTCCACCGGTGTGGCACTTGTCTTCCGTACCGACAGCCGCACGCTGGCAGCACGCTGGACGACCGTCGGCAACAAGGCCAGCACGCACTATTCGGCATTGGCGCAGCAGGGAATGGACCTCTATATCAAGCAGGACGGCAAATGGGTCTTCGCCGGTATCGCTCGGCCTCAGCATGGAGACACACACGCCGCAACGATCGTCAAGAACATGCCCGAAGGCATGAAGGAGTGTCTGCTCTACCTGCCGCTCTTCGACGAGGTGAAGTCGCTCGAGATCGGGATCGACGATAACGCTCACATCGAAGCCGCCGAGAATCCGTTCCGCCACAAGATTGTCGTCATCGGTTCGAGCATCACCCACGGAGTCGGAGCCGGACGTCCCGGCATGGCCTATCCGGCACAGCTCGAACGGGGAACAGGTTTTGAATTCGTAAATCTCGGTGCAAGCGGGCAGTGCAAGATGGAACAGTTCTTTGCACATGTGGCTGCCGACTGCGAGACCGACGCCTTCCTCTTCGACAGCTTCTCGAACCCTTCGGCGCAGATGATCAACGAACGGCTCGAAGCCTTCGTCAAAACCATCCGTGAGGCACACCCCGATACGCCGCTGATCTTCCTGCAAACCGAAGTGCGCGAAAGCCGCAACTTCGACGAGAAGATCCGCAAATTCGAGGATGACAAACGCGCAGCCTCCGAGGCCGGTATGAAGAAGCTGCTCAAAACGGACCGCAATATCTACTTCATCAATCCCGGCATGCCGCTGGGCGACGACCACGAAGCGACCGTCGATGGCGTACATCCCTCCGACCTGGGATATGCCCGCATGTTGGAGGAGATCCAGCCGAAGATCGTCAAGATCCTGAAAAAATACGATATCCGGTAGCAGCCGCAATCCGACAATAAACAGGCGGGCGGGAGTGTGTTGCACTCCCGCCCGCCTGTTTATGCCTTTTTCGGTCACCGTCTCTTCAGTGTACGGGCCAGTTCGGGTTCATCGGTCACCAGGTAATCGACCCTGCAGGCGCGCAGCCGGGCCGCCTCCTCGGGCGTATTGACGTCCCAGACGACAATCCGGCGAACACGCCGGCGAAGGCGCCGAACCGTCTCCTTCGAACCGACCCGCATCCAGTGAAGCATGAGGGCATCGACTCCGTCCGGACAGAAACCGTCCCTCGACTCATAACAGATCCCGACATCCGGTCTCCGCTCCTCCGCCAACCGGGTACACAGATCCGGATCATGAAGCACCACCCACAGGTTTTTCGCCGGCAGTCCAGCGTCCCGGACCATCGCGAGCACACGATCGACCGACAGTTCATAACTCTCCTCCGGCACAGCCGAAGGCCCCGACTCCCGTCGCAGCGTCGAATCGACCCGCTGCAAGACAAAGAGCCGTTCGGCGCGCCGTTTCTCCGTCAACGAATCGACAACCGGAGGCCGCACGTCCAGAAACAGACAACCCGGCCTGCCGACACACGAATCCAGCACCTCTTTCAAGGGTCGCACGCCACGCAGAGCCAGCTCCGCAGCCGTCAGTGCCGCAACCCGTGTTCCGTCCGGGAACCGCGCGTCGTAAACACAGACCGGCACGCCGTCGGACGAGATCCGAACCGGGCAACAAACGCCCTCGACATCCGACGGGCGATGCCCCGTCATCGACTGTACGACCACGCGCATACGCGCCAAGACAAATTCACCCTGCATCACAAGGAGCAGGGTGAATCCTATCAAAAACTTTCGCCGCAGCAGCTGCATGGCATTGAATGCTACAACTCCTGAGCCAGTCCTTCGGGGATCGGCATGTCGCGATAGTAGCCCGATTCGAGCTTGTCACGCACCGACTTGAAGGCCTCAATCGTAAAGTTCACATCCTCAAGCGTATGCGCAGCCGTCGGAATCACACGCAGAATGATCTCGCCACGCGGGATAACCGGATAGATCACGATCGAGCAGAAGAGGCTGTGGTTTTCACGCAGATCGACGATCAGGTTCGTCGCCTCCGATACGCCGCCCTTCATGTAAACGGGCGTCACGGGCGAGTTCGTCGGGCCGATATCGAAACCGTTCTCCTTCAAACCGCTCTGCAGTGCACGGGTGATCTCCCAGAGTTTTGCCTGATATTCCGGGTGGTTGCGGATCAACTCCAGACGTTTCATCGCACCGATGACCATCGGCATGGGCAGCGACTTCGCATAAAGTTGCGACCGCATGTTGTAACGCAACAGGTAGATCAACCATTTCGGACCGCTGACAAATGCTCCGATGCCGGCCATCGATTTGGCAAAGGTGTTGAAGAGGACATCCACGCCGTCAACCACACCGAAGTGGGCTGCCGTACCGCGACCGCCGGGGCCCATCGTACCGAAGCCGTGGGCATCGTCCACCAGCAGCCGGAACTGGAAATCCTTCTTCATGGCCACGATCTCGTCGAGCTTGCCGCAGTCGCCCTTCATGCCGAAGACACCTTCGGTAATAACCAGCACACCGCCGCCCTGCTGATCGGCCAGCTCCGTGGCATGCTTCAACTGCAGCCGCAGCGAATCCATGTCATTGTGGGCATACATGAAACGCTTGCCCTTGTAGAGGCGCAGACCGTCCATGATGCAGGCATGCGCTTCGGCATCGTACACCACTACATCCACCGCACGCGGTGAAAGCAGGCAGTCGATAATCGAAATCATGCCCTGATAGCCGAAGTTGAGCAGGAAGGCATCCTCCTTGCCGACAAATGCGGCCAACTGACGCTCCAGCTCCTCGTGATACTTCGTCTGACCGCTCATCATGCGGGCGCCCATCGGTGCCGCCATACCGAACTCCGCAGCTCCGCGGGCATCCGCCTCGCGGACCTCGGGATGGTTGGCCAGACCCAGATAGTTGTTCAGACTCCAGTTGAGCATCATCTTGCCCCGGAAGCGCATGTGAGGACCCAGCTCGCCCTCAAGTTTCGGAAACGCGAAGTAACCGTGCGCAATCTTCATGTACTGGCCGATAGGTCCTCCGGCATTTTTCTCAAGACGGTCAAAAATATCTACCATATTATTTCGAATTTTAGTGAATCGCCAAAATTTGCTATACAAAAGTAGAAAAATCTCTTAAAAGGCGGCTCCCGGGAGGGTACTTTTTTAGGCAACGGCACAAAGAAATACGTATTTATACTTATCGCCGATTTCCAAATGGAATTCTCCCCGTCCGCGCGAGGCAACACCCGCATTGCTCCGGACTATTCCGCTATCAATCAGACCGCTTCAGCCGCATCCGGCATCGGGCAAGACACGTCCGATAGAGAATGACCGGGAAAGACAGACGCCGAACTCCGTGAATCTCACCGTCATCTTTACGCTTGACGGTATTCCGGCACCCCCACCTGCTCCCTCCCCCGCGATACGGTCCGAACAAAAACTCCGCTTTCATTTGGCTCTGCATGCGATTTTTCGTACCTTTGTTACGATTGCGGTCCGATGGTCCCAATCCAAAATTCAATACTCAAACTAAAATCTCACAACACCGAACATGAAACAGCTCGTTCTGCTCGCAAGCCTGCTTCTCCTGTCGTGGACAACGACGGCAGCAACCCCCGAAATCAACATCGTACCCAAACCCCTGCTGGTAAAACCGGCCGAAGGAAGTTTTACCGTCGATGCAAAAACGACTGTCGCCGCCGGTCCGGACAAGGAGCTGTTGCGCGTAGGGCGTCTCTTCGCCACGATGATCGAACCGGTCACAGGCCACAATCTGCCGGTGAAGCGTTCGTCGGCGAATGCCGCAATCCTCCTCTCCGTCAACGACGATCTCGAAGAGGAGGAGTATCGTCTGACAGTAACCCCGCACGACATCACCGTACAGGGAGGTTCGCCCAAAGGGGTCCTCTATGGACTGCAGAGCCTGCGGCAGCTCATCGTCGATGGCGGGGGTGTCGTACCGGCCGTTGAGATCTCCGACAAACCCTTCTTCGGGTACCGCGGAGCCATGCTCGATGTCGTCCGACACTTCATGCCGGTGGAAGACGTCAAGGCCTTCATCGATATCGTTGCCATGCACAAACTCAACCGTTTCCACTGGCACCTGACCGACGATCAGGGATGGCGCATCGACATCCGGAAATATCCCGACCTGGCCCGCGTGGGATCCATCCGCAAGGAGACGCTCTTCGGCCACCTGCGCACCTCGAGCGAGTACGACGGAACTCCCTATGGCGGATACTACACCCAATCGGAGATCCGGGAGATCGTGAACTATGCGGCGGAACGCTATGTGGAAGTGATCCCCGAGATCGAGATGCCGGGACACGCCCTCGGCGCTCTGACGCCCTATCCCTGGCTGGGATGTCGGGGTGAAGGATACAACGTATGGACCCGCTGGGGGATCAGCAGCGACGTATTCTGTGCCGGCAAGGAGACGACGTTCGAGTTCATCGAGAACGTTCTGGCGGAGGTCATCGAACTCTTTCCGTCGAAATACATCCATATCGGCGGTGACGAATGCCCCAAAGCACGCTGGAAAGCGTGCCCGCACTGCCAGCAGCGCATGAAGGAGAACGGGCTGCAGAACGAAGAGCATCTGCAGAGCTATTTCATGCAGCGCGTCGAGAAGTGGCTGCAGGCACACGGCCGGGAGATCATCGGCTGGGATGAGATTCTGCAGGGCGGCATTTCGAAGACGGCAACCGTCATGTCGTGGCGCGGCTCCAAGGGCGGCATTGCAGCGGCAAAGGCCGGGAACAAGGCGATCATGGCACCCAACACACACTGTTACCTGGACTACAACCAGACAGCGGAGCCGCGTTACGAACCGCTGGCCAACGGCAAATACCTTCCCGTACGCACGGTGTATGCGCTCGATCCCTACGACCAGCTCACCCCGTCGGAGCGGGCCTGCATTCTGGGGGTACAGGCCAATCTGTGGACGGAGTATATACCCGACTTTTTCCATGCGAAGCACATGCTGCTGCCCCGTTTGGCCGCTTTGGCCGAGGTTGGATGGGCCTGCGACCGCAAGGACTTCGAAGATTTTCGCAAACGCATGTCGCATTTCCGCAAGACATACGATGCTGCAGGATACAATTACGCGACCTATTTCTTTGACGGGAAGGATGAATAAAGCCGCATCCGACGATGTACATCAAGATTTTCGGCATTGAAAATCCGATGGGCATCGATCGACAAGGTCCTGCAACAGAACTGCATGGAGAGATGCCGGAGCCGGGAGGTTTCGGCATCTCTTCATTTTTTTGTCAGAAAATTTTGCATAATTGATTTTTCGATTTATCTTTGCACCTGCAAAACCGATCGGCGGGGGGGGGTGATCCCCGACAGATTGTCGAGAAGTTTGAGAATGCGGAAATAGCTCAGTTGGTAGAGCGCAACCTTGCCAAGGTTGAGGTCGCGGGTCCGAGTCCCGTTTTCCGCTCTCGATAAACGAGTGATAATCAATGAATTATCGCTCGTTTTTCTTTTTGCGGGTGCGAAATGCAACTCTCCATAATGCCTTTTTCGCGCCGTTTTCCGAAGAATGTTTTACCATTTGTTTAACCATGTTTTACGGCGGTAAAACACCGTTCGCTCTTGTCTGCATAATGCCGCAACATTATGAGTGTCAGCATCAATGCCATTTGCAGAAAAGACCGCATCAATCAAAACCGTACCACGAACATCTACCTGCGTTTTACCGTCAATCGCCGCTGCCGCTATGTAAGTACGGGAATCAATATACCCGCCGACGATTGGAATTTCGACACCCAAACGCTTAAAACCCAAAATCCCGCCGTTCAGCTACGGATTTACGAGCAAATCGAGAAATACGACAAGCGCATCAAACGGCTCGAAGCGTTGGAGGTTCCCGTAACGCTGGATAACGTTCTGGAAACCGACGGACGGAGGGTCTATTGCACGATAGCCGAATATTTCCGCCGCACGATTGCACAGTTGGAATCGGTGGGTAAAATCGGCTCGGCATCGAAACACAAGGTCACGTTTTCACTCCTGCAACAATTCCGCTCGACCAATATCCGTTTCGACGAAATTACGGTCGGCTACCTGCGTGATTTCGAACTGTTCCTAATGAAAAAGGGTAACAAGAGCAATTCGATAGCCACGAAATTCAGCGTTCTGAAAGCCGTCTATAACAAGGCTCTTGCCGAGGGGATTTTCACCACGCCGCACAGTCCGTTCCTGCAATTCAAAATCGGACGGTTGTGGACAGCTACCCGCAAACGCGCCATCCGCAAGGAGGAGGTGCAACGGCTGATGCAGTCGGAGATACCCGCCGACGGTTCGGCCTATCTGGATTTCGCACGGGACATTTTCCTGTTTTCCTATCTCTCGGCAGGCATCAATTTCAAGGACATCGCCACCCTGCGTTACTGCGATATGGACGAGGAAAGAATCTACTATGCCCGCCACAAAACCAGCAAGGAGATGACCTGCCACCTCTCGGAACAGTCGAAAGCGATTATCGGCAAATACGCCAAATCCGACCATGCGGACGAAGATTATATTTTCCCGATACTCGACCGCCGCATACACAAGACCGAGCAACAGATTTACGACCGAGTGCGCAAGGTGCTGAAACACGTGAACAAGGCCCTGCACGAGTGGAGCCGATTATTGGGGCTGAAAATCGAA
>CALUOX010000027.1 GCA_944322375.1 uncultured Alistipes sp.
GGCTGGTCATGGGGCCCTGGGTGCACGGCGGCTGGCGCTCCTCGGACGGCGGCAACCGCCTGGGTGCGATGCGTTTCGGCGAGGAGTCCCTGACCGATTATTACCAGCAGCGGATCGAAATCCCCTTCTTCGACCACTACCTGCGCGATGTTGCCCTCGAAGAGACGCCCGCAGCGGCAACGGTCTTCTTTACCGGCGAAAATCGCTGGCGGACGTTCGATGCCTGGCCGCCGGCAGCCGGCCATACGGAGAACTTCTACCTGCACGGAAATGGCTCTGTTTCGACCACCCGGCCGCAGGAACGGCTATCGTTCAGCAGCTACCTCTCCGATCCCGCAACTCCTGTTCCCTACGACTACCCTGTCGGCACGAAACGCGACAAGGCCTACATGGTAGCCGACCAACGCTTCGCCGCCGAGCGTGACGACGTCGTGACGTTCGTTTCCGAACCGCTCGACACCGACATGACGCTGGCCGGCGCCCTCCGGGCCGTTCTCTATACAGCGGTTTCAACCACGGACGCCGATTTTGTCGTCAAACTCATCGACGTCTGGCCTGAAGCATCGGAACACTCCGGTTATCAGATGCTTGTGCGTGGAGATATTATGCGGGGCCGTTACCGGAACAGTTTCTCCGCACCCGAACCGTTCGAGCCGGAGCGCGTGACCGAGGTGGACTTCACGCTGCCCGACATCGCCCACACGTTCCAACGGGGACACCGCATTGCCATTCAGGTGCAGAGTTCATGGTTCCCGCTGGCAGACCGCAATCCGCAACAGTTCATCGACATCTACCATTGTACGGCCGACGACTTCATTCCCTGCAACGTGCGTATCTATCACGATCGTCGGCGTCCCTCCCGGCTGGAGGTACTGCGGCTGCCGTAGATGGCCGGCAGACGCTTGCAGGCAGGAGTGCACTTCAGGTCTGTCACCTACAGAGATACCGTTGCATGTCAAGACCGGGAGCGACTCGCCATCTGAGACTTTCGACCAAACATCAGCGGCCCCGTCCGGAAAGGACGAGACCGCTGAATTTTCCTGTTGAGACGCCGTGCGCTGCGATCCTGCGGATCAGCGGGATTCCTGCATGTCTATCTTGTTCAGGGCAAAGGCATAGGCCCCCAACGAAATGGCTTTGCTGGCGCCGATGCGCGAGGTCATGACACCGATCCGTTTCTGCGGGTCGTAGGTCACCTCGCGGTTGCTGCCATAAACCTTCAAATGCCGCACGTCGCCCCGTGCGAAGGCTTCGAACTGTGTCGGATCGTCCAGATCGTAGATCTTCATCTGCACGCGGTTGTGCGTTTCGCCCTTGAAGGTCCGCATCTGCCGGTGCATCTCCCTGAACAGGGCCGGCATGATATATTTCCGTGCTGCGGTGATGCCGCCGCCAATGACGATCAGTCCGTCGATGAGCGATACGGTCGTCGCCATGGCGTCACCGGCCACCTCGCCGAAACGGGCGAAGGCTCGTCGTGCGGCCTCGGCATTGCCCTCACGCATACCCTCGGCGATCTCGAACATCTCCCTGGGTTCGGGCGCCGGGCCTTCGATGCCGGCATATTCGGTGTAGAGCCGTTTGAGACCCCGGATCGAAACACCCTCCTCGACATCATAATCGGGCAGATCCTTGTGCGACAGACAGAAGGTCTCGATGCAGGAGTTGTCCCCCACATGCATGCGGCCTCCGGAGACGATACCCACGCCAAAACCTGTTCCCCACGTGTATCCGATCAGATTGTGGAACCGCTTCGGACTTCCGGCCGCTTCGAGCCGGGCATTGATCTCCGGCAGTGCACCGGCCAGAGCCTCGCCATAGGCAAAGAGATCGCCGTCGTTGTTGATAAAGGTGGGGAGATGGAACTGGTCCTCCAGGAAATCCTTCAGCGCCACCCCGTTTCGAAACGAAGGAAAATTGGGCAGAAAGCCGTCGATGATGCCGAGCGGATAGTCGGCCGGCCCGGGAAATGCGAAACTGATGGCGACCGGCTGCTCCGGAAGGCGTTCGATGACCATCCGGAATCCATCGACCATCGTTCCCAGACAGAGGTCGAGATTGTCGGCCCGTGACGGCAGCGTAATGGGATCAACGACGAAACGATCGCCCTGCACGGCGCCGAAAACGAAGTTCGTACCTCCGGCATCGAGTGTGATTACCACACGTTTGTCCTTTTCATACATGGTTTGTTCAGGTTGTCGGTTTTTATACGGTTTATGAGTGACTGCGCCCGGAGCGGCGGAGCATGCTTCGGATGTTTCGATTGAACTCATCGCTTTCAAGCAGCTCTTCCATCGTCAGATGCATCCGGTAATTCCAATAGTTTTCGGAGTCTGCGGGATCGTTGATCCGTTCGGCCCCGGGATCGGGACGGCGCAGGGCGGCATCGGTGGCCAGCCAGTCCTGCAACGGCAGAATGGCGAACATCGACCGTCCGCCGAGTGTCCGCTCGACGATACGGCGGCACAGCTCTGGCGAAAGCTCCGCCGGCGCTTTTCCGCGACGGTGCAGCACCTCCGAGAAATAGCGTTGCGTAAGGGTCGGATCCTCCTGCCACCAGTTGCGCAGAGGCGACATGTCGTGCGTCGAGGTCGTTCCGACCGAAAGGTATGGATACCCGGACGGATCGCCGAAACGCTCGCCGAAATGTTTGGACATGCGTTCAACCTCGAGAGACAGAATCCGCAGCTGCGCCATAACCTCCGGCACGCAGGCCGGGATCATCCCCAGATCTTCGCCGCAGGCCAGCATGGGCGTGGCATCGAGCAGTGCCGGCAACTTGCGCAGCGCCTCCTCGCGCCAGAAATCGTTGTGACGATGGTAGAAATACGCTTCGTGCAGACGGTCGAACGCCTGCCGGTGCGCTTCATCGAGTTGCCGGTAGAGGAACGTGTTCTGCGCCGCAATGCGCGGATGGTAAAATCCGGGACGCTCGGCATCCTCCAGGAACAGCACCTCCTCGCACAGCCGCAGCAGACCTTCGCACAACCGTCGCCGGCGATGGTCGGAACGAGCACCGAAATGTGCGACAATGCGTCGTTGCGTCGCCACTTCGGAACGTAATTCTCCATCGACAATAAATTGCCGCTTCACAGCTCCGGCCGCGGAGCCGAACAACGTCTTCAAGGTCTTGTCATTCACTGCCGGACGGGTATAACGGCCCTCCGAGAGGTCGAATCCTGACGCCGCCAGCTCTTCGCGCGAATAGGGAAGCGCCGGCCGGAAATGGCCCAGCAGCCCCCGCACGGCATCGACGGGAATCTCCCAGATACGGAAGAATCCGAGGATATGGTCGATCCGATAGGCATCGAAATACTCCGCCATCTTGCGCAGACGGGCCAGCCACCAGCCGTATCCATCACGGGCCATCGCCTCCCAGTTGTAGGTCGGGAAGCCCCAGTTCTGCCCCTCGGCGGCAAAGGCGTCGGGCGGAGCACCGGCCTGCTCGTCGCACCGGAAAAGCGTCGGATGGCACCACACGTCAACACTCGCGGGGCTGACACCGATCGGAATATCTCCCTTGAGCAGTACGCTGTGCTGTCGGGCATAGCGGCTTGCATCTCTCAACTGACGGTGGAGATGATATTGCAAAAAAAGGTAAAAACCAACTTCTTCCGGGTTTTTCGATATAAATTCCGACACACGGTCTTCGTTATATCGAGCATCGTCGCCCCACTGCCGGAAATCGGCCGTACCCTTCCGGTCGCGCAATACGCTGAAGACGGCATAGGGATCGAGCCACGACCGGTTTGCTTCATAGAAGCAGCGATACTCCTCCGTTGCGCAAACGTTTTTCCATGTATCGCGGTAGAGTTGTGCGGCCCATGCAAGTTTACGGGCCATAACCGTCTCGTAATCGACCGCTGCGAGGGCATTGAGGCGCTGTTGTTCGCGGCGGTAACGGGCATCGGGTTTCAATCCGGCCTCCGTCAGCGAGAGATAGAGCGGGTGGAGCGCAAAACTCGAAATGGCATTGTAGGGATAGGAGTCGCGCCGCGTGCGGCTGCGGATCGTATCATTGACGGGCAGCAGCTGCAACACGCGCTGACCGGTCCCGACGGCCCAATCGACCATCCGTTTCAGATCGGGGAACTCCCCGACGCCGAAATCCTCCCTGGTGCGCAGCGAGAAGAGCGGTACGGCACATCCTGCGCCGCGCCACGGCGGAGTCGTTCCATGCAACTGCAGATCCGCAACGACCATTCGTCCGGCCTCCCTCTGATGGAGGTCGAGACGTCGGTTCTCCCCCTCCTCCCACCATACGGGACGTTTCGTGCGACGATCCAGAAGCACGAACTTGTATTCAAAAGAGGCTGTTGCGGCAAGCGTGATGCTCCATTGCGGGAAATCGGCATCGTCCAACAGTTGAAAACGGCTCCATTCACCCAGTTCCGGCGTGCTTCCGGCCAGCGCCAACACCTGTCCGGGACGGACGGTTGGCGCCTGGACCGTCAATGTCAGATTTCCCGCCACCGGACCATGTACCGTGCGACGCTTCTTGCGGGCAAAAATACCCTCGGTGAAGGCCGACGAATAGAACGGAGCATCGGCCGGACGCTCCGACCACCGGTCGCAGATGTGCCACTGCGGCATGTCGGACGTGAGTGTCAAGCGATGGCCGCGCCATTCGCGGCGCACGACATGTCTTTCGCACTCCACCTCGTATCCGTAACGGATCTCGCCGGCCGGAAGCTCCAACCGACAATGCCAGCGGCTGCCGGCGCCGTATGTCATCGCGACACGGCGCCGACCGTCGTTCCAGACCAGCACCTCGCCCCACACGGTGCGGTATTCGATTTCGAAAACGACCTCCATTCCGTTACTCTTCGAGATTGGACTCCTCACCGTGCTCTTCGCGGATAAGGTCTGCGACTTCGGCATGTGTGAATGCAATCAGGGCATCGGGGGCCACACGGATTTGCAATCCCCGCACACCGGCACTTACGTAGATCTCCGGATGGTCGAGACACGAACGGTGGATATAGGTCGGAAATGCGCGTTTCATACCGATGGGAGAACAGCCGCCGCGGATATAACCCGTCACGGGCAACAGCTCCTTCATCGGAATCAGATCGACCTTCTTGTTTCCGGAGACGCGGGCGGCAAGTTTGAGATCGACCTCATGATCGCCCGGCACCACACAGACAAAATAGCCGCTGCGTTCGCCATGCAGGACAAGCGTCTTGAATACGCAGTCGATCGGCTCGCCCAGTTGAGCAGCGACATGCGTACACGACAGATCCGCCTCATCCACCTCATAGGGAATCAGCGTATAGGGAATTTTCGCCCGGTCGAGCAGACGGGCGGCATTGGTTTTCTCAATTCGTTTCATAAGGCAAATGTAGCGAATTTGTCGCGTTTTTATAATACGAACGGCGACTTTTATAATTTCCCTGCGAGAATTTTTCCTACCTTTGTGTTCGGATTATTTTGTACGAACAAAACAAAAAACATCATGAGTACCATTACCATCGTCGGCGCCGGCATGATGGGATCGGCACTGGCCTTTCCCGCCCGCGAAAACGGCCACGACGTACGCCTGACAGGCACACATCTCGACCGGGAGATCATCGAGACCTCGAAACGCACGGGCCAACACCCCAAATTCGACCGTCCGTTTCCGGCCGGAGTCGAATACTTCCAGATCGAACAGCTTGACGAAGCGTTGAGAGATGCCGATATGGTGATCTGCGGCGTGAACAGTTTCGGTGTGGACTGGTTTATGGAGAACGTTCTGCCCCACATTCCCGACACGACACCCGTTCTTTCCGTCACGAAAGGTCTGATCGCCTATGACGACGGGACACTGATCAGCTATCCCGAATATTGGAAACGGAACATCGCACCGCGCCGGATGAATCTCAATGCGGTGGGCGGACCCTGCACCAGCTACGAACTTGTCGCCCATGACCATACCATTGTAACCTTCTGCGGTGAGGATGTACCGACGCTGCGCCTGATGCGGGAGTTGATGCAGACCTCCTACTACCACATCCGCATCTCGACCGACGTCATGGCCGTCGAGAGTGCCGTAGCCCTCAAGAATGCCTATGCATTGGGCGTAGCACTGGCGGTAGGTCTGAGCGAGAAGATCAACGGCGTGGGCAGCAAACCTCACTACAACTCGCAGGCAGCCATGTTCTACCAGGGTGTAACGGAGATCCGCAAGTTGCTGCTCTACCTCACGGGCAGCGACGAACAGATCGACACGGCGGCCGGTGACATGTACGTTACGGTCTTCGGCGGCCGCACGCGGCTCATCGGAACCTTGCTGGGACGCGGATATACGATCGACAAGGCGCTGGAGGAGCTGAAGGGTGTGACGCTCGAATCGCTGGTCATCATCGGCCGTATCAACAAGGCGATCAAACGGCTTGCCGCCGACGGCAAACTCGATGCCCGTGACTTCCCGCTGCTGATGCACATGGATGCCATCATCGAAGGGAAGGCTACCTCCGAAGAGATTCCCTGGACGAGTTTTACGGAATAACAAGATCGAAAACGGACGACGAATGACACAGACGACGATAAAAGGTGCTCTGTTCGACATGGATGGCGTATTGGTTGACAACATGCGCATCCACTCCGAAGCGTTCGGCATTCTCTGCAAACGCTACGGCGCCAACAACTATACGGGCAGCATCAGCCACTTCGCTGGCCGCAGCAACGAGGAGATCATGCGTGCACTCTTCCCGCCGGAGGTGGTGGAGCGATACGGCTGGCAGGCACTCAGCGACGAAAAGGAGGCGATCTACCGCGAACTGTATGCCGCGCAGATCAAACCGGCAAAGGGGCTTGTGTCATTCTTGAAGCAACTGACCGGCAACGGCATCCGTTGTGCCGTCGGATCGTCGGCCTGCCGGCTCAACGTGGAGTTCGTCTTCGAGCGCTGCGGCATCGGGCCGTACTTTTCGGCCGTGGTGAGCAGCGATATCGTAACGCGCTGCAAGCCCGATCCGGAGATCTACCTCAAAGCCGCCGAGGCGCTGCACCTTGAACCGGCGGAGTGCGTCGTATTCGAGGATGCGCTGGCCGGCATCGAAGCCGGGTGCCGTGCAGGAATGAAGGTCGTAGCGCTCTCCACAAGCCTATCACACGAGGAGCTGACGGCGGCCGGGGCGTCGCTTGTAATCGACGATTTCACGCAGATCGACCTCGATCGGCTTCGCCGCCTCTAAGTCCGACTCCGCCATGCCGAAGCGACCGGACTGACATGGAATAGAGAGGCGGCAAGGAGGGGAAGCAGCATAAAAAGAGAGAAGTTTCCGCGATGAAACTTTTCTCTTTCTTTTTTCAATCTGTGCCGACGATGAACGTTTTCGCTGCAGGACAACAGTCCAAATAAAATACGGGAAGCTGCCCCTGTCCCGACTGCTACGAATATTGCAGGCACTTTTCTGTGACGGATCCTGATGCCGCAGCGTAATGCAACCGGCCACTCTCCGATCCGGTCAATCGTTGAACAGCTCGTCGAACTGCTGCATCGTGCGGACCGATGAAAACTGTTCGGCACGTTGCAGTCCCTGTTTCCGATAGTGATCCCGAAGCTGCGGATCGTCGAGCATGCGTTGCAACCCCTCATAGATCTCTTCGTCGGAGTGTCCCGTAACAATTCCGTATCGGTTATCCTCCAGGAACTCCTCGGCAGCCATCGTCCGCGTGGCGACAACCGGCGTACCGACAGCCATCGCCTCGCACAAGACCAGCGATGCCGCTTCGGAACGGGAGGTGCTGATGAAGACGTCGGAACTCTTCATGAAGGGATAGGGAGGTTTCCGGAAACCGAGGAACTCGACCATGTCGGAGACATCAAGCTCCTTGCACAACTGTTTGAGCGGTGCTTCCAATGCCCCCGTTCCGACAATGCGGAAATGCACCTTGCGACCGGCATCCCTGCACATCCGCGCCACACGGATCAGCCGGTCGTGACACTTCACCTCCGAAAGGCTCCCGACGGCCGTCACCACCGGAATCGCGTGCGCCGGAGCCGCATCGCCCGCCGCACGGCGGATCTGCTCCAGATCGATGACATTGTAGATGCAGCATTTCGGAACAGGAACGTCGTAGAAACGTTCGAAGCTCTCCATCGTCAGCCGCGAACAGAAAACGATCCGATCCATATGGCTGTACGCCGTCCGTTCGTCGTCATCCGTGCGGAATGCTCTGCGTGTCCAATGAAAGGCCGGCAGATCGCAGTGCACCCATGCAATATTGCGCTCGGCACGGTCGCGCACCATGTCGTGAAACAGCAGCGCATCGCCTTCGAGGAAGGAGATGATGGCATCGTAATGCCCCCGAATCTTCCAACGGGCGCAAAGGCGCAGCAACAACCGACAGCCCTGCCGGCGGTATAATTTCATCGACTTGCGGTGCGGGAAATTCCTCTCCTGTTCATACAGATGGAAAAGGCGCACCTGCGGAGGTACATCCTGTATGTAGCAGCCCGTGCGGAAAACCAGACAGAGCGAAACCTCGTAACGCGCGTAATCGAGGTGCTGCAACAGGTCGATCATAGCCTTTTCGGCACCGCCTCCGGCCAGCGAGTTGATCAGGAACAGAATCTTTTTTTTCATCTCAGTGTCGATTGCGGAGAGCAAAATGAGTCAGGTAATAGAGCGGCCACAGACGGACGATGCGCTGCAGCTGTCCGCGTGTACGGCGTGTCAACGGCACGCTGTCCCGCAGCATCCGGGCCAATGCACGGCGCATCTCACGGTAGGGCGCGGCAAACTCCCCGGGACGAACCTGCGCCGCCGCACACTTGAAATTCCACAGACAGCTGCGCACCAGCCGCTCATAGATCGCCGCTTCGACCTCCGTACCGGCAAAAAGGGCATGACGGCGCATGAATTCATAGCGGTCGTAATTGGCCAGGAAGAAGTGATAATGCTTCAACGGACTGAAGGTATGACAGATGCTTTCGCCGTGCTGCACGTAATGGTACAACGGTTTCGCGACGCGGGCAATCCGCTGGCAGCGGGCAATCCAATGGTGGACGGTCCGATGATCCTCGAAAAGATAATCGTCCGGAAATTGCCGTTCCGCGAAGAGCCGCCGGTCGAACAGTTTCGTCCATACGGCCGGACTGAGCTCTTCAAGCAGCAATTCGCGCAGCGCCTCCCGAGGTGCAAGGAGCTGCGGTTCAACCTCCGAATCGGGAACCGTCTGCGGAGCCTCCTCCGCCTCGGAGATGAAATCGCAACAGGCCATTTCGGCACCGCAGCGCTCGGCGGCATCCAGCAGCCGGGCGAACATGTCGGGTTCGATGTAATCGTCGCTGTCAACGAATCCGACATATTTTGCCCGCGCAACGGCCAGACCGGCGTTACGGGCTCCCGACAGATCGGCATGCGCGAGATGCAACACCCGAATACGGTCATCCTCGCGGGCACAGGCGTCACACAATGCCGCCGAGCCGTCGGTCGAGCCGTTCTCCACCAATATGATCTCGATGGCGGACAATGTCTGCCGACGGATCGAATCGACACAGCGGACCAGCCATCTCTCGGCATTGTGCACCGGAACGATCACACTGACCTTAGCTGTTGTTTCCGTTCTCATCGTCGATGGCTTTTTTCGTAGCTTCAAGGTATTGCATGCCCCACTTCAAGTCCGGCTCGAGGTGATTTCCCTCGGCCCACTCGTTCCATGCGTTCACGAAGACAAAATTTTCCTCGGAGGAATATGGCTTGAAACGCCGCAGGACCTCACGCAGCCATGCACCGTATTTCGACGGTGTGGAATCGGGAAAGAGAAACATCCGTTGCTTGCGGCGGGCGGTATTGTCCCAGCAGGGCGTCACCGAAGGATAGCGTTTGTAATCGGGCGCCGGCGCATCCAGACTGTAACGCACATACCCGTCGTACGACACACAACGCATCTTGCGGTTGTCGCCCCAAAGTTTGCGCAAATGATAGAGCATCCGCTGCGGCCACGGCCTGCGGTTCCAATACTCCGTCATGCGGGGCGTGAAGGGCTGGAATTCGATCGCCGCATCGAATCCGGCAGAGAGATGCTCCGCACCGGCGGCATCGAAACTCTCCACACGGCAGAGATAGAGGCCCGTACCGCGAGCCGCAGCCTCCTCGCGCCAGATTGCGATCGTGCGCCGCATGTCGGGAAAGAGCGCCGAACGATAGACGGCAAAGACCGGTTTGCCATCGACACGGATATATCGGGGATCGCAGAATACGTGATCCAACAGATAGCGGATATGTGCACGATCGTCCTCCTCGGAGTAGTTCTGCCGGATAAGGATCTCCTTCTCTCCGCCGTCCCAGGCACGGGTCCAGTTTTCATTGGCCCAGCAGAGCATGAAGGGGAAATCGGGCTTTCCCGACGCCAGCACCTCCTCCAGCGGGCGCTGCATCAGCTGATGTCCGTTGAACCAGTAGTGATAATAACAGAATCCCGCCAGTCCGGCTTCGGCAGCCATCGCAGCCTGCTGCTCGCGCACCTCCGCCACCCGCAGATCATAAAAGCCCAGATCCGCCGGCAGATGCGGCTGATAATGGCCCCGAAACAGCGGCCGGGCCTTCGGCACATTGCGCCATTCGGTAAAGCCGCGCCCCCACCAGCGATCATTCTCCGGGAAAGGATGATATTGCGGCAGATAAAATGCTATGACACGTTTCTTCGGACCTTTCATCTTTCGAATTCAACAATCGTTGCGCACTGCGCCGGATCGTCGCGCGATCCGGCCTCCGAACATCCTGCATCCGTTTCGCCGCCGCATCTTCGGGACACGACATGCTCCGGGATGCGACATGCAAACGATTCCCTTTCTCCGGTTTTCGAGGATCCGGGCCGTGTCGGGCACGTGGACGATCGGGTGTACAAAAATACGAAATTATATCAGATTGATTCGGAGACCGTACGAATAATTCGCAAGAAGGGACAGCAAATCGTATTTTTTACTACTTTTGGGCCGCAAAAAACATACAACCACATGTCGAGAGGAATTCTTACCATTCTGATGCTCTTCTGTTCCAATGCCTTCATGACGTTGGCTTGGTACGGGCACATCGTCTTCAAGTCGAGACTCGAGAAGGTCTCCCTGGCTCTTGTCGTGCTGATGAGCTGGGGTGTAGCCCTGTTCGAATACTGCTTCCAGGTACCGGCAAACCGTATCGGCAGCGTCGAATACGGAGGGCCGTTCACGTTGTGGCAGTTGAAGGTCATACAGGAGGTAATAACACTCATTGTATTCTCGTCCTTCGTTCTGTTTTTCAGCAAGAACGAATCCCTGCAATGGAACCATCTGGCCGGATTCGTCTGTCTCATCCTGGCCGTTTACTTCATTTTCCGGCCGTAAGGCCCGGTCTTTCCGAAGGTCCGGAGACCTTCAAGCAACGTCAGCCATCGGAAAATCCGATGGCTGCTTCTTTCTCCCTCCCATCCCGACCTTTGCCTGTCGGAATATGCCGCAATGCCACAACCCGTATCTGCAACTCCGGCAGACAACCGACACACTCCCCTGCATCGATTGTTCTGCAACCGCACACTTCCCATATCTGAATCTGAATCCCGCGCATCATGCGCTGTCGGAATCAAACTGAACGAAGAGAACAGGACAGTTTCGCCGTCCGGAACATCAGCGTCACGGAGTAACGGCATCGAAAACCGACAGCAATGTCAAGAGGACAAACGTTAAATTAGAGCGACGTCCCGCCGGTTTCCGGTGGGACGTCGCATTGCCGTATCAGGCTTTCCGTTATTTTCGGGAGGAGAATTTCTCCTTGTCCTTGCGATAGATCTGATAGGAGTTCACGAAGTTCTGCCAGACGATGTAGGCTGTCGGTGCCACCGAAGAGATCGGATCCATAAATGCCTGCGACATCCATACCGCAAGCACCGTATTTTTCTGACCCAGCGACTGACCGCCTGCCACCGCATCGCCATAACGGCGTCCTATCCAGCGGCCTGCGGCAAACTGTATGAGACATACCGCCAGTGCGACAATCGCCAGAGCCATCTCCACCTTTCCGTCAGCCTCCTGATGATCCAGGATAAAGGTTGTGGTGCGGCCGATGATCACGGCCAACGATATCAGCCACATGTAGAAGGAGATCTGACTGTGTTCAGCCACCCAGTTGCTGACGCGCGGCAGTGCGACGCGACAGACCTGCGCCGTTGCAAACGGCAGGATCAACAGCGGAGCGACACGTGCAAGAATCAGTCCCAGCGAACATTCCCCGTTTCCGACCAGCGACAGAAAGACCGGTGCAATCAGCGCAATGACCATGTTGCAAAGCAGACTGAAGGTCGTCATCGTCACGACATCGGCCCCCAGCATGCCGCCGATCACCACCGCCGCCATCGCGATCGGGGTCAATACGCAGATCATGCCGCCCTGCGCCACCACTTCGTTGAACGGATAGAGGATTCCGTAAACCGCGACGCTGAAGAGCAGCTGCGCCGTCAACAGCCAGAAATGGATCGGCTGCAGCCGCATGCGCCGCACATCGACCCGGCAAAAGGTGAAAAAGAGCATCAAAAAGATGAGCGACGGAGTGATCATTCCGCCGCTCCATGTTTCCAGGGCCGCGATGGGCCGACAGAATATCGCTCCAACGACCATTCCCAACGGCATCGAGACGGTCTTGAAGTGATGCATGTGAAGATGCAGGGTCATCGGCTAACTCAGGAGTTCCTTGACTTTGGCCGAGATCTCCTTGCCGTCGGCCTGTCCGGCCAGTCGTTTCGATGCGACACCCATTACCTTGCCCATCTCCTTCATGGAGGTTGCACCCACTTCGGCAATAATGGCCTTGACAGCCTCCGTGAGCTCCTCGGCTGTCAACTGGCGGGGCAGAAACTCCTGCATCACGGCAACCTGCGCCAACTCCTCGGCAGCCAGATCCGGACGGTTCTGCTGCTTGTAGATCTCCGCCGAATCGGTCCCCTGTTTGGCCAGCTTCGAGATGATCTTCACCACATCGGCATCGGGGAGTTCGGTGATCTCCACGCCCGAAGTCTTGGCCTCGATAATGTACTTCTTGATGTTGCGCAGCGTCTGCAGGCGCACGGTATCCTTGGCCTTCATGGCCTCCATGATACCCTTCGAAATCTGTTGTTCAAGCGACATGTTAGATAAATATTATAGTACTTTTACTGTGAACTATTTGCGATGTTCAAGAAATTTCATGATCTCGGCCATCAGCCGATCCCGCTGCCCGGCATCGACGATGGCTTCGAAGGGGAATCCCATTGCCAGCGACCGGTAGTGGCCGCTGTAGCCTACGGCGGCCGTCTGATCGCCGTTGTCGTAACGCATGACGGTGAATCCCTCCTGTACGGGAGCAAGGGCATCGGGCGCTTCGACCGGATAGAAGTCACGGCAGGGCTCGGTATTGAAATAGATCCGTTCACGCGCCATACGGGCCTCGGAGGGTACGACGCGCGCTTCGCCGCGCCGTGACGCCTGACCGCCCCGATAGGCATAGTGCAGGACAGAACGGACGAAATCCCGGTCGCTGTCCGTCGCTGCCGGCGAGTGCCACGGATCGGTGGCGATGAAGCTGCCCGACACAAACAGCGAACGTCCCGAGGCGGTAAACTCGCGCAAAGCGCGCTGCAGGTCCTGCGGGAAGGTTTGGAACGAAAGACCGCTCGTACCGCGTCCCATCTCTACGGCACGCTGCTTGCCCAGGATCAGATCCATGAAGAAATACTCCTTCATATCGACATCTCCCGCCGACAAGGCTGCCGCCGAAGTCGAACAGAACGAATAGCCGGCCTTGAGGATCGATTCACCATGTAGACGCGGATAATCGAACGTATTGCCGCCGATCACCTCCGTCGCATAATCCGTATAGCAGGAGCCGAGCGCCTCTTCGTCGTTGTCCGATTCGGTCAACTGACGGTCGAAGACCCGCTGCTCGCCGATAAAGGAGATGTCGTAACGATCGGCCGCACCGCTGTCCAGCCGACGATAGAATCCGGCAATCGAATCGCCCTGAATACTCAACGGAGCACTCACGCGGTCAAAACCGTTGACCACCAGCACACGCCCCTTCGGTTGGGGCAGATAAGCCGCCGACAGGGTTTCGCCGGGGAAACTCTCGCCGCCGGCATTGGTTGCCGTGACACGGAAGCTGTACAGGACTCCCGGTTCAAGCCGCACGACGGCGGTCGTATCGTTCAATGCCCGACCGTTGTCGAAATCTCCGTCGCCGCACCGCGTATAGAGGACATAACCTGTCGGCACGGCACTCTTTTCGAGCGGATCATCCGTCGGCCGCCAACGCAGACGCACCTCGTTGTCATGATCCGTAAAGACCGCCGAAAAATCCCGCACGGGCAGCGGCTGCACCGTACAGGGTTGATTGTACTGTGCCGAGACGAAACGCAGAATCGCCTTGTAGATGGCCCGCGAAACGAGGAATTTGAATCGCGGGTCACTGCCGTAGCGCATGTCGGCAAAATTCTGATGCGACAGGAGTTCGAGCAGCATCGTCGGGGCTGCCGGTACGCGTGCTTCGTAATAGGAGCGGTTCCAGAGCCCCCGGCGCCGCCAGTCGGGTTCGTACGTTGCACGGATATCATCGACAATCTGCGTCATGACCATGTCGGTCAGGTCGCGCGACAGGTAGCGGCTGGCTCCGCCTTCGAAACGGCCCTTGTTCTCCTGTGTGAAGAAGATGCCCAACGTGCCGATCGTCTCGTCCGTGCGGCGGGTACCGGCATCGGAATGGAATGCCAGCGCCATATCGATCGGAATCCGCAGCCCCTCCTCATCGGGCAGACGTTCCGATCCTCCCATCAGGGCGTTGACCCAGTGGGCGCGCGACATGTAGTCCTCCTTGTAGTCGTCCAGCCCCTCTTTCTGCCGATAGACCGATTCGGGGAATCCGGCCCACTGCAGCCAATAACGGGATCCCTCGCAAAAGCGGGGATAGCCGCTCGGCTCACATACATACTCCATATCGGAGGTCCGGAACTCTTCGGCCGGCGTGCGGGCGATATTGCCCATTCCGCCGCCGAGGCGGACGGCATCGGCCGTGACGATCCGGTTTTTCTTCGACGAACGGTTGCTGAGCGTCACCACTGCCGGATTCTGTCCCGCCGCAAAGCGGAACGTACCCAGATAGATCCAGGTCCCGCCGCCCATCGTCTGATTGACGGCAAAACGGCTCTCTCCTCCCAAATGCCGCACCGTATAAAGGGCATCGTCGGCGCTGCGTTCCAGGCTTTTGTAGGATACATAGACGGCATATTCACCGCTTGCGGGAATCTCCACGCTCCACTCGGCACGGCTCTCCCGGCCGTCGGTTACGGTCTGGACACCCCGCACCGTACCCTCCGCAAAGGGATTCTGACACTCCGTATAGATCTCCCGGCTGTGCGCGAAACCCTCGCCGGCATCGAACCAGCGGCGGACACCCGTATATTCCACATACGACGATCCCGCATCCACACCCGGATCGTTGTCGGCAATCGTCTCTTCGCACTGCGTGTCCCGTTCACGCGGAAGCATCACGTTTGCACCGGCCCGTTCGAGCATCGGCACCAGATACGGCAGGACATAACTTTGCGTGTAGAGATCCTCACAGGTCTCCCACAAGCGCGACCGCTGCCATTTCCAGCGGTTCTCCTGCTGGTCGAAGTAACGTCCGTGGCTCTGCCACATCGCGATGTGACGGCCGGAAAGCCCCCGGGTCGGATGTACCGGCGACGACAGCCGCGTCACCAGCGGGCGCTCCGACCGGTTGACGAAACTCCGACCGCGGCTGCCGCTGCGATAGATGCGGGGGATCAACTCCTCGATGGTGTGTTTGTCCGTAACCAGCGACAACCGGCGCCGGGCCAATGATGCCGGCAGCAGGGAGCGTATCGAGTCGTAAATCGCCGTAACGTTCTCCGGTCGGAAGGGATAGTACGACATCCCGATCGAAGCATAAAGCGTCAACCGGTTTCCCGCATCGACGACCTGCGTGATACGGGTCTTGCCGCCCCGGACCTCGCGGTCGAGAATACGGGTAAGCATGTCCGAAATCTCCGTGCGTTTCTCGGCGGAGAGCCCTTGCGCACCGGCCTGCACGCAGAGCAACAGCGTGCAGAGCAACAACAGAATCCTATTTTTCATTCTTTCCGCGAATCAGCAACGCCATTCCCAGCATCGTGAAGAGGGCGTTATAGATCAACAATTCGAATCCGATATGGTAATTCCATACCTCGCGTGTCACATACTGCAGCGCCGCACTCAACAGGGGGGCCGCAACGGCCACGAGAGGCATCCAGCGGTCGCGAATCTGCCAGCGGGTGAACATGCCGAAGACGAACATTCCCAGAATCGGGCCATATGTATAGCTTGCGACCTTATAGACGAGATTGATGACGCTGTCGTTTCCGAATGCTTCGAAAGCGAGGATCAACAGCCCCATCAGCACCGCCATGCCGACATGCACGCGGCGGCGGATACGGGTAAGCCGCCGGTCGTCATAGCGGCGCGTGCCTTCCAGCACATCGACCGTAAAGGAGGTAGTAAGAGCTGTCAGGGCGGATCCTGCGGCGGAATAGGTGCTCGATATGAGACCTACGACGAAGAGGATGCCGACACTCAGCGGCAGCCCGCCGTCGACGGCCACCAGCGAAAAGACCTGGTCGCTCTTTTCGGGCATGGCAAGCGCGTGACACTCCATGTAGAGGTAGAGGAAAACCCCCAGCATCAGGAAGAGGTAGATGACCGCCATCTGGCACAAGGCCGTCAGTACGATATTCTTTTGCGAATCGCGCGGCGAGGCGCAGCTCAGATTCCGCTGCATCATGTCCTGATCGAGCCCCGTCATGGCGATCAGCGTGAAGACGCCCGCCCAGAACATCTTCCAGAAATAGCGGGGCGAATGGGGGTCGTCGAAGAAGAAGACGCGTGAATAGGGACTTTCACGCACGGCATCGAGGGCGGCAGGAAGCGTCAGGCCGAGTTCACGGACGATAAAGACGATGCACAGCACGACGCTTGCCACCAGACAGAGCGTCTTGAGCGTGTCGGTCCAGATGAGCGACTTCACGCCGCCCTGCTGCGTATAGAGCCAGACGAAGAGCATCGTAACGGCCATATTGACCCAGAAGGGCAGCCCGTAATGGTCGAAGACGAGCAGCTGCATCACCGCGCATACGACATAGACGCGCAGTGCGGCACCGAGCGATTTGGAGATGAAGAAGAACCATGCCCCCGTGCGATGCGAGCCGACGCCGAAACGCCCGTCGAGGTATTCATAGAGCGACACGACCTTGAGCCGGTAAAAGAGCGGGATCAACACGAAGGCGACGACCAACTGCCCTGCCGTGAATCCCAGCACCATCTGCATGTAGGAGAAGGAGTCGGCAGCGACCGATCCGGGAACCGAGATGAAGGTCACGCCCGAAATGGCGGCGCCGATCATGGCCAGTGCAGCCATGTACCAGGGAGTTCGCCGGTTGCCGGTGAAGAATCCGGCATTGTCGGCCTTGCGGCCCGAGATATAGGCGACGGCAAAGAGAACGGCGATGTAGCTGATGACGGTCAGGATGACGGCTGCGGGAGTCATGGGTTGTGTCTGTTAAAAGTTGCTGATACGGAGCGCGGGCCGCATCCGCTTCGATGAGAGGTCCGCTCCGAAGAAACAAAGGTACAAAAAATTCCGCAGTTGAGGAACACCGCTCTTTTTTTCATGTTTTATTTGCAAATCAAAAGAAAATAGCTACTTTTGTTATTAAAATAACAGTGAATGTGGATGATTTTTTCGAATCCATCATAAAAAAACACCTTCAACTATGGCAAAAATTCTAAAAATCAGAGATCTTACGCTGCGCGACGGACAACAGTCGTCGTTTGCGACACGCATGACGCAGGAACAGATCGACCGTTGCCTTCCCTACTACAAGGATGCGAATTTCTATGCAATGGAGGTTTGGGGCGGTGCAGTGCCCGACTCGGTGATGCGTTACCTGAACGAGAATCCCTGGACCCGTCTTGAAACGATCCACAAGGCCATCGGCAACGTATCGAAACTGACGGCGCTGTCACGGGGCCGAAACCTGTTCGGCTATGCGCCCTATACGGATCAGATCATCGACGGATTCTGCCGCAACGCCATCGAGAGCGGCTTGGGCATCATGCGTATTTTCGATGCGCTGAACGACGTGGACAACGTGAAATCGACGATCAAGTATGTCAAGCAATACGGCGGCATCGCCGACTGCGCGGTCTGCTACACGATCGATCCGAAATATCCCGAGCCGGGATTCTTCGCCCGACTGATGGGCAAGAAAAAACCCGCACCGGTCTTTACCGACGCCTATTTCCTCGACAAGGCCAAACAGATGGCCGCATTGGGTGCCGACATGATCACCATCAAGGACATGTCGGGACTGATTCCGCCCAAACGGGTGAGCGGACTCGTCAAACTGCTCAAGAAACACATCCAGGTGCCGATCGACTTCCATACGCACTGTACGCCGGGATACGGTCTGGCTTCGGTGTTGAGCGCCATTCTGGCCGACGTCGATATCGTCGATACCAACTGCTGGTATTTCGCCGAGGGAACGGGTGCTCCGGCCATTGAACTGGTCTATCTCTTCTGCCAGAAATTAGGTATCGAGCTGCAGGCCAACATGGAGGCCGTAGCGAAGATCAACGGCGAGCTGAAGACCATCCGCAAGGAGCTGGAACTTTCGGTATTCGGTGCCGAGAAACCCGCTCCCAAGGCATTCAATCCGCTCACGGACAAACTGCCGGCCGAGATCGACGCACAGTTCGACCGTGCGATCGCCGCAGCGAAGGCCGAAGACGAGGAGACGCTGCTCGACGCCTGCCACAAGATCGAGGCCTACTTCGGCTTCCCGGCTCCGAACGAACTGGTCAAGAATGCCGAGATCCCCGGAGGCATGTACTCCAACATGGTGGCGCAGCTCAAACAGCTCAAGGCCGAAGAGATCCTGCCGCGTGCGATGGAGTTGATTCCGACGGTTCGTCTGGCCGCAGGTCTTCCGCCGCTTGTGACGCCTACGTCGCAGATCGTGGGTGCGCAGGCCGTATCGTGCGCGATGGACGAGAAGGCCGGACGTCCGATCTACACGACCAAGAGTTCACAATTCGTCAACCTCGTAAAGGGCGAATACGGCAAGACGCCGGTTCCGATCGATCCGGAGTTCCGCATCAAGATTGCGGGCGTACGGGAAGAGACGCCCTACGACACGAGCAAATATCAGATGCAGCCCAATCCGGAACTTCCGGAGGCCGGAGGCGTCAAACTGGCCGAGAACGAGAAGGAGGTGCTGCTGCTTGAACTGTTCCCGATGGTAGCCAAGAGTTACCTGACAGGTGTCAAGGTCAAGGCTTACCAGGCCAGGAAGGCGGAGGAGGCGAAGGTTGAAGCCGCCGCTGCCGAAGAGAAGGCTGCAGCCGCGCCGGCCGCGCAACCCATCACGGGACACACGGTCAATGCTCCGCTGCCGGGCCGGGTCGTTGAACTGAAGGTCAAGGTCGGTGATACGGTCAAGGCGGGACAGGAGGTTCTTGTTCTGGAGGCGATGAAGATGGAGAACTCGATCCCGACCGACTATGCCGGTACCGTGAAACAGATTCTGGTCAACGTCGGCGACAACGTACAAACTGACGCCATCCTGGTCGAAGTGGAATAAAAAGAGTGATTTTAAAAAAAGCGGGAATCGATGAAAGATTCCCGCTTTTTTTATTAGTTATTTTTACAAAAATAAATAATTAACGAGCCGGCTCATTCCAATATTTTTCACAAATAAATCCTCAAGCAACATGAACCGACACTTGCTATTCCTGACAGTTGCTGCCTTGGGTATTATCGGATGCTCGGAGACCGATGATGCCCCGGAAATAGACGGCGGCAGATACTCGACCTGCTTCATTCAGGATTATGTCGAGGCCGAGAAGATCACAGCTTTTGCCGACAATGAATCCGGTATGGGATTCGTGGCCGAAGGCACCCTTATCGACGGCACGCTGCTCGCTTCGACATATGGTGACACGGGCTTCAACAGCGACATCGCGCCGCACAGCACGCAGGTCATCGCCAATCAGTTCATCTCCATGGAGCTTGTCTGCGACAGCGACTATGACGACCAGCACAAAGCCGGAAGTTCATTGGCCGACATCGTCTTTCTGGCCGGAGCATCGCCCCGCGATTTCATCCGGAGCGGCTATCTGAGCAGTTTCGACTGGAACCTCGCTCCGGAGTTTTATGCCGGAAACCGGAGTTTTGCATCGTATCATGCCAAATATGCACCGGTATATCTCCGGTTGTCGGAAATCGACGGCGACAGTCTGATGCTTTTGGATCCCAGATTTTTTCTGGTGTTCACGACTCCGCCCACGTCGGGCGCTGCGCACAGGTTCACGCTGACCATTACGGACAACAAGGGCAAGGAGATCCGGCTTGCATTCGATTGGACGGGAAAGAGTTAGTCCTCCGTTCCGACCAAGAGCCGGCTGCCGTCGGAGCACCGAAAGCGCCGCAAAGCGCAAGGGAGGTGACGGACCGCCGCAATCGGAGATACCCGATGTCTGCCGGTTTGACAACACGGAAAAGACCGCTTCGAGATCGAGCGGTCTTTTCATTTATCCCAATTTCATGGGGACCTTATCGTCGGCTCAGTGTGTGACGACTTTCAGTCCGATGATCGATGCGATCAATGTCGCCAGAAAAAAGAGCCGCCAGAAGGTTGCCGGCTCACGGAAAAAGAGAATGCCGACGATGACGGTTCCAACCGCACCGATTCCCGTCCAGACGGCATAGGCCGTACCGATCGGCAGCGTCCGCGTCGCACGGACCAGCAGCACCATGCTGACGGCAAGAGCGACGAGGAAGCCGGCGCCCCACAACGTTGCCGCCATACCCTCCGTTTCACGCACCTTGCCCAGACAGAAGGCAAAGGCCGTTTCGAAGCATCCGGCAAGGATCAACAACAGCCAGTTCATTGTGCGACCGGAGCACTTTCCGGTGTCTCGTCCCGCTGTTGCAGATACTCCCCTACGATCCGCGCCGCGCAGGCTACCAGTTCAACGCAGGGACGCTTGCGGTAATACTCCGCCGTCCGCTCGGCCGGCATCGGATCCTCCTTGCGGCAGGCAAGGCCCAGCAACTCCCGACAGACGATCGAGCCGTTTTCGGCACGGAAAGCCTCCGCAAAGCGTTGTACAAGTGCATAGGTCTTCCCTTTGGCCTTGCGGTCCGAAGGGTCAGCGCAGGGAGAGAGAAATCCGGCGATGAGCGACATGCCGCTCACCGTACCGCACACTTCGCGCAGACGGCCCATGCCGGCACCCAACGGTCCGGTGATCGTCGCAGCCATCTGCGGGTCAAGCGACACCACATCGCTGTAAGTCACAAAAACGGCCTGCGCGCAGTTGTATCCCTGACGAAAAAGTTCGCGGGCATGCTCTACCCGCTCTTCAACATTGATTTTCATGAATGCATACGATTATCGGCAGCCATCATCCACATGTCGGACGATGCGTTTTCACCGATTGTTCCGGATGCAAAGATAGGCAATCCGAACCAGAAACGCAACATGCCGCGTCTCCGGCACTCCCGCAACCTGTGCGGACCGACGACATGGAGCGCCATACAAGGTCGTGGAATCCCGCCGGCCGATCTTCTTCCACGGCAATACCGACATTGCGTCCGAACGGAGCCATGTCCGCAGCAATGGCTGACAAAACATCCCCTCCCGATCGGGAACCGTCGCAACATCCGGATGGTGGACATCTGGCCGACACGGCATCTCTTCCGCCAGTACCCCCCCCCTTCTGCTGCAAGACCTCCCTTCCCGCTGCAAGGTCATCTTTCCCGTCGCAAAGCCTCCCTTTCAACTGCAAGAGACTCTTTTCTGCTGCAAAGCCTCCCTTCCCGCTGCAAGGTCACCTTTCCCGTCGCAAACCTCCCTTTCAACTGCAAGAGCTACTTTTCTGCGGTAAGACCACCCTTCCCGCCGCAAAACGACAGCACCCGGAAGGTCTTCCGGGCGCTGCGCCACTTAACAAAATTCAAAATAACGGCAGTTTCTCTCTTTTTACTTCTGTTGAATCGTATGCCTGACGTCGTTCAGCTCGACCAGTTTGTTGACGATGGCATAAATCGTCAGTCCCGCCGGAGAATGGATCTGCAACTTGGCGGCAATATTGCGGCGATGCGTGATCACCGTATGGGTCGAGATGAAGAGTTCGTCAGCGATCTGCTTGTTTGTCAGCCCCTTGACAACCCCTACAATGATCTCTTTTTCCCGAGCGCTCAACGGTTCCTGTGCGGCATCATCCCGTTGCGGACGGGCGAGTGTCTGCAATGTCTCCTTGATCCGTTCGGCCGTATCGTAGATCGACACCACGGCATCGAAGCTCTGCTGCAACCGGTCTTCGATCAAGGCGTTCTGCAACGCCATCACACGCACCGACCGACACCGCAAACGATGCACCGTCTCTTCATCCACCACCGAAGGGTTCACAATCACGATATCGGGATCCTCGCGAGCCACCGCCTCGTCAAGCCGTTCCGGATCCGGCACCTCCGCGACCTGCATCTCGAAGGTCGTCAGACGACGCAACACGCTGCACATTCCGCTTCGCAGGATGAGCGACGGCTCGACAAGCAGGATTTTCAACGGAGTACTCATGACCGGTCATTCAGTTTACGCTCCACCGCGGCCACGGCCGGAACAAAGAGCCGGTTCTCAAGATCGTTGTGCGAAGCAAGCTCCGATTCGCAAAGGAAGATATCGAACAACACGCCGTTCATCTCCTTGGCGCGATCCGCCTCGCAAGGATAGTACTTGATCAGGATGTTCTTCAACTCGGTCAGTCGTGCTTCAATCTGATCGTGCCGGCGCCGGAAGGTCCCGATGTCGTATCCCTGCACCGTCTCTCCGGACAAAAGCCGGCGGACATACGGAAAGACCGTCTGCTCCTCATAGAGCATGTGTCTGTCCACCTCGCCGGCATACTCGTCGAAAAAACGCAGCACTGCCCCAGCCACCTCACCGGTACCGCTGCCGACCGCCATCTCGAGTTTGCGGCGAATTTCGGGCAGACGGTACTGCAGAAAATAGTCGTGCGAATTGTGCAGGTAGCCGAGGAACGCTTCGAGCGAGATCTCACCGCAATTGCACGTTTCCTCCTCCTCGAACATCATGTTGACAACAGCCAGAAATGTCGGCGTATCGACGCCGGCCTCCCGGCACACCTCTTCGACGCTGCGATCACCGAAGCCCAACGATATTCCGAAGCGGCTCATGACAAGCAGCACGTGAAAGTCGTCGCAAACCAGATCGCTCATACGATCCGACGCCGCATATTTACCGATCCTGTTCATTTCTTCTCTGATTCAACGTTGCAAATATAGGGACTTTTCACCGTCTCGGAAATACCGACAAATGGGGATTCCGCCAGCGGTCACGCCGCCTGTACGTTGCCGGGGAAACGGGCTGCGACCCGCCGGCTTCCGACCTTCCCTGTCGGTAGACGCAGGCATGCGGTCGGAAAACGCCGGCCGCTTTCGGCCGAAGAATTGGATTCGTCGGCACAACCCGATCCGACGATCTCCAGAGCCGTTTGTCTCTGTGCGTGGAGAGCAAAACCCAATCGGAGGAGTCGCCCGGGACGGGAAAAACGGAAAATCCGCATCGTGCGCGCCGGCGGAACAAACGGCCGGGTTCGTCTGCCACCGAACGCTGCAAGGCCATATATTCCACATCTTACAACCGTTTCATACAGATGCGACCGGCCCGGCAAGGGAGAATACGGCAAAGGAGTGCACCGAATCCGGGAGCATGCCAACTCCGCAAGGAACAAAAAAAATACGGACCCGCCAAAGAGTCCGTATCCTGTACGATTATCTCCTCTCTCCGAATCCTCATTTTTGGAGTGTTACCGTTGTCCGGCCCTCCTCCTTGCAGACATAGACCTTCACCACGCGCATCCCCCAATCTTCCGACGCATCGGATTCGCTGTATATCGTCACGTCATTGAAGCGCCAGGCCGCAATATTGGCGTAATAGTTCCAGTTCCCGGGATCGTCCAGAGAGTAGTCATAGAGAATATCCATTCGATCGGCCTCACCCTTGAAATAGACATACATGGTAAAGTTGTCCGAAGTGTAGTCGCCATACACTCCGGTGGTAAAGTAAAAGAGCCCGTTGGTATCGTCCGACTCGATCCGGCAAAGTCCGCCGCAATACGACGTTCCGGAGATATCGGTCGGCACGGCCGGCGGCGTCTCCGACAGCTGCGTCGCGGGGATCGGCCAGGTAGAGGGGTCGTCCGGATCGATAAGTCCGGCACCCGTTTCATCGATATAGTAAAAGCGCACGGCGTTTCCGCGAATGAAAAATTCCGACTGCTCCGTATCATCCTTGCAGGCCGCCAGGCCTACAACCAACACGAGTAGCAAAAATCCTCTTATCAAATATTTCATCATGACGGTTCAGATGTATAAAACGTGTCAGACAAACTATCTCCGGAACAAAGATACGAAATATCTTTTGCATATTCAAACGTCTTCAGACATCGGGGCCGGCACGAGCCGCTTCGGAGAGTGGAACATGAAACAGCTCCGTCGATGTACCGGCTTCCGACACATCGCCGCGACATATCGCAGCCCCAAGGATCGAATGTTCACACAGGTCCGGAACAGCCCCAGACGGATATCGCCGTCGCGGATGCAAAATACAGGATACGGACATTACACACTCCCTTCTCCCTTCTTTTTCCTTTCCACGCCCTGCGACCCATTCCTCTCCTTCTCCCGCCCTTTCCACCGCCGACAGACAAGCCGCAAGACCTCAGCCGCAGGCCGCGTCAGGCAACAATCTCCATGACCTCGAAACCGGACTTGTGTGACAGGCGGATAGATTTCGGGCCGCCGTCCCGCGAACAATGAGCTTCGGGGCCCGAAAGCCTTCCGACGCCGATCTGATCGTCTGTCGGTTGCGTGACAAATCTGTCATTCAACGGGCGTGACAGCCGAGACGCCGACCGAACGAAAAAAGAGGAGAAGAGATTGCGAATCCGGATGAAGTTCGGTATCTTTGTCATCGTTTCGGGCGCGAAGACATCCGCCCGGCCAAAACGACCATCCCATGAAGAGCTTGAAAGAACGTATTCTCCGTGACGGAAAGTGTTTCCCGGGCGGAATTCTCAAGGTGGACAGCTTCATCAACCACCAAATGGATCCGATTCTGATGAAATCCATCGCCGTCGAATTCGTACGGCGTTTCGCCTCGGAGCCGATCAACAAGATCATTACGGTTGAAGCGAGTGGAATAGCGCCGGCCATCATGGTGGGCTACCTGCTGGAGTTGCCCGTCGTTTTCGCCAAGAAGAAACGTCCGAGCACGATGGAGAACATGCTCTCCACGACGGTCTTCTCCTTCACGAAGAACCGCTCCTACGAAATCTGCGTGAGTCGTGACTACCTCGGGCCGGGCGACAAAGTCCTCTTCATCGACGATTTTCTGGCCAACGGCAATGCGGCAAAGGGTATTCTGGATCTGGCGAAGCAGGCCGGAGCGGAGGTTGCAGGCATGGGCTTTATCATCGAAAAGGCGTTCCAGCACGGCGGAGAGGAGTTGCGCAACATGGGCATCCACGTCGAATCGCTTGCCGTCATCGAGAGTCTCGACAACTGCGAGATACGCTTCAAGCAGCAGTAGCGACAGAAGTTATTCCTATTCCCGTAAAACGGATACGCAAGTTTCCCGAACAGCGTCATGCCAGAGGGCAATCTCTACTTTGTGCTCTTGCCGGTCCGTCGGAGCATCGGAGCCTGCATGATCCAAGCACCAACCGACAGGATGCCCGACAAATAATGTCAAACAACATTTGGATCAACGCTGGGCAATAAAAAAGTGAATATTCTTCTCATTACAGATTACAGATAGAGTCTCTCCGCAAGATAACATATCCGTCGCTTCCGAGCAGTTCAAGCAAGCCTCAGATATCGTTACCGAAACCGCAGCAATTCGGAGTTTCACCAAGATCAAAATGGAAATCCGAGAAGGAACTTTTCCAGAAGTCGGTTGGAATAGGCCACAGACGATAAAAAGGACGAAAAGGGAAGATGCGTTTCGCATCAAGGGGGGGGGTAACAAATCCCGGCAAGTTGTCCGACGGAAAACGATATCATTGTTATTCAACCTTTTTTGACAGAGATCTGTCGATGCTGAATGCAACAAGTGAATGTCAAAAGTTAATTTATCACTCACTTTTGACGCATTTGCGAGAAAAATAAATTAAGATTCACTACTTTTGAGGAGACCAATCCGACCGAGATGAACCCGACCTCAACCGACCCGAATGTATTTCTCGCAGAAAATGTATTTCTCGCAGAAATAGTATTTGACTATCAACGTCATGTCCATCCGGGCAGATGCGAAACCGGACATATGCAAACAACATCGAGCATCATGCCGGACCAGTCTCTTCAAGACAATATCATGAAAACTGCTTCTCCTGCAAATGGGAATGGATCAGGCGGACTTCAAGGGGACGAAGCAAGGGTCTGGCTTGATAAAACTCCGAGGTTATCATCCTCCGGCTCAGCAATGTGTTGTTGAGGCTCGCAAGGACGGCTGAAACTGCTCCGGACACACAGCCAACCGAAATGTGAATCCAGGCGTGCCGTCCGGCTATCCGAGCAAACAACAGGAGACCGGAACCTTAACATGCGTAAAACAGGTATAAAAAATATGTCATTAAACTTGACGGAAGATCAGATACTGCAACTCGCACCGGACGATGCGTCGATAAAGGCCGGCAAGGGACTCGCCAATATAAGCAAATGGATGCTCCTGGAATGCAGCGATCGGGCTGTCTGGGGACATTGCCAGGGAAGCGGCAAAAGCCCCTATCAGACAGCCATCGATTTGAATGGCATGGCATTCAAATGTTCATGCCCCAGTCGTAAGTTTCCCTGCAAGCACGGGCTGGGACTTCTGTTGCTCTACGCACGGCAGCCGGATCAATTCACACAGACCGACGAGCCCGAGTGGGTATCGGCATGGCTTGCCAAACGATCGGAAAAGGCCGGAAGGAAGGAGCAGAAGGCGAAAAGCGAGACTCCGGTCGATGAGGCTGCACAAGCCAAAAGACAGCAAATGCGCCATCGGAATGTACTTGGCGGCATCTCCGACCTCGAAGTCTGGATGAAGGATCTTTTGCGTAACGGTCTGCTGAGTGTACCTGAAAGAGCATGGGTCCTGTTCGACAACATGGCCCGACGAATGGTCGATGCCCAGGCTCCCGGGTTGGCAGCCCGCTTGAAGGCCATGCAGGAGATCGACTTCAATTCGGAGCGCTGGAAGTCGGAGCTAACGGAAAGTATGGGACAACTGTACCTGCTGATGCAGGGCTACCGAAATCTCGAACAGCTTCCCGAGGAGTGGAAGATCGAGATCCGCACGCAGATTGGATATCCGCAGTCGAAAGAACGTGTCCGTGCAAGTGAGCCGATTGCAGATCTCTGGCTGGGGATGCACAAAGGGTCGCGCAAAGCGAACGGCAGCGAAACGGAC
>CALUOX010000028.1 GCA_944322375.1 uncultured Alistipes sp.
GTCAACGGCCATGCTATCCGCGTGACGGCAGAGAAGGATCCTGCAAACCTGAAGTGGAACGAGGTAGGTGCAGAGTATGTCGTTGAATCGACGGGTCTGTTCCTGACCAAGGAGAAGGCTGAGGCTCACCTGAAGGCCGGTGCCAAATATGTCGTTATGTCGGCTCCGTCGAAGGACGATACGCCGATGTTCGTATGCGGTGTAAATACCAACACGTATGCCGGTCAGACGATCGTTTCGAACGCATCGTGCACCACGAACTGCCTGGCTCCTATCGCCAAGGTGCTGAACGACAAGTTCGGTATCACGGACGGTCTGATGACGACCGTTCACTCGACGACGGCTACGCAGAAGACCGTTGACGGTCCTTCGATGAAGGACTGGCGTGGCGGCCGTGCCGCTTCGGGCAACATTATTCCCTCCTCGACGGGTGCTGCCAAGGCTGTCGGCAAGGTCATTCCTTCGCTGAACGGCAAACTGACGGGTATGTCGATGCGTGTTCCTACGCTTGACGTATCGGTTGTCGATCTGACGGTCAACCTGGCAAAACCGGCCAAGTACGACGAGATCTGCGCTGCCATGAAGGAGGCTTCGGAAGGCGAACTGAAGGGTATTCTGGGTTACACCGAGGATGCTGTCGTATCGTCGGACTTCCTGGGCGATCCCCGTACTTCGATCTTCGACAAGGCTGCCGGTATCGCTTTGACAGACACCTTCGTAAAGGTCGTATCGTGGTACGACAACGAGTGGGGTTACTCGAACAAGGTGCTTGACCTGATCTCGGTAATGAAGGCTTACAACAAGTAGTCTTCACGAGCGGTCCTGAACCGTATCGGATAAATGGCGGGGTGTCCTCAGAAGGACGCCCCGCTTCTTTTTATCTTGTGCAGTGTGTAGGACCTTAAGAGGGGGTTGCACGCTGTCGTCCAGGGAATGATCGGTGAGACGGAGGGCCGGAGACAGCGGCTTGAGACAGGGGCGGGAGACGGAGACTTGAGACAGGGCGGGAGGCGGAATAACGGAGATTCCGGCGTCGTCGGCGAGTGAAAGATAGATCCGTATGACGAACCGCCCGGCGGAGGTCGGGTGGTGCGGTCGGCTGATGTCGGTTTCGGAAAGACGGGAGATGGCGACTCAACGCCACTCTTTCTTTCGGAAGAAGAGTCCGACAACTACTCCGACAAGTATCATCACGCCCCAGGCCATTGCATAGCCATACTTCCATTCCAGTTCTGGCATGCTGCGGAAGTTCATGCCCCAGACGCCGACGAGGAAGGTCAGCGGAATGAAGATCGTAGAGACGATCGTCAGCCGTTTCATGATGGCGTTCATGCGCAGGTCGTTGTTCGAGATGTAAAGATCGACCAGCGAGGCGAGTGTCTCGCGGCAGAGGTCGATCTGTTGGGCGGCGTATTGCAGGTGGTCGTTCACGTCGTTCAGGAAGGGGCGGACGCTCTTGTGGAACAACTCCGAATCGGATCGCAGGATGCGTGCATATTGCTCCCTGAGCGGCAGGACGGTCTGTTTGAGCAACAGGTAATGGTGCCGGAGCTCCTGGATGCGGTTCCCGGTCTCGCGGTTGTCCGTCGAGGAGAGAAGGTCCGTCTCCAGATCGTCGAGCTCGTTGTCGAGCCGGGAGATTCGTGTAGCGTAGTTGGCCGTTATGCTGTTGAGCAGGACGCTGAGCAGATAGTCCGACGGGCGGCTCCGGAACTTGAGTATGTTGTCCCGGATTGCCTGGGGAATATCGTCGAAAAGGGGGCTCTCGCGCTCCAGAAACGAAAGAACGAAATCGACTCCCTGCACCAGACACACCTGGGCATCGTCGTCGTTGTGGAAGAATTTCGTCACGACGACCGTGTCGTGTTCACGCAGTTCGATCTTGGTCGGATGGTCGGCATTGAGGATGTCCTGCATGATGAGGAAGTCGATCCCGAAGAATTCGCAGACATGACGTACCGTTTCGGTATCCTCCAGTCCGTGCACCTGAAGCCAGCGGATGCCGCCGCCGGCGAGGTGATCCCTTATCTCCTCGAACGTTTCGGCCGAGCTCTCTTCGACCTTCTCGGCCGTGTAGCGGACCAGATGCAGATGGGTTCGTGTGCGTGTGTCCCCCGTATAGACGAGGCGTTCGCTGAGCAGATTGTTTTTCATGACGGAGCGGTCGTATTGTTGAGGTTAGAATTCCACGGTGATGCCCAGAGTCGGAACAAGCGATCCGCTCTCCTGTCGGATCGATTTCATGCGATACCGTTGTTGGTCGGCGGGCGCCTCGGGATTTTCGATGACTCCGGTTGACATCAGGGCGTCGGGGCGGCGCAGCTTGCTCATCGAGACGTTCTGCAGGTCGATGTAGAATCCCAGCATGCAGCGCTCGAAATAGAAGGTCTTGTCGATACGCAGGTCGAGTTGTCCGAAGGAGGGCAGTCGGCCGGTATTGTATCGGGAGTAGTCGTAGTAGGGTCTCCCCTGGACGTTCCAGGCCTCGACCAGCGATGACTTTTCGACGTCGTACGGCGTGTAGGGAGCTCCGCCGATCCAGCTCAGTCGGGCGCCGACGCTCCAGGCACGGGGCAGGTCATAGGTGCCGCTGAGGTTCACGACGTAGCGGTTGTCCCAGGCCGACGCAACGTATTGATTGTCGTTGTTGCGGTACTGGCTGCGGAACAGGGTGACGGAGCCTACCAGATAGATCTTGCCCGGAATCTGCCACCGTGCGGTCAGTTCGGCGCCATAGGCCCGTCCGCGGGCGGTCGATACGAGCGGTTCATTCCCCACCGTACCGTAGTCGTCGCCCTTGCAGGCCAGAGGAATTCCGTCGGCCAGCGACAGCGGAATGTGATCGTATTTTTTGTAGAATCCCTCCAGCGAGACGATGAGCCGGTCACGCAGCCGCCAGTCGGCACCGGCGCTTGCCATCGCGACGCGCATGTATTGCAGGGAACGGTTGACGAAGAGTCCGTCGTTGTCCTTGAAACCGAGGGCGGTCAGCGGCGGCAGCTGGTAATAGATTCCCGTACTCCCCTTGATCGACCAGGCGTCGCTGAGGGCGTAGGAGAGCGATACCCGCGGCGAGAGTTGTCGCCAGAACTGCTGCATGCGGGTCGAGTAGTCGCAGCCGTCGGCCCGTACACCGGCCGAAGCTGTGAAGCGACGGTCCTCCGAGGCATAGTCGGCCGTGACGAAGAAACCCCATCCGACGATCCCCAATTGCGTGTTGTAGTCCGACAGCGTCGTCTCACGTCCGTAGAGCCGTTGCAGGGTACGGTTCGTATAGTTCCGATAGGTTAACTCCGCCCCCTCACGCAGCGTCCAGCGTCCGAGCCACGAGCGGTTCTCGCCCCGCAGCGAGGTCTTCTGTTCGACGGAACGCAGGCGCAGCGTCAGATTCTCTTCGGCGGAATCGTCGTTGTCCCGGTATTTCAGGTTGCGGTTGTTGAGGTAGGTGTGGCTCAGCGAGACGGTTTGCGTATGGCGGCCCGCATAATGTTTGTAGGAGGCTCCGACGGTGAAGGTCTCCTGTTGGATGCGGGGCAGGTAGCTGAGCATGTATTCGGCCGCTTCGCCCTTCTGATCGGTATTGAGCCGCATGTTGTCGATGCCGATCAGACCCAGAATCGTCAGTTCGTCGTGGTTCGAGAGTTTGCTCTTGATCTTGATCTGGCCGTCGATGTAGTTGGGCAGGAACGGCAGCCCGAGCATCTTGAAGAGCAGCTGAAGATAGGATTGCCGGATGGAAAAGAGATAGGTCGTGCGGTCCGAGAAGTGTCCGCTGCCGCTGATGCCGACCTCGGAGGCGCCGAGCGTCGCCTTGAAACTCTGTTTCTCGGGATCGCCGTCGCGCAGCCGGAAGTCCAGCACCGAACTGAGTGCTCCGGCGCGGTCGGCGGGGAAGGCGCCCGTGTAGAAACTGATTTCACGCACCAGATCGGCATTGACGATGCTGACCGGACCGCCCGATGCTCCCTGCGTGGCGAAGTGGTTGATGTTCGGGATCTCGATCCCGTCCATGAAGAAGACGTTCTCCGACGGCCCGCCGCCGCGGACGATCAGATCGTTGCGGTAACCTACCGGCGAAAAGGATACTCCGGGGTAGGAGCGCACGATGCGTGAGACATCCCTGTTGGCGCCGGGACTCTTCTCGATCTCGCGCAACCCGATCACCTGCATACCGACGGGACTCTCCACCGTGCGGCGGAAGGGTGTCGGGGTGACGGTGACGGCGTCGAGCTGGGTGGCGTCTTCGGTCAGTTCGATCTCGATGAAGGGGGTCTTTGCGGAGACGATGTATTCGGGTGTCAGGGTATTGAGATAGCCGATGCAGGAGGCTTCGAGCCGATAGATTCCGGGGCGTACACGTTCGATGACGAACATGCCGGTCGAATCGGTCGAGGAGCCCTTGTCTCCCTGTCCGGCCAGAACGACAGCGGCATAGGCGATCGGTTGGCGCGTAAGGCGGTCGATGACGCGGCCGCGCAGGGTATATCCTTCTGCGGCGGAGAGGCTTGTCTGCCAGAAGATCGCGGCCAGAAGCAGCACAACAGGTATGTGGATTCGCTTTTTCATGATAATCCGTATGCGGGCATTTGTCGTGCCTCAATGACAAAATTAATAAAAAAGCGCCGAATGTGTCGTGAAAGCCCCTTCGAACAGCGTACTTTTCCATATGAGGGGGCGAAAGTGCCGGTAATAGCGGAAATTTTTGTATTTTAGACGACGGATATGTCAATTTGCACTGTTCTTGCAGATCTGTCGGAAAAATGACCATCATGAAAAAAGCCGTCTGTTACGTAGTACCTGTCCTGTTGTGCCTGCTTGTGGGAGTGGTGGCGGGATCTCTCCAAACGGAATCGCTGTCCGAGTGGTATCCGACGCTGACAAAGGCGCCGCTTTCACCGCCGGCAATCGTCTTTCCCATTGCCTGGACATTGTTGTATATCTGCATGGGCCTGTCGTTGGGCCGCGTCCTGATTGACGGAGACAAACGTTTCGTGACGCTGTGGTTTCTGCAACTGGCCGTCAATTTTCTGTGGAGCATCTTTTTCTTCTATCTGCGCAGTCCGTTGGCCGGACTGGTGGATATTGTCGTGTTGGACCTGCTTGTGGTGCTCTATGTCTGGGGCGTTCGTCGCCAGACCCCGTCGGCGGCCTGGCTCTTTGTCCCCTATCTGGCGTGGATTCTCTTCGCAACCTATCTTAATGCCTATATTTACATAAAAAATCCGATCGAAAAGGAGATCTCCGTCGTGCTGACGATGGAGGATCCGATGTCGAGCACCAAAAATCAACAGACCATGACACACACGATGCCGCAGCTTCCCTATGCGATGGAAGCACTCTCTCCGAAAATGAGCCGTGAAACGCTTGAATACCACTATGGCAAACATCTGCAAACCTACATCGACAACCTCAACAGGCTGATCGTCGGGACCCCCTATGCGGCGATGCCGCTTGATGAAATCGTCTGCAAGGCCGACGGAGCGATCTTCAACAATGCCGCGCAGACGTGGAACCATACCTTCTTTTTCGATACGCTGACCCCCGCGCAGCAGGCCGTTCCCGAAAAACTCGCTGCGGCGCTCACGAAAGAGTTCGGTTCGGTCGAGGCCTTCAAGGAGGCTTTTACGCAGGCTGCTGCGGGACTCTTCGGTTCGGGATGGGTCTGGCTTGCGGAGAGCCCTGAAGGCCGGTTGTCGATCGTCGCGGAGTCGAATGCCGGAAACCCGATGACGCGGGGACTCAAGCCGCTGCTGGCAATCGATGTCTGGGAACATGCCTATTATATCGACTGCCGCAACCGCCGGGCCGAGTTCATAAAGAACTGGTGGGATCTTGTTGACTGGCGGAAGGTTGCCGATCGCTTGTAAAATTCATCAATACACTTTTTGAGGTCATGAAGAAGTACAAATGTACCGTTTGCGGATGGATCTATGATCCGGCCGTGGGAGATCCGGAACATGGCGTAGCCCCCGGGACGCCCTTCGAGGCGCTGCCCGATGCGTGGCGTTGTCCCCGATGCAAGGCTCCGAAATCGAAGTTCGTTCCGGTGGAGGAGTAAGAGGTTTTCGCGCGAAGCGCGGCAGGCCGACCGGCCTGCCGCGCTTCGCTCTTCGTTCGGTGAGAGTGACCCGTGTTGGGATCGTTCATCGCTCCGGTCGGTCGTCGAGCCGTTTGAGAAAATGCCGCAGTGAAGATGACCGAAACCGGAATCCGCTTTCAAGCAGGCGTCCCGGTATGGCGCATTGTCCCTTGAGCAGGGCATCCGCAGCCTCTCCGCGCAGCAGTCGCAGCAGCCATGCGGGAATGTGGATCAGCAGGGATCTCCCATAGTGAAGCCGCAGGTCGGCAAAAGTGGCATCCATGGTATGAGGTTCGGGTGCGGCGAGGTTGAACGTTCCGTCCAACTGCGGCGTTTCGATCAGGAGAAGCATGGCCCGGCAGAGATCCTCGATGTCGATCCACGAAAAGGATTGTGCACCGTTTCCGGGCACCAGCGCCATAAGGTAGCGGAACGGACGTCGCATTCGTTCGAATGCTCCGCCTTGGGGAGCCAGAACGACCCCGAAACGGGTGACGATCGTGCGGACAGTATCGGGAGCCTTGCGGGCTTCGGCTTCCCGGTCACGGCACAGTCCGGCGAGAAAATCCGATCCGGAGGGTTGCGGTACACGGTCGTCATGACACCCCGCCGATGGATAGTACCCGACGGCCGAGGCGCAGATCCAGCAGCGGACGGAGGACGTTCGGGCAATTGCCTCGACGATCTGCCGTGTCGTGCCGACGCGGCTGTCGTACAGTTGTCGTTTGTAGGCCGGGCTCCACCGGTGATCGATCGTGAGGCCCGCAACGTTGATGACCGTGTCACACCCATCCATCAGGTTCAGCAGCCGCTGGATCTCTCCCGTGAAGAGTTCCCGTCCGAGCGGCACGACGTGATGTCCCGCCTCTTCAAGGTGTCTGCGCAGATGCGATCCGATGAATCCCGTCGCACCGCAGATTGCAATTTTGTGCGTGAAGTTGTTTTTCATGTGTCGGAGTGTTTTTCCCAGTGTTCCCTGTTCCCCTCGATTACGTGGAAGAGCGGGTGGGGCTCGACCGCCGGCGTCTCCGCAAGTTGCAGGTATCGGGCCGGATCGCGACGCCGGAGTTTGTCAAGCAGATGCTGTCGTTCGAATGTCAGCTGTCCGGTGGTGACGGTCATGGATGTCCGGCTGGTTGCAAATCCGATCCTTGAGGTATCGAACCGGTATCCGCGCCGTTGGGCCTCTTCCGCTATGGCCCGCAAATAGCAGTCGATCGCTTCGACCGGTCTCGGCATGGCGCGGAAACGGACCAGCTGGGGATGGTTGCGGTAGCCCCTGGTCCGGTTCAGCAGAACCTGACGTGCCAGCAGTCCCTCCCGCCAGCAGGCTGTCAATCCTTGGGCGTCGAGGTACTTCGGATGCAGCGACCACAGTCGCATCGCTTCAATGCTTCTGACGTTGGCCGGCCGATCAGCCGATTTGCCGCAGGGCTTCGATGGCCCGATCGTAGTCGGGTTCCTGCGTGATCTCGGGGACGAGTTCCGTGTAGGCGACCGATCCGTTGCGATCGACAACGACGACGGCACGGGCCAGCAGTCCCGCCAAAGGGCCGTCGATCATCCGTATCCCGTAATCGTCGTCGAACGACGAGGCGCGGAAATCCGACAATGCAATGACGTTTTCGATCCCTTCGATGGCGCAGAATCGGGCCTGGGCGAAGGGCAGATCCTTTGAAATGGCGAGTACGACGGTGTCGGCGAGCGATGCGGCCAGATGGTTGAATTTCTGCACGGAGAGCGCGCATACGCCCGTGTCGAGGCTCGGGAAGATGTTCAGAAGAACCCGTTTCCCCCGCAGCGTGTGAAGGGCAAGAGTGGTGAGATCGCCTTTGACCAGTTGAAAATCCGGCGCCGCAGCGCCCTTTGCGGGAAGAGATCCGGAGAGATGTACCGGTGTGCCTTTGAATTTGGTCGTGTCCATGGTTTTGTCGTGTGTGGTTTGATGGATGTGAATGCTGCCGGGGGCTTGTCGCCGGCGCAGCGCATGAGGCTTCGATATGATCGGAGGACCTTCATGCATGGGCCTACCAGCAAAATCGATGCCCGAATGATTGGACCGCTTCGGATTCGTATCTGTCCGTATCTGTCCGTATCTGCACGCGACGCTCCCCCGATCTTCCCCTTCCCTGTGGAACGGATCCGCTCCGGTTGTCTGCACGCGGGGTTTTGTCTGCGCACGGGAGTCTGTTTGTGCATGGTTGGAAGAGCGGATGACCATGTTCTGGTTTGGATCGGGGGCTCTTCCGTAGATTGCGCATGTGGAACCTGCGCAGGATATTCCTCCGCCCGTTTGGGGGACAGAAAGAGAGCGGTTCGGATTCCGAACCGTTCTCAGCAAAAGCGTCGTATCGTATTTCCAGCCTGTCACAGCGGCCTGTCACAGCGGCCTGTCACAGCGGCCTGTCACAGCGGCCAGGAACGGCGCGGGGCGTGTCTTTCGCTTGTTCACGCTCTCCTCCTGAAGCTGTTTCCGAGGAGATTGCCGTCTCTGAAACGATCGAGCGGTCCGTACTATTCCAGTATGCGGACATGCAGATAGTTCATGCAGCTGCGTTCGTCTCCTTTTGAATCGCAGGAGGGGCAGGCCAGAAGACCGCCCTTCTCTTCTTCGTAGATCCACATCGATGTGGAGCCCCCGCCGTCGAAACGTACCGCTTCAGCCATTCCCAGATGTTTCATGACGGCGCCCAGCTGTTCGTAGTTCATGCCCGATCCGGAGGAGGAGACTCCGTCAACGCAAACGATCATCAGATGGATGCCCTGCGCATCGATCCCGATCGTTGTTGCCGGTTTCCGCTCCGTATTTCTGTCGATCTGCATGCCGTTGTGGAGATAGCGGGCCATTCCGGCGTTGTGCATGATGATGGATTTCGCTTCACCGCCGATACGGACCGTCGCCGTGATGCGGACAGGGTCGCCAACCGCGGCCGATGCCATCCGTGCGGCTTCTTCTCCGGTCAGTCGAAGAACCCATTCGTTCGGCTGCGTGACATAGGGAATCTCGATATTCCGACCTTCGCGACCGTCGATCACTCCGATGATCCGGCCATTTGTCTCACCGCAGTTTACCTGAAGCCTCCGCTCGCTGCGTGCAACGATAAAGAGTGCGTCGGGGTTGATCTCGTTGGTGATCTCCGGACGCTCTTCATGCGGCGTGTGCCGGAACCGGAAAGTGTAGAGATTCGCCTGCTGCGTATGGAGATATCCGGCCGGTGCCGGACCCCGCTGCATGAGAATCGTGTCGTTGATCGAATAATAGGGAATTGTGATGCCGTTCCATTGTACGGTCCCTTCGAAACTGCGTTCTTCGAAGCTGCAACGGCGGTCGCTGAAAAAGGTGAAGCCGTAGCGGTGGTTCGGCAGATGGTCGCGGACGTAGGGGCTGTTTATGAAGAGCGGTTCGTCGTATTCGATATGAAAACCGCGCGGAAATCCGTCGTGGGAGTTGAAAAAGCCCGTATTGACTCCCGCTATGATGTTGCGGCCTTCGCTGCGGCGTCGCAGACAGGTCTCCGAGAGGGTTTCCCGCAGGTTTTTCCCGTTGTTCGCATTGGAATTCCGGTTCGGATTCGGACAGATCTCGTCTGCCATGACCGTCTCCAGAACAATTCGCGGATTTGAGAGGTCCAGGCTCAGTACGTGGACCCGTGAGTCAAGTCTGCCGAGACGGTAGCGGGAGTAGAATACGCCGTCGGCCAGCGCTGTCTGCCTTGTCAGCGTCCAGCTTCCGAGGATCTCCCCGTCGGATTCCGGTACGGTCGGAGATGCCGACGATGCACATGATGCGAGCCCCGCAGCGCAGAGAAGCAGTGCGGATCTGAAAACCTTCTTGATGCGGAGTTTCATGAAGATGATCGTTTCGTCGGAAGAGTCGCGAAAAGTGAAAAACCGACGCCTTCAAACCGATACCCGGAGGTATCGGTATGAAAGCGTCGAAGAGTCGGTATTCTGACCGATTTTCATGGTTACGGAGGCCTAATACCCGTAGTTCTGGGTCAGAGCGCCGTTCGTAATCTGGATCTGGGTTTCGGGAATCGGCCAGAGATAGTCGCGTTTCTCGTCCCACTTGTAGTCCTCCAGACTGTAGAGCAGCACATGCCCTGAAGTGCCGTTCGACAGCGTGATGTCTTTGCGGACATCGTAACGGACCGTGACGTCCGATTCGGGTGCCGTAGTATCGTAGAGCAGAATGTCGGGCGTCCCGTCGTTATCCATGTCGTACTCTCCGAGTCGGGGGAAGTAAACGCCTTCGAATCCGTGCACACTCCCCTCCTTGTTGCCGGCAGGCGTCAGGAATGCGCCCTCGCCCCATCGGAACATATCCCATTGCCGTTGCCCTTCGCAGAAGAGCTCGACGGTACGTTCGCGGCGGATCTCCAGAATGACGCCTTTGTTCTTGCCGGAGTTCACGTTCGGATAGTAGCTCGAAAGCAGCTCGTCCGCATGGGCGTTGGCTTCCTCCATGTCGAGCTCGGCCGTCATCCCGACCCGCTTGCGGATCACATTGACCGTATTGTCGATGTCGGTTTGTGTGAGCGTGCCGAGTTCCGCCTTGGCCTCCGCCAGAATCAGCAGCACCTCAGGATAACGGATTGCGGACCAGTCTGTGGTCGAAGTGCCGGCGTTTTCGAAATTGGAGTTGCTCACGAATTTGATGATGCTGTATCCGGTCATGCTCTGCGTCAGCGTCTCGACACTCTTGTCCGACGCTCCGTACTGGACGTAGCCGGGCGCCAGCAGCGTTTGCGACATGCGCGGGTCGCGGTTCTGGAACGATTCGTAATAGGTCATCGTTTCGAAATTGGGCTGATCCTGCACCTTCGAACCGTCGCTCATCAGATAGTGGTTCACCATGCGGCGGGTCGCGCTGTGGCGGCCGTTGCGCAGCGAGAACTGCAACCCGTGACGTACCTTGATCGTCGCATTGTAACGGATCGAGAGAATCGATTCGCCGGCATAGGCATCCTGGAGGATGAAAAACTCCCGATAGGGGCCCAGTCCCGTCGTGTTCTCCGTGTAGAGCGGATAGCGGCTTGCATTGAGCATGACCTTCTGAGCGGCATCGACCGCCTGGTTGAGGAACCACTCCGCATTGATCGTTTCACCTTCGATGGTTTCATCGGGCACCCTGTTCTCAGGCAGGGTGTGGTAACGGCGATAGGTGCCTTCATAGAGTGCGGCGCGAGCCTTGAATGCCGCAGCGGCATCCTTGGTCAGATGATAAACATCCCATGTGTCGGGCAGCAGGCGGTAGGCTGCATCAAAATCCTCCATGACACGCTTCATCACCAGACTGCGGGAGTCGCGGGGACGGTTCAGCTCCGCCACGTCCGTATCCTGCAGGACATGGTCGTAATAGGGGACATCGCCGTATTGGCGCACCTTCTTGAAATAGAAGAGTGCCCGGAAGAAATGGGCCACGCCTTCATGCTTCTCCCTTGCGGCGATATCCGTACAGCCTGCCGCATGTTCGAAGAAGTAGTTGATGGTCCGCAGCTCGTCCCAGGCCGAAGCCCAACTCGCACTTGCCGCCGTGCGCGTCCCTTTCTGTACATCGTTGAGCGAAGTGCTTATATGGTCGTCGGCGCAATGCAGACCGTCCTCCTCCGGCCCGTCGAGCATTAGGTAGAACTGGTTCGTCCACAGTTCCAGTTCGGCTTCCGTCTTGAAATAGGTTTCAGGCGACAGTTTGTTTTCCGGTTCGAGCGTGAGAAAATCCTCACAGGAAGCCAGACTCAGTGCCGCAAGCAATGCCATTGCTATTGTGATGCTTCTTTTCATGGTCTTACGCGTTTTAGAAAGTTATATCGGCACCAATGGAGAATGTGCGTGAATAGGGATACATCGTATCGTTCGTCGCCTGCGAAACGGCAATCTCCGGATCGAGGGTCTTGCAGTATTTCTTCATGGGCGACCAGTATGCCAGATTCTCTCCGGAGAGATAGATGCGCAGTTTCTTGACGATCCGCTTGTTGATCGGAATCGTATATCCGAGCGTGATGTTCTTCAACCTCAGATAGGAGGCATCCTGCAGATAGCGGTCCGACGTCACTCCCAGCGAACTGTTCCCCGAAGCGATTAACGTACGGCGGCGCGGGAAGTAGGCGCCGGTATTCTCCTCGCTCCAGCACAATTCCGGAAAATCCGTAGGAATGAACGATATGCGCTGGTTGGCATACGAGTTCCAGAAATAGAGGGCTCCCGCCGAAGGCATCCAGTCGATCTTGCCCACGCCCTGGAAGAAGACCGCGAAGTCGAATCCCTTCCAAGTCAGGTTGCCTCGCAGCGAGTAGATATAACGGGGCAGTTCATTTCCGATGATGGTCCTGTCGCCCGGATCGTTTACGGTATTCGCTCCGGTATCGATGACCTTGTCGTCATTCAGGTCAAGGAAATAGACATCCCCGGCCATCAGCTTGTTGTAGGGAGCCACACACGAATAGACGCCTTTGTTGACCGCCTTGTCGTCGATGGCCGCCTGATAGGCCGCAGCCTCCTCGTCGGAGCGGAAGAGCCCGCCGACGTGGTAGCCCCAGATCTCGCCCAGGGTCATGCCTTCGTAATAATCGGTCAGCAGCTTGCTGTCGTTGACGTATTTGGTGATGGTTGACTTGTAGTCCCCCAGCGAGGCGGAAAGACCGTAGGTCAGAGGCGACCCCGCAACCTGTTTCGTGTCCTGCCAGCTCAAGGAGATCTCATAGCCTTTGGTCCGCAGATCGGCGGCGTTGGATTTGGGCTCCGTAGCGCCATAGACGTCGGGAAGCGTCAAGGCCGTAGTCAGCATGTCCTTCGTGTCGCGGATATAGAAGTCGGCCGACAGGTTGAGGCGGTTGCCCAGAAATCCGAAGTCGAAACCGAGGTTATAGGTGGTAACCGTCTCCCATGTAAGGCCGGCGGATACCGGATCGGAGACCGATGCATGGCTGGCCTTTCCCGTTCCGTCGAAGGTGTAACCCATGTTGGAGGTCGATATGGTCTGGAAATAGTAGTAGTTCGAAACCTGTTGGTTTCCCAACGATCCGTAGGAGAGGCGTATCTTGGCGTTGTTCCACCACTCGTTTATCGAGGAGTTTTTCCAGAATTCCTCTTCGGAGATGCGCCAGCCGGTCGATACCGACGGAAAGAATCCCCATCGGTCTGCAGCCGCAAAACGCGACGACCCGTCATAACGGCCCGATACTTCGAAGAGGTATTTCCCCTTGTAGTCGTAATTCATACGCGCAAAGAAACCCAGTGTACGGTAGGCCTGTATCGGCTGTTTCAATCTTTCGATTTCAACGGCCGCCGCCTTGTCCAGATAGGCGAGTTCGCGGCTCAGGGAACCCTTTTGGCGGATGGAGATCTCGGAGGAGCGGTAATCTACGAAATTGCCGCCGGCCGTAGCCGAGAAGTTGTGGTCGTTCCACGAGTGTGCGTATTGGAAATAGCCGTTGACGTCATGTCCGTTGTAGTACAACCGGTCTTCCTGATAGAAATCGTAGTATGAGCCGTTCGAGAAATAGCCCTGCGGAACCGTCGTGTCGCTGCCCAGATACATGCGCCGGTTGACGTTGTCGTAGGCGTTGCTCAGCGGCAGCGAGCGGTATTGTGCGGTGTTGTCGCGACGCCGGTAGGTATAGTCGGCGATGAACTGCAGATCCTTGTTCGGAAGCAGGTCGAAGGTCAGGCGGTTGGTCAGGATCCAATAGTTGTTGAACCGCGCATTCTTGTTGGCGTCTTCAAGGAATGCCATACGGCCCGATGCCAGCGGCGAGGTCGCATCAGCCATGTAGCCCGGCTGTGCGTTGCGCGTCCCGTCGGGATTGACGGGCACATAAGTCGGCGAGATGTTTATATTCTCGTTGTAGAGAATGCCGTTCTTGTTGAGCCCTTCGGCGCCGTCCTGCTCCCAGTAGCCGCCGTATTTGTAGTCCGACCGTTCGAACGAGAGGTTGTTCGAATAGTGGAGCCATGGCGTAATCTCCGCATTGATTTTCGAACGGAAGGAGTAGCCGTTGTATTTGTCCTCCTGATTGTTGTCGAAGAACCCTTCGCGATAGAGGTATCGGCCGCTGACATAATAGTTCATCTTCTCGTTGCCGCCCGATATCGAGATGTTGTGTTCGGTCTCCGGACGGCTGCGCTTGAAGAAGTAGTCGTACCAGTCGAAGTTGCCCAGGTAAAGATAGGTATATTCGCGGTTGTTGACATCCGCCGTATTTTCGGTCACGACCCATGGGCGGTCGGGATGCTCGGTCATGTCGTTGCGGCGCTCATAGAGCATCTGGAGCTGCTCGTCGGTGTAGGTCCACGCCCCATAACCCTTGTAGGGTACATAGAACTCGTTTTCGAAGGTGACGAAGTCGTATCCCGACCGGATGAAGTCGGTCGATGTCGTGTTCCACGAGACGCCGTAACGCCCGTTGTAGTTGATATTGACCGAACCGGCCTTGCCCTCTTTGGTCGTGATGAGAACGACGCCGGCCGAGGCCTTCGCGCCGTAGATGGCACAGGCCGATGCGTCCTTCAGTACGGAGACCGACTCGATGTCATTGGGGTTTACCTGCGTGAGGCTGGCCTCGATTCCATCGACCAGCACCAGCGGTTCGCTGGAGTGGACCGATATCGACCCGCGGATGTTCAGGCTGTAGTTCTTCCCTTCGATGGAGCCGCTGCCCAACGTAAGCACGAGCGACGGATCGGCACCTTGCAATGCCGCTGCCGCATTGGTCACGGGCCTGTTGTTCAGGTCCTTGCCGTCGATTACGCTCACGGCGCCAGTCAGGTTGACCCGCTTCTGCTTTCCGTAACCGATGACTACGATTTCATTGATGTTTTCATGGCTGGTCGAGAGTACCACGTCGAAATGGGTGCGGTTGCCGACCGTAGCCTTGTAGGAGTTGTATCCGATGAACGATACCTCGAGCACCGCAGCATTCGAGAGGACGCTGGAGTCGAACGAGAAGGAGCCGTCCGTGTTGGAGGAGGTTCCTTTGACCGATCCGCCGTCGGAGAGCAGGACGGTCGCTCCGACAACGGGGTCGCCCGCTTCGTCGGTGATCTTTCCGGTGATGGTTCTGGCCGGCGCTGCTTCAGCCTGGCGGGCGGTCAGGATCACCTTGTTGTGATCGACCGTGACGTGAACACCCGGGATGCATCTGCGGATGATTCGGTCGATGGGCTGAGCGTTGGCATCGACCGAAACGATGCGGGACAGATCGATGTCGGCGTTGTTGTATGCAAAGGTATATTCACCCTGCGCTTCGATCTGCCGCAGCAGTTCGGCCACAGAGACATCCTTCACATGGATGGTCACGGGAGGATTTGCTGCCGTGACGCTGCCGAATGACGCGAGGAGAAAAAGAAACAGGGACACGAATTTGACGGATAGCGCTCTCCTGTGGGGGAGGCTACGTTCGGATTGTCCGAAAATTTTCATAATTTTGCGACGATTTAAAGTTCATTGTTCACAGGTGGAATGTACTGTGATAAGGTTAGATTTTAAGTCGAGGGGTGGATGGTAGGAACATTCACCCCGTTTTTGTTCAGGTTGGTCGATTCTTTATATTCTCATAGGCGTTCGGGTTTTAAGCGTTCATTTCAGGTTTGTGTTCAGTTTGGGTCAGGAGCCTTCCTGTCGGGTTATTTTTTCCGGGTAAGGAAGACTTCGTTGTTTCGGACGTAGTACTCGACATGCGCTATGCGCGAGAGCAGATAGAGCGTCTCTTCGAGGGGTTCATACTCCAGATGGAAGGAGAGTTTCTCCGTGAGATCGACGTCGTCCTTGCAGTGGAACCGTACGTCATACCAGTTTTCCAGGTTGATGAGAATTTCGTCGAGCGGTTTGTTCGAGAAGATCAGGTGACGGGAGGTCCAGCTGCAATAGTCTTCCGCATGGATGTTCGAGATTTGAATCTTTCCGGTTTCGACATCGAAAAAGAGCCGTTGGTTGCTCTGGAGCGGAATCGGTCTCTCCACGCCGGGCGCCGAAACCTGAATGCTGCCGGATTTGAGTACGGTCTCTGCGAAGCGGTCGCCAATTCGGTGCCGGGCGTCGAACTCCGTGCCCAGAACCTGTACCTGCATGACATCCATATCGACGATGAAAGGGCGTGAAGCATCCTTTCTGACCTGAAAGAAGGCGTTTCCGTCGAGCCGTACCTTCCTTTTTTTGCCGTCGAAGGCTTTGGGGTAGGCCAGCCGGCTGTTGCCGTTGAGCCAGACGTGCGTACCGTCGGGCAACACGAATTCTCCCTTGCTGCCGTGTGCCGTGACCAGGCATACCGAAGCGGAGCGTTCGTGCAGGCTCTGCAGAAAGAGGTATTCTCCGCCCAGCAGAAGAGCCAGCAGGGCGGCTGCGGCAGCAAGACGCCGCAGGGAGAATCTCCGTTTTGCAGGGCGGTCAAGTCCGAGAGATTCGATTCTGCGGTGCAGTACGGAGAGTTTCTGTCGGTAATCCTGATCGGATGGCCTGCTCAGAAGATCGTTCCAGACCTGACGCAACGCGGCATCCTTGGCTTCCCGATCTTCGGGGGCCAACATCCAGCGCCGGAAGCGGTGTTGGACATCTTCCGGCATTTCGTTGTGCAGAAAATCATTGATGAGTTCTCTGATTCTGGTTGTCTTCATTATTTGGGGCTTGTATAATATGGACGGTTGACGGGCGTCGAACCCCTAATCCGAAAAGACGATTTTTCAAAAGAAAACCGTGATGGACATGAGCAGCTGCCGGAGCTGGTGGAGGGCGGAGGTCATGTGGTTCTCGACGGTCTTGACGCTGATCTGGAGCCGTTCGGCGATCTCCCGGTTCGAGAGTCCCTCGTAGCGGCTCATTTGAAAGATGCGGCGTCTTCTGTCGGGCATCTTCTCCACGGCGATCGAGATCAGCAGTTCCAGATCGTTCGTCTCGACCTCGCTGACGAGTGAATCGTCGTAGAAAAAGTGGGGTGTGGATCGTCGGGCGGATTCGTATCTGGCATGTATCTCGGAGTGGTCATAGATATCGAAGATGGCGTTTTTCATCATGGTGAAGAGGTAGTTGGAGAAGTGAATCGTCTTTGCGAGTTCGGTTCTTCGTTCCCAGACCTTCAACATGACGGACTGCATGACATCTTCGGCTTCGGCGTGGTTCTTCAGCATCCAGTAGGCCATCTCCTCGATTTTGGGTGCATAGTGGAGGTAGAGCGAATCGAATGCCGCTCTGTCACCGTGTGCCATCCGTTCGAGTATGTCCCGCTCCTGTTCCACCGAAAGAATCTTTCTACAAAAATAACAAATAATTTGAATTTTGTATGTTCGAATTCGAAACAGGATGGGTTTTCGGGAGATATTTTTATGATATGGCGGTGGCGTCGGATTATGCGTTTTTTCAAAATTACGGCTGTCGGATCACAGGTCTTTATCTTCAGCAATCGGGATGGAACATATGAAACGTGGCAGAGAAAATTTTGTATGTAGGATGCGGCGGAGCTGCCTGCAGCATATCGGATTTGGATTCGGTTGTGTCCGGTCGTCGGTTATACGGGTGGAAAACGGTGATCCATGCCCGATATCCGGACATGGACTCTGGTTGCCTGTAATTGAGTGTCGGGCGATTCTTCTCTGATTTGAATTTTCGGGATAGTTCTGAATATGCTACTGCAAAACGGTTACTTCAGTTTCCTGAGCCGTTTCATGCGGCAGAAAAAATGATATAATCCCAAAATGCCGAACAGAATTCCAGTCTGATAGTGGAACAAGCCCCAATGAGGACCTTTTGTCCCTTTCAATATCAGAAGCAGGATTCCTGAAAGGACATTGGACAGATAGACAATGGAAAGGATACAGGTTGCCGTACTGTGATTTCCCGTACCCTTCCACAGACTTTTATACCAGCCCCGGTGAGCTCCTATGTGAAGGAGTGATCCAGCGAACAACAGCAGCCCGCTGAGGATATGCAAAATCGGCCAGAATCTATTGGCCGAGTGAATCATGCCGTGATTTGCGGCATGAAGCGTCAGCCCGCTGAGCAGTGTCAGCGGTAGCATAAATACAAGTACCATGTCGGTACGAAACATCTGTTTGCGATCCATTTTGAGATTCTTAACAAGTTGTATGGCCGGCAGAGCCTTGCTGTCTGTGTATCGGAACGATTGTTGTCTGTAGCCGGTCTCTTCACGGGATGGGATGTAACGTCTTTTTTGATTTGATATATTTTTATGACCACGTCACCTTCAGATCGTATTCGGGTCGTCTTTGTGCTGACAAAGTTATGCTTCGACGAATATTCGGACAATGGATGGCAGAGGGTAAGATTTGGATTATTTAAAGTTTTTGCGGAATGCCGAAGGAGATATTCCGGTGCAAGAGGTAAAGAGTCTTGTAAAATAGGCGCAGTCGTCAAATCCAAGATCCCGGGCTGTCTCTTTCACGCTTGCATTTGAATAAGCCAGTTTTCGTTTGGCGCGGCGAATGATCTCATTCCGTATGTTTGCGCGGACGCTGGAACCCGTGACGGTTTTTACGGCTTCGTTCAGGTAACCTGTCGAGATGTTCATTCGGTTGGCGTAGAACCCCGGGGCATGATGGCGGTCAACCTGTTCTTCGAGCAGTTTTCTGAATGTGACGGTATGTTCCACGTATCGTTTCGGATATTTCCGTTCTTCCAGTTCAGGTTTCAATGTCTCGGCAATGACATCGATGATTGCCAGAGACAGGTGTCGGATCAATGACCGGTTTGATGCATCGTTGTTTCCGAAGCACCGGTCGGCCAGCAGCTTGAAAAGTCGGTTCAAATCTTCTTGCCCGCGGTGGTTAACCGTGGCCGTTTGCATGTTCAATGCGTATTGCTCAAAGACTCTTTTCTGTGTCTCTTCCAAGAGTGACGCTTCTATCAGAAGCAGATATGCCTTCAGATTCGTGGCTGTTACGAATTCGTGAACTTGTCCCGGTTGCGTAAAGGCCACCTCTCCGCATGCGACACTGTATGTGTCGAAATCGATATGTATCAGACACCGTCCGGCATCCACAAATCCGAATATATAGTAGTCATCCTGATGCATATAGGTAACCGGTGTGTCCTGCGAATCTTCCGGCATGAAAATTCGTAGATAAATGCCTGCCTGATTCAGGTTGGAGGCTTTATGTTGTGGCAGTTTCGACATGACTTTCCATTGTTGTTAACCAGCGGCCACCGATCCGAGTGATCGGAAATGGTTTATTCATGGCCGGTTGTTGTCTTGTTTTGTGTATCGGCCCTTCGGGTTTTGGTGCGTTTCCCGACTGTTTGATGCAAAGATATCGTTTCCGTAGTTTAAATCCATTGCCGATGTCGGGGAAAAGTAAAGAATGTGTAAAGTTTTTTTCATCTTCGAGAGTGTCGGGAAAAGCCGTGCAGGGACATGGACCTCAATTCGAGTCCGCTCCTTTTTCACGGCAGAAGGCCGTTCCGCAGAGTCGGTCGTCGTTTCGGGCTGAATGAAGTTCGTACTTGAGGAAAAAAGGAAGGATCGAACCTCGGGCTCGATCCTTCCCTCTTTCACAACAGGGGCTTGTGTCCTCTGCTTCGTCTCTTGCCTTAGAATGCCAGGACGGGTCTTACGCAATAGATGAAAGCGCTTTGATCCTTATAGTCTCTCAGCGTCATTCCATTCATGGGAAGCATCATGCCTGCCATTACAGGGTAACCATCCGTCGTCTCGTCAATCTCCGTACTGGTCCAATAGAACATTATGGATCCGAAGGCCTTGCCTACCAATACGGCTCCGGGTATTTGTGACATCTTGTCATTGACAAGTTTCAGGTTGGCAACCGAAACTCCGGCATCGGTGATCTCCCAGATATTCTTGTTGTACTCGCCTGTTGCAAGCAGAGACATCTCCTTGGACGAGCCGAGATACCAGTCGCTGCTCGATTCGGGTGCAGAAACCTCGTCACGGAAAGCGACGACCGTCTGAACGGCTTCCACGGGCCATGTGCTGTTTGCCGGATCGGCATTGAAGGCTTCGATGGCTTTGGTGTTGTTGTATCCGATGGGAGTATTCAGGTTGTCTTCGAATTCGACACCGGTCAGCGGCGATACAAATTCGGTCGCGTTCGCCTCTACCCACGCGCCTATGGTGCTGCCATAGGTGGTGTAATTGCTCTGCCACGGGGTGGCAATATCCTTGAGAGATACAACAAGTCCGTGCGTGCAGCCGGGGTGATCGCGTTTCAATGTCGGGTCCGTAGCCGTGATGTCACCCACGTAACATACGACGCCGATCGGGGTCTTGCCCGCATCGAGGGACAGCGACCATGTACCGTCCGAATAGTAGTAATGACCTACGGCCAGCGCTACGGCATTGACCGTAACCTCACATGTGGCCGTGCAGTTGCCCGCTTTGGCGGTGATGGTTGCCGTACCGGGACGTACGCCCTGAACGGCACCGGCACCGTTTACGGTGGCTATCTTCTCGTCGGACGACGACCAGGTAACGCTCTTGTTGTCTGCGTTCTCGGGCAGAACCGTTGCTCTGAGGGTTCTGATCTCTCCTTCATCGATTTCGATACTTTGTTGATCGAGTGTGACGGATGTTACGGGCATACCGACAACGGTGACCATGCAGTCGTCAGTCCGGTTTCCGGCAATGGCCATTATGACTGCGGATCCCGATGCGATACCCTTTACTACGCCGTTGTTGTCAACCGTGGCAACATCCGGGTTGGAGCTGCTCCAGGTTACCTCGACATCCGCGTCGGCAGGAAGTACGGTGGCTGTCAGCGTCTCGCTCTCGCCGATGAGTACCTCCAGCGTCTCCTCGGAGATCGTTACGGACTCCACAAGATCAGCCGCGGGATTCACCGTTACGCTGCATACATCACTTATCCCCTGACATGAAACCGTAATGACGGTATTTCCGGCAGCCTTGGCCGTAACGACGCCATCCTGATTTACGCTCGCGATGTCGGAATTGAGGGATATCCATTCGAATACCAACCCTTCGATGCCTTCGGGCGAGGCCGTTGCGGTCAGAATCTCTTGTTCGCCGACCTCGAGGGTAAGTTCATGACTGTCCAGCGTTACGGATTCGAGTGAAACGGTGGAATCCGATTCCTGGCAGCCGTAAATCAACCAGCTGCACAATGCAATGGAAATAAAGGTGAAAAACTTCTTCATGGTACTTTGATAAATAAAGTTTTTTATATGATGGAATGTTGCTGATCGTCAGGGTTATCGTGTCAGAAGGCCAGTATGGGGCGAACGTTCCGGGTCGCGCTTTCCGCCTTTTCGTAGGGAACGGTCATGCCCGTCAGGGTTATCATCTGGAATACCTGCGTGGCATCCGCTTCCGATGACGAGTGATAGTATGCCGGAATCGGGAGGAATGCCGGTCCGGGACCTGCTATCTGGGTGGCACCGCTGACGGTCCCGAGAACACCGTTGATCAGATCGAGGTTCGTTTTGCCCATGATCTCCGTAATGCTGCCCGGTACGTCACCTGCCGTAAGCAGCGACAACTCTTTGGCTGATGGCAGGTACCAGTCGCTGGTCGATGCGGGAGCGGGATGTTCGGTTCTGAATGTTGCGATCTGCTGTACGGCTTCCACGGGCCATGTGCTGTTCGCGGGATCGGCATTGAAGGCTTCGATGGCCCTGGTATTGTTGTAGCCGACCGGTTTCTCGCCGTTTGCGGCATTGTTGCCGGCAAGAATCGTTGCATATTTCGATGCTGCGTTCTGCTCGATCCAGGCCGATACCGTGGAGTTGTAGCCTGCCGCGTTGGATTGCCACGGAATGTCGCTTGCCTGGGCAATCGATACAACCAGTCCGTGCGTACAGTCGGAGTGTTCGCTGGCCAGCAGAGTATCGCTTGCCGTAATGTCCCCGACGTAGAATACGACGCCGATGACCGTTTTCTCCGGTGACAGCTCCGTTGACCAGGTGCCGTCCGAATAGAAGTAGTCACCGATGTTCGCGGATGCGCTCGGAACGACGGGGGCCGTGACCGTGACAAGGCATACGCCTTCCACCTCGCCGGCTGCAGCCTTGATGACAGCGTTGCCGGCCGAAACGGCCGTGACCGTACCGGAAGCGTCAACCGTGGCAACGGTCTCGTTCAGACTCGACCATACGACGGTCTTGTCCGTTGCATTCTCCGGAAGTACGGTTGCCGTGAGCGTGAAGGTCTCACCCTCTTTCAGCTCCAGCGTGTTCTTGTCCAGCATGACGGTCTCTGCGGGAACGCCCGTAACGACGATCGGACATTGAGCCGTGATGTCACCGGCCTGTACGGTAACGGTGGTCTCGCCGATGGCGACACCGGTCACTGCACCCTTGTCGTCAACCGTTGCGATCTCTCTATTCAGACTCGACCATACGACGGTTTTGTCCGTTGCATTCTCCGGAAGTACGGTTGCCGAAATTGTAAGGGTCTCGCCCACTTCCAGCTCCAGATTCTTCGGATCCAGCGTGATGGACTCCACCGGAACGGCCTTGACCACAACCTGACATTGTGCCGTAGCCTTGCCTGCCTGTACCGTCACGGAGGTCTCACCGACGGCAACGCCCGTTACCGTACCCTTGTCGTCCACCGTTGCGATCTTTTCATCGGCTGTTTTCCAGTTGAGGACATACTCCGCATCGGCGGGTTGAACCGTGGCGGCAAGCGGGGCCGTTTCACCGATGAACAGCTCGATACGCTCCTTGTCCAGCGTTACGCTCTTTACTTCCGCTTTTAAAACCGTGATCTGGCACGATGCCGATATCTTTTCGTTTGCCTGTACCGTGACCGTCGCTTCGCCGCTTGCAAGAGCCGTTGCGATGCCATTCTCCACGGAGACTACTTCGGGGTTGCTTGAGGCCCAGGTCAGCGTGACATTCTGTACCTCTTCGGGCGTCAGCGTGACCTCGAAGGTGTATTTGTCTCCTACGTTCAGGGTGAGATTCTCCTTGTCAAGGGTTATTTTCTGTAGCGCCGGTGCTTCGGGAGCGGGATCGGTCCCGGTTTCATCGTCGTTTGTGCAACCCACGAATAATAAGGGAACTGCGGCAGCCCAGAGCGCCAGCGTCCGGACTGCATGTGAAAGGTGCCTCATACTCATAGTAGTAGCCGAGCTTTTAGTTAGAGATAGTGTTTAATTTTCGGGGAAGATCACCTGCTTGGACGTCAGACTGAGGTAATCTTGAAAGCTTTAATTAATTAAAGTTTTTCAAAATTACGGTTTGTCAGCAAGGAATGAAAATTAAACTGTCGATAGTTCTACAATTTTACAAATTATCGGATTATTTGTTCGAATTGTAGCCTTTTATCTCTTTTTTGTAGATGCTCGGCGAGCAGCCGGTTTCACGTTGAAATGCCTTGGAAAAGACGGTCACGGAGTTGTATCCGATATCGTCGGCCAGTTGTTTGAAGAGTATGTGATCGCAGTCACTGGCGATGATTCTGGTTGCTTCGGCAATCCGGAATGTGTCGAGGTAACGGTTGAACGACATTCCGGCAAATGTGTTTATGGCGCGCGAACAGTAGGTCCTGTTCGAATCGGTCATCTCGGCAAGCAGTTCCAGGGTGAGATTCTTCATGCGGTATATCTTTTCGTGGCGCATGAGATGTTCTATTCTGCTGAAAAGCTGACGGTCGGAGTCGTTGTGCTCGTCATTGTCGTAATTTGACTTCAGATCCAGTTGTGAAAGGTACTCCTGATGTTGCTTGACGAGTTTGCGATACATCTTGCGTTTGCGATTGTACAGCAGCCCGAGTAAAAATGAAAATCCGGAGACCCCGATGGATATCGACAGCAGCAGCAGATTCCGTTGCTCGATTTTTCGTTGTTCGAGCTCCTTGGCGAGCATCATTTTTTGATGTTCCGACTCTTCTCTCTGTTCGATGAGCTCCCGGAACTCCGCTTCACGACGGTTGGAGATGGTTTCCGAATAGGTCCTGTACATGCGGGCATACTTTACCGCTGCCGCCAGATCATCCCTGTCGCAGGCGAGATCGGCGATGTGCCCGAGCAGACTTTTCCTGTATTCGATGTTTCCGCTTGCATCCGAAATCTGCAGTCCTTTTTCATACATGGAGGCTGCCTCGGCTCTCTTCCCCTGTTCGGAAAGGAACTCTCCATAGGTGAGATACACTTGTGAAGCGGTTCCCGGATCCGTGTATTTGATGAACGCGAGGGCGCGGTCATAAAATTCGTATGCCCGTGCCACGTCGTTTTTGTGCTGGCAGATCCAGGCAGACATGGCTTGGATAAACGATATCTGTGACAGCGTATGTCCCTCGCCGGCATAGGTGTCGGCCTCTTTCAAAAATCGGGTCGCCGTATCGTATTGTTCCGTTACGTAGTACATCTGTGCCATGACAAGGCAGGCGGCACATTTGGAATAGGTATTGATCTCCGGCTGCGTCATGGCAAGGTCGTATGCTTCACGGGCATATTCGAGCCCCTTGTCACTGTTCAGAACGTAGAATATGTTTACGATATTGGAGAGCAGGGCGATTCTGCTGTTGGCGTGTTGCCGTCTGTCGGCCCATGCCAAGCCCTCCATGTAGCAGTTGAGGGCATTGGAGTAGTCGAGACTCGACCGGAGGCTGTAGCTGCCAAGCACGTTGCTGCGCATGATGTGCAGGTTTGCCGGTATCGGGTAGTCTTTCAGCGGCTCCATCAGGTCGATGTACCGTTGCACGGAGTCCATGTTGCCCAGGAACAGGAACGATTGAGCCATATTGAGTCCCGCATAGACCATTGTCAGCGTATCGTGGGCCCGTTGCGCGGCAATCAGGGCCGGTTGTGCCGTATATATTACGGAGTCGTGCTTGCCGGCATAGCTGTAGCTGCTCAATTTGTTGGAGAGGCTGTCCAATGCAGGGTGAGAGCTGGCTCGGGTGTTGTCCGGTGAGTCGCCGCCTGTTTGCAAACATCCCGCCACGCTGCTGACAAGAAGGATCAGAGCTGAAATACGGAAGATATGGCGACAAACAAATTTCATGAGCGACGAACCTGAGGCATGTGATGCGGTCACGTGAGCGGATAAGTTGCAATCTTCGTGACCACCTGTCGCAAATATAGTGAAAAAATATGTTTATGGTATTTTTTGTCCGGAGAGGAAATCTGTTGAACCGGTTTCGATGGCGTCTTTTTGTGCCCATTCTTCGTCGTGCCGGTATAATCCGTACGGCAGGAAAACGTCCGCTGACAATTCGATAGCGGCAAAGAACCGGCGGCGGAAATCCTGTCGTTGGGACAGGTTCCGCCGCCGGGCTCTTTTGTGAAAATTCTTGTCTTGAGTTTCGAATGGGTTGGGTGTGCAACTTGCGACCTCGTCCATCACCGTTGCCCGTCACCGCTGCCCGTCACGCAGACCGGCGGTATCGGGACGGTAACGGTTTCGCGTCGGCAGGGTTGTCCCCGGCCGGTTTGGGACGGTTATTCGAGCTGTTTCAGACACTCGGAGACATTTCGCTCGATCCGGTTGAGGATACTCTGCGTGTCGGTGGCCTCCGGAGCCTTGATGAACTTCTCGCCGGTTATTTTTTCGTAGAGTTCAATGTAACGGTCCGTGATCCCGGCCACGATCTCGGGAGTCATCTCAGGAACCTGCTGTCCGGGCTGTCCCTGAAAACCGTTTGCCATCAGCCACTCTCTGACGAACTCCTTCGAAAGCTGTTTCTGCCGTTCTCCCTTTGCAAGCCGTTCGGCGTAACCGTTGGCGTAAAAGTAACGGGATGAATCGGGCGTGTGAATCTCGTCCATGAGATAGATGATTCCGTCCTTCTTGCCGAATTCATACTTGGTATCTACAAGTATGAGCCCCATCTTCGCTGCAATTTCACAGCCTCTTTGGTAGATTTTGCGGGTATAGTTCTCAAGCTGTTCATACTCCTCCCTGCTTACGAGGCCTTTGGCGATGATCTCCTCTTTGGAGATGTCTTCATCGTGACCTTCGGCCGCCTTGGAGGTCGGTGTGATGATGGGTTCCGGGAATTTCTGGTTTTCGACCATTCCATCGGGCATCCGTACTCCGCAGATGGTTCTCTTTCCGGCTTTGTATTCCCGCCAGGCATGTCCGGACAGATATCCTCGGATGACCATTTCGACCTTGAAGGGTTCGCATTTCCGGCCGATGGTGACCATCGGATCGGGGACGGCGAGTTTCCAGTTCGGAAGAATATCGGCCGTGGCATCGAGGAACTTTGCGGCAATCTGATTGAGCACCTGCCCCTTGTAGGGGATTCCTTCGGGCAGGACGACATCGAAGGCTGAGATTCGGTCGGTGACCACCATGACGAGATATTGATCGTTGATGTTGTACACGTCACGGACTTTACCCGTATATTTTCCGGTGAGACCCTTGAAGTTGAAATCGGTTTGAGTGATAGCATTCATGGCTTATGGAGGTTTAGCGAATGCAAAGATAGTGTTTTTGCCTGAAGATGCGTTCAACGGGGGCTGTAAGTTTGTCATGGAATCTGCGAGGAGGTCGATTGAAACATTCGCAGGCGGCAGTCAACAGCGGCAGTTAATAAATGAAATGTAGAATATAACCTGTTTATTATGAGCATGTCTTGAATATGGACGCATCTGTATTCGGCGCGAACCGACAGGGCCGTCTTCCTGTTGAGTTACTTTCCGATGCATCATCATATTCTCATTGATTATCAATAGTTTGCGTCTTAAAAAGTAGACTACTCAAAAATTTACTTGTTTTTTCGCAAAAAATCGACGATTTAACGATTTTTTTCATTGTTGCCCTCCGAACAGAGGGAAAAGAGGCAAAAACAGCCCTTTCGGGCCCCGACAGACTCCGTCTGCAAAGATAGGGCATGTCGGGGTTTATTTCGCCAAAATGGGTTGTAAAATCGAGGATGGATTCACGGACATTTTCAAGGTTCTTGGCTGTTATCTCGGGTGGGTCGGAGGGGCGTTTTGTCTGGCTATTGTCATCGGGTTGTTTATAAGTTATGCAGCCAAAAGAAAAAACAGTTGGAACCATTTAGCCATGGCGCAGCCATCTCTTTTCTTCCCTCATTTTGACTTTACTTTAATGAACGTATATATGAATACGGGGATAAAGTAAAGGTGCAGCAACCCCTCGGATCGACCAATCAGAAGAAAACCATATTTGGCCGGATCTCCTCGATCATCTTTTGCGGAACTTCGCATTCCCGGGCGATCTCCGGCCATCCGGATGCCGCCTGGCA
>CALUOX010000029.1 GCA_944322375.1 uncultured Alistipes sp.
TCACCGCCGGAAGCCGAACCCTCGGCAGTTCATTGGTTCCGGTGTGCCGTTCGATGCAGGCCAGCACCTCGCTTACACTGTCCGTTCCGTACAGGTGCTTGCCCAGTTCCACGAGGTCGCCCCCGGTAGCCGCCCCGAAGTCATACCATTCATTGAGCCGGTCGTTCACCTTGAACGACGGCGTCTTTTCTTCCCTGAAAGGGGAAAGATACCAGTATTGTCCCCCGCGCGCATTCTTCGGCTCATGGCCGAGAAGTCGCAGGTAGTCCACAATCCGTATTTGTTTCGCTTCCGATATGTTCATGTGCATCCTGTGTTTAGTATGGTTTCTTTATATATACCCGCAAACTAAACCGATACGGCTCAGATGCTGAAATTCTCGTTGTAACGGTATTCCCGGCCATTCTTTTGTATCGCGTTATGTTGAATCAGGAACTTACACAGATTGACCAGGGTATTTCTTCCTCTGGTGTAACCGATGCTGTCATATCCCTTTTTTAGTGCGTCAAGCAATGCCTGATAGCCAAATGAGGTGTTGTCGGAAAAGGCGACTTCCAAAGCAGAACGGTGTAGCTGTTCTGTCATGTCAAGGTATGAAGACAGCCTGTCTTTCTTGTTCATCTTAAATTGATAGTCTTTTACCAAATGGGGAAGCGAGTCTTCTCCGATTTCAAAGGCAAATGGTACAAACTCTTTATCCCTGATATGCATAGCTCTTACTTCACTGATTCTTCCGTTTTCTATATTTTTGGAGATTTGCAAGATGGTTTCAGCTTTATTATTCAATTCGGTACCGATATGCCCCCTGGTATTGTCATCTCCTTTATTCAGGTGGAGTACCGTATGGATGTGAAGCTCGTAATAGCTTGACCATCTCATCAGCTCATTAATAATATCAAGTGACTCGCTTGGACTGTTGATGTCATGGATTAAGTCGCGTATTCCATCTATGATAACCAGCCCGATATTTTTTTCTTCATGGAGGGCCCATTTGATGATGTCCCTGCGTTGGTCGGGAGTGTATTCGCGGAGAACAAAAAACTCAATGCGGTCATTCTCCTGGTCTATGGGCATACCTGCCAGTTTCAGTATTCTTTGAAGTACCTTATGACAGTGGCATTTGCTCTGTTCCGTATCAATATAAAGGATACGGTTCTTGCACGGAGGCAAGTCAGCTTTGTATTTCAATACCTCTCTTCCGGAAAGCGCCGATGCGACTATGGCGCTTACATTGAAGGTCTTTTTGCTTTTAGGTTTCCCCGTGGATGCACTGAAATTGCCTAATGTGGCTATGGTCACACCGTCAATCTGGACAATCTCTTGAGGGAAATCGTATTGTTCTGTGACATTGAGCCGGATATATTTCAGCAGCGACTTGTATTTCGCCTCGTCTATTCTGTGCGTATCCGGAAACATAAAATTAGATCTTTCCGTTTCCATCTCTTCTTGTTCTGCGTTTACGTTTGTTGTTGTTTTCAAGGCGATACGACATAACATTGGCCTGTTTGTCGATTTCTTCGTAGGAGAAACATGGATTACGTCTTATCCAGTCGTTCAGGTCGTCCCGGAGTACGAATATGTTCTTGCCGTTGGGCTTGTAAACGGTAAGTTCCTTGGTGGATGTCAGCTTATAGACAAAGCTCTTGGATACTTGCAGATACGCTGCAACTTCGTCTATGTTCAGAAAATCCTTTGCCGCATATGCTATCTTTTCCACGTTTTTCAGATGAGCCAGCAGTTCGTCCAGCTTGGCGAAACGTTGCAGGTAGTTCTCTACTCTTAATATTTCCCTCTGAAAGCCCTCCAATGTATTTCCCTCAATGAAGACACTTAGCCTTTCAATGCGGGATAGTATGATGTCCATGTCATTCTTTTTCATAATACGTTGTTTTTAATTGCCATTTCCTGATGGGGTTTCACTTGATTTCTCAAAGCCCAGTCGCACAACTCTTTCCTGTTGAAATAGACGAGTTTGCCGTTGGGCTTGTAATGGGGGATTTGTTTGGAGGCGGTCAGCTTGTAGATGTAGCTCTCTGACAGCCCCAGATAGGCGGATGCCTCGGAAATGGTCAGCACTTCTTTGGTAATCCACATGCGCTCCTTTATCTGACGGACAAAATTCTCTATATTGGGAATTTTATCGACTTCGCCGATTCGCTGCTCCAAGGATTGGATACGTTCGATGGGTTTCTCGGATGTCATTTTGGAAACCATGTTTTCCATCTGTCTGATATATCGGAAAACTGGACTGCTTCCACTGTTTGTTCTTCGTTGTTTCATTTATTGCTAAAATTAAATTTGACAATAGAAGGTTTGCCCTCCGCAGTTATTGATTACGGAGGGCAAAGTTATGGACAGCTTCCTGATGAGCATGTTGATAGTGTTGAGTGTCAACGTTTCTATCAACACGACTCTCAACAAATTTGCTTTCTTTTAGTCTATTTCTTTGTCTTTGATTAGCTTTATGTACCGGTCTATTGTCGCGAAGAATTTCTTTTCAGAGATACTCGGTTGTATGTCCTTTATCCTGTTAAGGGTAGAGGATAGGTCATGCTGATTGAGAAATTTCTTACCGGAAGAACTTCTGACAAGCTGCTTTTTGGCAATGACCGATTGCCAGTCATACGGTATGATGTCGTGCATGGCGAGTTTGTCAAGTAGCAACACCAACCGTGTGTTGTTTTTCGATGTGACCGGATTTAACATGGCTCTCTCATATCGGGTGATGACATCGTTCACATCCAGTTGTTCTATAAACAGGCCGACCTCATTGACAAGCTGTACAATGAGGCCGATTGTGTCTTTGTCAATCAATGGCTCATAGGAATCTGGCAAAGGGGGCTGTTCTGATTGACGGCTGTTTTGGAAACTTTGTATCCGGGATTTTGTTTGGAGATGTTCGGATGTATTGAATGTATCGAGCAATTTTTTAATTTGGGTTTCGTCTAAGGTGGACTGACTGAAGTATTGGCATACCAGCTTTTCATGGTTTTCCAATAGCTCTGAAACAATGCAATAATTCTTCTGATGTTCATTCTTGCTCCAAGCGTCAGTAGCATCGTGGTATTGCGTCGAATGAATAAAGTCAAGCATGAAGCGCCTGTAACATTTTCTGTGAGTTAGGACTTCAGCTTTATAAACTTCATGGGCTTGATAGACCAACCGGAATAACCCTTGTTCACCGGTTTGCGCAGGAGTCTTTCCGGCTCCGCGCATCGCTCTTTTCAAAAAGAGAGAGGAGCAAAGTTAAATTCTTTGTCATTGCTTGATTGAATTTGATGTTAGGTAATATATGCTTTAGCCTTTCTATCGGAGGCTGTTGCTTCCTTTTTTATTGTACAACTATTATACTCATCAGCAATTCTTTTCAATTCTATGTCATAGGTATCCAGTTTCCCTTTACTTATGATCGACCGGAAATTGCATCTTAGGCTTTCCCGGTTTATGGGCTTGCCTTCTCGAATTTGAAAGCAGTTGGCGCATTTTGTCCAAAAGTCAAAAGGATTATCTGCTCTGAATGACAAATAAACGAAGTACATGAGTGATACCTGACTTTTTATCCATAATACAGGCCGGGTAAATACCGTTTCATCAAAAATTCCCATGAATATATCAATTGAAGTGGTTGGCGAAATATATCCGCCATTGATGAGCCCTGAAAATACCGCTTGTTTCTTTTCTTCGCTTTTGTCTGAATAGAACACCTCTTTGCCAATGTGGATAATCCGCCCTTTATTTTCCACTTTTTCTTTTGCGGTTTCTTCAATATGGTTAAATTCTTCACAGATGGCTTTTAGTCTGGTGTCAAATCTATCCATCCACCCTAAGCGTTTAATCGAGCTGTAACCTGACTTAAAACATGCTATATGGGGAGCTTTTCCGTTGATTAGAAAACATTTTCCGCCTTTTACCCATAAATTCTTCTTGTTCCATTTGCCAAAAGCCAAATATAAAAAATATGCCAGCAAGCGTTGCTCCTTAATCCATTCGACAGGTTTTACAAACTTCGCTTTGTCAAAAATCCCATTAAAGACATCGAGCGTTGTATCAGGAGCAATATACTTGTATTTTATCAGCTCGTTGTACATCTTGGTTATATCTTCTGGACTTTGTGGGGTATAGAAGGTCTCAATCCCACACGATGACTCTAAGGGCGAAAAGTCCACTTCTGGATAAAGGGATTTCGCGTATTCGTAGAATTTGGTCCTGTATTTAGGGATACTGCATGTGCTGATTCTATACGAGGTAGTATGGCTCCATTGTTTCTCGAAATCTACATAAATTCGTGGAAATTTGCATATAGAAGATACTGCAAATGCAATGACTCTCAGTTGTAGTGTTTTTGTATCTGGAGTTGGCTGGAAATGATTGTCCAACAGTCCGGCATCAACGGCTCTTTGCAAAAGGGTTGCTACTTGCTCATTGGCCAGCGTCTCTACCAAATCCTTGTATTGGCCTTTTTCTTCACGCTGATACTGCCTGCATATTTCAAATAATGACTGTAACCTTTTAATAGAATCAATAAGTAGTGTCACGCAAGCAGTAGGAGTTATGTCTTCCTTGTGTTTTGCCAGATACTTTTTTATTTCGTCTGTATATCCTATGCTTGTAATTTGCCGTGCAAGGGAAGGGGATGGCTCTTGGCTTATATATTGCTGTATGTCTGCCGTCCATTCCGCTAACATTAATAACTGAGGTGTAAGAAAAGAAAAATCCAGAATAGTGTCTATGTCTATCCCATATTTTAATTCTCCCAGAATCTTGTTTATCTTGGCTACTTTTATAACGAAATCTTGTCTTGTCATAAATCAAATGCTGTTAATCGATTTCCGGAATAAGTGATACTGCGTTCTGCTTGTTCTTATCAAGAACCTTGGCATATATTTGTGTCGTGGAAAGTTCTTTGTGCCCGAGCAGTTTTGATACAGTATAGATGTCCGTGCCCAAGTCGAGCATCAGGACTGCGAAGGTATGGCGCCCGCAATGGAATGTTAAATTTTTCTTTATTCCTGCAGTCATGCTCCATCGTTGCAACTCTACGGATGTCCAGGAGCCGTATGTGAATCCGGTAAAAACAGGATCTTCTGGATTTCCTCTTTCTCCAAGATATTTTTCCGCTTGAGGTGAAATATCCAAATATTCCTGGCCGCCGGTCTTTTTCTGTTTGAAGATAATTCTTGTGAACTCACCAAATTTTTGCACGTCTCCCCACAAGAGTTTTTGGATGTCGGATTTACGCAATCCAGTCAGGCAGGAAAAGAGGAACGCACGTTTAAGTACGGGATAGCGGCACGGCGTTTCCGCTAATTTTCTGACTTCCTCTAATGTCAGATAATCACGCTTGACCTCTGCATCTTTGAACCCTTCAATTCCGCGTAATGGATTGACGGCAATAATCCTTTCATCATAAGCATGGTTGATACAGGCGCTAAGTTTTCTGAAATAGGACGCTTTCGAATTTTGAGACAGACCTTGAAACACATCACGTTCTCTGCGCGGCCCCCTGCGTTTGTGTGTGTCCTTTTCAACACTTTCTAAGAAATCTTTGAACCCCAAAATAAATTCTGGTGTAACATCTCTGAAAGTTGTTTTCTCATCGCAGTACAGCTCCAGATAACGCAAGCAACTTTGCCAGTTGCCATAGTTGCCTCTTGTATCTGGAGTATTCCGTTCTTTAACCATGTTACGGTAATATTCCAGGAATGGAGTATCCTCCTTGAATTGATGAGTGAATGTATATTCCCCGTTTTGAATCTCAATTAAACGCTTTGATTTAATTGCTTGAGCCGTTGCTAAAGTCTGTCGGTTCTGTTCCCGCTCGATAGGTGTTTTTGCTTCTATCAAGTATAATTTCAGGTATTCTTTGTGACGCTTCCCGTTTCTATATATGTCAAGATACAGGCTGATGTTTCCATTGCTCAGCTTCTTCTCACGGAGCTTGACCGGTTCCTTTTGTGCGATAGTTTTCTTTGCCATGACTGTTTCCTGCTTTATTGGTTATTAAATTTTCCCTTTGTCGGGGGACAGTTTTTTGTCCCTCATTAATGGTCTGGGGGACAAACTGGGGACAAAAATAAGGAAAAAATATGTAATAACGCAGAAAACATGAAGAAAAAGAGAAAATACATATATCTTGAAAAGGACTGATAATACGCATTTTACAGATATATATTTTCTCTTTTTATGATTTTCTTTTCTTTATATCACTTTCCGATGCAGAATTTTGAAAAGATCTGACCGAGAACCTCGTCGTTCGTGATCTCTCCGGTGATCGTCCCCAAATGATAGACGACCTGTCGGATCTCTTCACTCAACAGATCTGTCGAGAGATGATCAAGACCCTCGATGGCCCGGCGCAGCGACTCCCGGGCCTCATGCAATGCCGCATAGTGGCGACTGTTTGACACAACCGTCTCCCCGGCATCAAGCCGTGTGGTGTCGATCGTTTCCCGCAACGCAGCGATCAAACGCTCCAGTCCGGTGCCTTCACGTGCCGAGAGCGGAATACAGCCCTCTTGTGGAAGGCTCTTCCGGACCGCTTCATCCACCCGGTCGATCTTGTTGACAACAAGCAGCAACCGTTGATCCTCGCGAACGCTGATCGGGGTTACGTCACCATGCCCCGCCTCCACGACCTGAAGAATGATCTGGGCGCGTGAAATGCTTTCGTAGGCTCGTGCTATGCCCATCCGTTCGACCGTGTCACTCGTTTCTCGAAGTCCGGCCGTATCGATGAAGCGGTAGGTAATGCCGTCCAGCGTGATCGTGGCCTCGATCACATCGCGTGTCGTTCCGGGAATCTCCGACACCAGCGCCCGCTCTTCGTTCAACAGCCGATTGAGCAGCGTGCTCTTTCCTACGTTCGGCTCTCCGACGATGGCGACCGCTATCCCCTCCTTGATGGCATTGCCCAGCGTAAAGGAGTCCATCAGTTCGCCGATCTTCGTATCGATCCGCTCCATCGTGCGGAGCAACTCGCTGCGGTCGGCAAATTCGACCTCCTCTTCACCGAAGTCGAGTTCCAGCTCCAGCAACGACACCAGACGCAGCAACTCCCCGCGCAGCTTCTCAAGATCGGCCGAATATCCGCCCCGCATCTGATTGGTTGCAAGAGCGTGTGCACTGCGAGATCCCGAGGCGATCAGGTCGGCTACGGCTTCGGCCTGCGACAGGTCGAGTTTGCCGGCCAGAAAGGCCCGTGCGGTAAATTCGCCGGGTGAGGCCATGCGTGCCCCGTTGCGTATCAGCAGTCTCAGGATCTCCGACACGATGTACCGCGAACCGTGGCACGAGATCTCCACGCTGTCTTCTCCCGTATAGGAGTGCGGGGCACGGAATACGGAGACCATGACATCGTCGATGATGCGTGTCCCGTCAACGAGATTTCCGTAGAGCAACGTGTATCCTGCGGCGTCGCCGACACGTCGGGAGCCCCGGAACAGCCTGTCGCATAGTTCCAGCGAGCGGGGGCCGCTCAGGCGGACGACGGCAAGGGCTCCGCCGAGGGCGGTGGCCGGTGCCGCAATGGTATCGTTTTCGGTGATCATCGGCGGCGGATCTTCAGTTTCTGACCCGCACGGAGGCGGTTGGCGTTGCGGATGTTGTTGTCTCGCATGATCGTCTGCTGCGAAACGCGGTATTTCCGTGCGATATGTCCCAGTGTTTCGCCGCTTCGTACCGTATGTGTGACGAACTCGCTGGTCATGGCGCGCTTCTTCGCAACCTTGACCGGGTCGATATACTCCTTGAGGTAGAGCGAATCCTTGCGCAGGATCTCCGCTTCATCGGCGATATACCGGCAGGCGTACTCCTGCGGCAGAACAAGCGTATAGGTTTTGTTGACGGCCGGAATGATGTCGATGCGATATTGCGGATTGAGCTGGCGCAGCACCTCGATCGGCAGGTCGAGGGTCGAGGCGACCTGACCCAGATGCATGAGTTTCGTTACATGGATCGTGTCGGTCGCCAGCGGCAGCGGTGCTTCCGCCGGTTCGATGTCGTGGAGCCTGTGGTAGGCATAGGCGTAGGAGGCTCCGATGAAGGCCGGGACGTAGCCCCGCGTTTCGCGCGGCAGGTAGTCGTAGATCTCCCAGAACGTCTTGCCGCCCGAACGGGCGATGGCCTTGTTGACATTGCCAGGGCCGCAGTTGTAGGCGGCAATCGAGAGCAGCCAGTCGCCGAAGAGCGCATACATGTCTTTCAGGTAGCGGCAGGCGGCACGGGTGGCCAGAACGGGATCGTAACGTTCATCGATGAGCGTGTTGACCTCCAACCCGTAGAGCCGGCCCGTTGCGGGCATGAACTGCCACAGCCCCGCGGCACCCATGCGCGATACCGCTGTCGGGTTCAGTGCCGACTCGATGACGGGCAGCGCACGCAGCTCGACGGGAAGGCCCTCCTTGATCAACTCCTCCTCGACAAGCGGGAAGTAGTAGTGAGCCAGTCCCAGAATGCGGCTGATCGTGCCGTAGCGGGGGTTGGTATAACGTGCAATGTATCCCCGCACGATCGGATCATAGGGCAGGTGTATGGGGGATACGAGTGCCTGGAGCCGTCGTGCATAGACCGAATCGGGAGTCGTGTCGCTGTCGAGGGTTTTCGTCGAGTCCTCGGCCACGAAGCGGTCGAAAAAGTCGTCGTAGGACTTTACGACATGGTGTTCGTACCACTTTGACAGCAGCGAGTCGCGTACTTCCGGCGTGTATTCGACGAATCCCCGGTCGCCGAATTTCGCGCGGGCGGGTTGTTCCTGCACCGAATCCTTTCGTTCGACATACTTGATGATATAGACCGTATCGGGCGTGACCGCCTCCGTTTCATCTCTCTTTTTGCGTTTGCGCGGGCGTCTGTCGCCGGCGCCGGAGGCCTCTGCCGTGACGGCAAGAAGAAGTGTTGCGGCAAGTGTGTATCGTAACAGGTTTTTCATCGCAATGGACCGGGTGTCGGGTGTTGCTTGAATCAGAAGTTGAATGTAAAGTTGAACCCATAGACCGGACGGGTACCCGTACCGGCAATATAGGTGTAGTCGAGCGCGGGCTCAAGGCGCATCGACAGATCGTCCGAGACATCAAAGTCCTTGAGATGGGCATCGACATGGGCATCGACGATCTGCAGAATATAGATTCCGGCCGTGATGATGATGCTCAGGTCGCGGTTGCGCCGGTAGTTGTTCTTGAGGTTCTTGAGGTACTCCGCCGAGTAGCGCCCCTTGAATTCGTCGGTCGGTTCCGGCCTCGGAATGTTGTCCGGATCCTCCTTGTACTCCGCCAGTTTCTGCTCGTAGTCGTAGGCGAGCCGGTAGGCCTTCTTGAAGCGGTTGTAGCCGCGCGTATTCCAGTCGATGACGTAGATCATCGAGGCAAAGCCTCCGATGACGATCGGTACCTTCCAGTAGCTTTTGTTGTAGATCTGCCCGGCGGCCGGACAGATCGTGGCCAGCGTCGTGGCCTTTTTGACCGCCGACACGTCGTTCGTGGAGTAGTTGACCGCCGCGTCGCCGATGAAATAGATATAGGATCCGATCGCCGTGAAGAGGTAGATTTGCCGGAGTGTATTGCTGCGGATCATTCGTGTCTGAAGGGCATCGAGCTCTTCGGTTCGCGACATCCCCTGATCGGTGAGTGTTTCAAACTCCTTCTTGAGCGGTTTGAACTTGTTGTTTTCCCGCAGGAACAGGGCCAACGACGTTCCGACGGTCCCGTAGAGGATCGGCAGTTTCCAGTACTGTTTGTTATAGACCTGTCCGTAACCGGGCAGCGGCAGCGACATCCAGCAGACGCGCGACAGCGACATCGAGTCGCTCATGAACCATTGCCCCCGTTTCTTCTTCGCGGCGGCAAGCGTATCGGCCGCAAGGGAATCCTGCCGAATCGAATCAACGGCCCGGATGCTTTGCAGCAGCGAGTCACCGCCCGTAAGGCGCCACAGAAGCGTATCCTGCAGAGGCAGTCCCTCGCTCAAGGGCCGGAGACGTTGCAGCAGCACGCTGTCGGACGAATAGAGCGACAGAATCTTCCGGCGCAGAGCTTCGGAACGTGTCGTGTCGCGGAGCAGCGAGTCAAGCCGTTGTAGCGAGACGCTGTCCCGATTGTAGAAGATCGAGTCTATTTTCTGCAGCAGCAGGCTGTCGTTTTTACGCAATGCTTCGGAGAGTGAATCCACCGCCAGCGAATCGATACGCAGCGTGTCGCGGTTGAGCGAATCGGGAAGCGGCATGCGCCCCTGCCGGACGATGGTTTTCCGGCTGCGGAAACGGTCGAGAGGAACGTTGACCGTCCCCTTCTGTCTGCCCGGGGCTCCCTGCTGCGGCGATGTTCCGGGCGGCGTTTGCGGCAGTGACGCCGACGCGGTCCGGGGCACGAGGATTGCCGCGGCAAACAGCAGTGACAATATGCCAGCAACGATTCTCATGCCTTATTTTGCGGCAAACCGGGTGAGGAATTTGTCGATATCGGCATCGTCGGCAAACCCGATGATGATCTTTCCGCCGCCGTTCTTCGAACGTTTGATGCTGATCTCCTGCGAGAAGAAACGTTCAAGCTGTTCTACAAGCCGAGAATAGCTCTCCGGATATTCCTCCTCGTCCGCTGCGGTCGGATGTTCGGCGTTGAGTTTGCGCACCAGCTCTTCGATCTGGCGGACCGAGAGATCTTTCTTGATGCACCGTTTGAGCAGCCGGAGCTGTTTGTCGGCCGGGGCACCCGCGATGGCTTTTGCATGTCCGGCCGAAATAAGGCCCTCCTTCAGCGCGAGCTGAATCTCGTCGGGCAGCTTCAGCAGCCGCAGAAAATTGGAGACGGTCGAACGCTTCTTCCCGACCTTCTCCGACAGCGCATCCTGCGTGAGCCCGCACTCGTCGATGAGGCGCTGCATGCCCAGCGCGATCTCAATGGCATTGAGATCCTGCCGCTGGATATTCTCGACCAGCGCCATGGCATGGAGGTTTTCGTCGTCCACTTCGCGTATGTAGGCGGGCAGCGACTCCAGATTGGCGCGCTGTGCGGCTCTCCAGCGGCGTTCTCCGCTGATGATGACGTATTTCCCGTCTTCGCGGCGTTTTACCGTGATGGGCTGGATGACGCCCAGCGTGCGGATCGAGTCGGCCAGTTCATCGAGCGCCTCTTCATCGAACTGTGTGCGCGGCTGCGTAGGGTTGGGTATGATGTCGCCGAGGGCGATCTGCGCCATCTCGGACATCGGTTTGAGTCTCGCATCGAGGTGATCGCTGCCGAAAATGGCATCCAATCCACGGCCTAATCCCTTTTGTTTCATCGTATTTCCTGCTTGACATGATCGGTCGTCGGTCGTCGCGGACCCGGTTTCCATTTTCCATTTTCCGGTTTCCGGTTTTTGCTTCCCGGGTTGGCGGCGGCGCGGCGGTGCCGGTATTTCTATTTCTTCTCCTTGTTTCTGTTTCTCTTGAGCAACTCTTTGGCCAAATTGAGGTAGTTGACCGATCCCGATGCGGCGGCGTCGTACAGCATGACGGGTTTTCCGTGTGACGGCGCTTCACCCAAACGGATGTTGCGCTGGATTATTGTATCGAACGTCAGCGGGCCGAAGTGTTCACGAACCTCGGTGGCGACCTGGTTGTTCAGCCGGTTGCGCATGTACATCGTCAGGAGAAAGCCTTCGATTTCGAGGTCGGGGTTGAGGCCGCTCTTGACGATCTTGATGGTGTGGAGCAGTTTGCTAAGACCTTCGAGCGCAAGGTATTCGCACTGCACGGGAATCAACACCGAGTCGGCTGCGGTCAGAACGTTTACGGTGGTGTATCCGAGTGACGGGGAGCAGTCGATGAAGATGTAGTCGTAGTTGTCGCGGACTTCGGCGAGCAGCTTGCGGATGACGTAGTGTCCGTCCTCCATCTTGGGCAGTTCGGTGTCGGCCGCGACCAGGTTGATGCTTGACGGCAGCACCCAGAGCCGTTTGATGTCCGGACTCTGGAGGATCACCTCTGAAGCGCGGCGGGCGCCGGTGATGCATTCGTAGATGCCGTCGGAGTTGATGTCGAAACCCAATCCCGACGTCGCATTTGCCTGCGGATCGGCGTCGAGCAACAGGACTTTCTTCCCGAGAACGGCCAGCGAGGCGGCGAGATTGATCGCCGTGGTGGTTTTCCCCACTCCGCCTTTCTGGTTTGCGAGAGCTATGATTTTGGCCATGTATCAATAAGGAGTTTACAATCGGACAAATTTAGTGATTTTCTCCCGAAATCCAGCAACGTTCGTGAAAAATGCGTATCTTTGGTCGTTCGAAACATGGATGGAAAAAGGTACAGGTGAAGATGAAAGAGCAGTCGGAAGAGCGTCCGGAACGCAGTGCCGCCGGAACGGGCGGAGATCGGACGGAGAACGGACGTGAGGAGGTTGAAACAGGGAAGAGGAATGCGGCGCCGGTGACACCTGCTGCACAGAGCGGTTCGGTGCGGGATGAAGATCCGGCGCAGGATCGTACGGCTCGGCCCGGACGCACGGAAACTGCCGCGGGTGGCGGAAGTGATTCTCACGGAAATGATGATTCCCGCGGAGGCGGTTCCAATGCGGTATCGGGTACTGCCGGAGCGACGGTGCGGCGCTACAGGTTCCCGACGTGGATGGATCTGCTGGCCCTTGTGGGAATGTTTCTGGTCATACAGCTTGTCGTGACGATGGTCGTGACGCTCGCCGGCGTGCACATGCCGGATTCTTCCGCTCTGACGTCTACCGATCCCGCGGTCGTACAACAGGCGCAGGAGGCGATTGCCCGGCTCAACTTCTATACCTATCCGCTGATCATGGGGGCGATGATTGTGGCGACGCTGATTTATCGGCGCGTCCGTCGGGGTAATCGGGGCTTCGGACACTATGCCGCCCGAGGGTTGAATCCCGTATTGATCCTGTGGGGACTGCTGCTGATGCTGGCCGTGAATATCGTGCTGGAGCCGTTGCTGCAACTCTTCCCGCCGATCCCCGACCTCTACGGACGGGGATTCAAGACCATTCTGCTGACCGTCGTGCTGGCCCCCGTAGCCGAAGAGTTTCTGTGTCGGGGGATCCTCCTCGATGCGGCCCGCGCCCGTGGCGGAGTCCTCTATGGACTGCTTTTCTCCTCGCTGTTCTTCGGCATCATCCATTTTTATCCGGCGGCCGTCGTCAATGCCTTTGTGATGGGACTGGTGCTGGGCTTCATCTATCTGCGGGCCGATTCCCTCTATATCGTCGTGATTCTGCATGCCTTCAACAACGCATTGGCGCTGCTCTTCCTGATGCTCGGGTATGGAGACAAGACACTCGGTGAAATGCTTGTTTCAGGCGGTCACTCCACGTTGTATGCCGTCATCTACGGTGTGGCTCTCGTCATCTTCCTCGTATCGGGGTTCATGGTCTGGCGGACCGTGTCGCGGCTGCGGCGGGAGGAGTTGAAGGCCCGGGAGGACCGGGAAGCCGTCCCGATGCAATAAACCTGACGGTTTTACGTTGTTTTGCGGTAAAAGTTATATCTTTGCTGGCGATTATGCGAATAGCAACGGGAATAACGGTTTGTGTGTTGTTGGCGACACTTTGCGGCTGTCAGGAGATGCATCCGCTCAATTTCGGCGGCGGCCGACCGTTGGCGAAGGTCGATGGTGCGACACTCGGAGAGGAGGAGTTGCGGCGGGCTTTGCCGCAGGGCCTGACGGGTGATGACAGCGCCGCTTTTGCGGAGCTCTATATCCGCAAATGGATCGCCAATCAGCTTAAGCTGGCCGAGGCCGAGCGGTTGTTCCCGGAGTCGGCGGCCGATATCGAAGCCAAGGTCGAGGCCTACCGGCAATCGCTGCTGATCCGCCGACTGGATCACTATTATGTTGATGAACAGGTCGATACAACGTTCACGGATGCCGAGATTGTCTCCTATTACAACGCCCACAAGGCGGAGTTCAAACTGGATGCCCCGTTGGTCAAGGGGCGTATCGTCCGTTTTCCCGGGGGATCGCGTCAGAGCACGAAGTTGCGGGAACTGTTCAAGGCGGCATCGGCCGAACGGTTGCAGGATCTGTCGGATTTCTGCACCAAAAACGGCTTTGAGCTGAAAACGTTTGACGAATGGACACCCTGGAGCGACTTTACGATGAATCTTCCGGTACGTCAAGGGGTTGCATCGGAGCAGATGATTGTTCCCGGCAGCGTACAGCAGTTGCGTGACAACGATGCGTTATACTATTTTCTCGTTACGGGCGTCGTGCGCAGCGGCGAGACGGCGCCGTTGGAGACCCGTCGGGCAACGATCCGGCGCATATTGTTCAACCAGCGGCAGGCGGAGGTGATCCGGAAGCATGAGGAGGAGCTCGTGGAGGCGGCGCTGAATGCCGAAGAAGCGAAAATATTCCCTCCCAAAGGACACCAGAGAGCGTCCTCGCGCGATACCGATACCTCGGAAGGCGGCGACGAATAGGTCTCCTGTCGGAAGACTCTCCGCTCCTGCATGGTTTTGTGCATCTTCGTGGAAGATGCCGATCTTCGCCAATAACAAGGCCGGGAGGGACGTGACGGGGTAGAGATGGTTTCGAATGCTGAAGCTGAAATTGAACCGGAGGCCCGGTTCCGATTCTGAACCGGGCGCATTCGATACGGAGAGAAGGAACAGAGAATTGAACCAGAACAAGTTGAAAATTAGATAGTGCGGAATATGAGAATTGGAAAAATACTGTGCGGCATCGCAATCGCATCGGGTCTGTCGGTGAGTATGGCCCGGGCGCAACAGGTCATGCTGGACAAGGTCATAGCGGTCGTGGGCGGATCGTCGATCACCTACTCCGAGGTGGAGGAGAGCGCACGCCGGCTGACGGAGGCCCGGCGGGCACAAGGTTACACCTCCGACCGGGATCCGATGAACGAGGCGCTGGAGCAGCTGCTCATGCAGAAACTGCTCTACAACCAGGCGTTGATCGACTCGGTCGAGATCATGAAGGCCGACATCATGACGCGCGTGGAGGAGGAGGTGCAGGAGATGATCGCGCAGGAGGGAACGATTCCGGCCGTTGAGGCGAAGATGCACAATGCCATCTTCAACATCCGTGAGAATCTGCGGCGCCGATATGAAGAGGAGGCGTATGCCTCCGGCATGCAGCGCGAGGTGATCAGCAAGGTGACGGTCATTCCCGGCGAGGTGGAACGTTTCTACAAGCGTACCGACAAGGACAGCCTGCCGCTCATCGGCGACCAGTATGTCTATGCCCACATCACGAAATTCCCCAAGTCGATCGACGAGGCGAAACGCCGTGCACGGGAACGGTTGCTGGAGATGCGCGAGCGTATTATCACGGGCAATGCCAAATTCGAACTGCTGGCACGACTCTATTCGGTTGACGGTTCGGCGCTGCATGGCGGCGAGATGGAGCCGGCGACGTTGCAAACCTTCGTACAGCCCTTTGCCGATGCGTTGTCGGATCTCAAGCCGGGCCAGATCTCGGAGGTGGTGGAGACGCAGTATGGTTTCCACCTGATCCAGCTCATCGACAAGAAGGGTTCGTTGTACCATTGCCGCCATATTCTGATCCGCCCGACCTATACGGACGAGGAACTGGCCGAACCGGACCGGTTGCTGGACAGCGTGGCCGCACTGATCCGTGCGGATTCGATAACGTTCGAGGAGGCGGCGTTGCGTTTCTCGGACGATCCCTATTCCCGTCAGAACGGCGGTATTGTCACCAACCACGAGCTGCTGGAACGTTACAACGCCGCGGATGCCCGTTATACGGCGACGAAATTCCTGAAGGAGGATTTCGGAAACATGGGCCCGAGCGCGATTGCGGATTTCCGTGTGCTGTCGGGCCTGAAGGTCGGCGACCTGTCGGATGCCTATCAGACTCAGGACATGAACGGCAATCAGTTGAGCAAGATCGTCAAGCTGGTGGAGATCATTCCGACACATACGGCGTCGCTCAACGAGGATTATCTGCGTCTGGAGCAGATGGCGTTGAACGACAAGCAGGAGAAGGTTTTCCGGGAGTGGCTGACCAAGAAGATCGACGGCATGTATGTCTATATCGATCCGGAGTTCCGCAACGGCGAATTTACAAACAAACATTGGGTGAAATAGCGGGGTTCCGGCTCTGCGGGACGGTTTTTGCGCCGAGCGTGCCGGAGCGGCATGCGGAGCGGCGGAGTCCGGAACGGAGTGTGTGACGCGCGGTGCGGAGGTCGATTGTTTTGAGACGTTTTATAGCCATATCGTTCGGTTTTCTGGTTGTGGGAACGATGATGTTTGCACGGCCGGTGCGCGTGGTGCGTCCGGATGCGGAGCGGACGGTGCAAGGAGGCGCCGCGCAGCCGCAGCCCGAGAAGAAGGTTGTCGATCTGAAGGCGGACATCATGTATCCGATCGATTATCGGGATACGTCGGCGGTCTGTCTGGTGGGCAATGTCGCCTTCTATCACAGCGGGGCGGTCATTACGTGCGACAGTGCGGTCCGTTACAGCGAAAAGCACATGGAGTGCTTCGGGAACGTGCTGATCAACAAGAACAGTACGTATGTCTATGGCGATCGGGCCGATTATAACGGCGAGACACATGTCGCGCGGGTCTATTCCGATCTGGTCAAGGTGATCGACGGCGACGCCACGCTCTATACCTACAAGTTCCTCTTCAACACGAAGACCAACATCGGAGAGTACGATCTGGGCGGTGTGGTGACCAATCGGGAGAATCAGCTTGAGTCGGACCGCGGGTACTATTATGCCGACAACCGCACGGTGATCTGTGTGGACCGTGTGGAGATTCACAGCGAAGAGTATGATCTGACGGGGGATTCGGTCGTTTACAACCTGACGACCGACCATGCCTATTATTTCCGCAATACGAATATCTGGAACCGGGACGGCGATTACCTCTATGCCGACCGTGGCGAGTACGAGAAGAACGGCGAGCGCTATACGGTGACCGAGAACGGATACATCCTGACGGCCAAGCAGGAGGTGTGGAGCGATTCGATCGACTACTACAAACTGGAGGGCCATGCAATCCTCCGGGGCAATCTCCAGATCGACGATACGGATCACAAGACGTTGCTCTTCGGCGACTTCGGTGAGTACTGGAAGGAGGAGGGCAGGGCCTTTCTCTCGCGGCGGCCTTCGGTGGTGAGTTACGATACCTCTCAGGGCGATTCGCTGTTCATGGCCAGCGACTCGATGTATCTCTTTACGATCGATCCCGTGCGCCGGCGGCTCGATTCGCTGCGTGCGGTTGCCGTGGCGGATTCGTTGCATGCGATCGCCGTAGCCGACTCTCTGGCGCGGGATTCCCTGCGCAGGATGTCTCTGCGGCGTGATTCGCTGACGGTCGATTCGTTGCGGCGCGATTCGACGGCTCGTCCGATCCCCGCGGCCCGTCAGACCGGCGGAACTTCGCGCCCGGCCATGACCGGAGATTCGCTTTCGCGTTCGGACACGCTGCGACGGGATTCGTTGCGGCGCAGTGTCGCCGACACGTTGTTGTGGGATTCGCTGGCGCTCGATTCGTTGGCACGGGACACGGCCGTAATGTCCAAACAGCAGCGCCGGCAGTTGCTGCGCGAAGCCGCCGCAAAGGAGAAGGCGGAACTCAAGGCGAAGCGGGATGCCGAACGCCAGGCGCAGCTTGATACGATTGCGGCGCGTCGTCTGGCCAAGACCCGGGCGAAACTGGATGCGTTGCGGGTGAAGGACTCGATCCGCAACGTCCGTCTGTCGGCCAAACGGGCGGAGAAGGAGGCGCGACGTCGGGCGAAACGCGGGTTGCCGCCGTTGGACAGTACGGCGCTCGATTCGTTGGGCCGCGATTCGCTGGCGGTCGATTCGCTGGCCGGCGACTCTCTGTTGCGGGATTCGCTCGGGCAGGATTCCCTGCTGCTCGATTCGTTGGCGCGGGATTCGCTGGCGGTCGATTCTGCCGCGGTCGATTCGACCTATCGGTTGGTCAAGGCTTTCCGCAATGTGCGGATCTACCGTTCGGATTTCCAGTCCGTCTGCGATTCGCTGGTGGCCGTCTCCCGCGATTCGACGATTCATCTCTACATCAATCCCGTGCTGTGGAATCAGAACAGTCAGGTGACCTCCGATGTGATGGATATCTATACGGCCAACAGTCAGATCATACGTGCGGAGTTCGTCGGACAGCCGCTGATGATCTCGGAACTCGATACGATGCACTACAATCAGGTGGCAGGGAAGACCATGACGGCCCTGTTCCGTGACAATGAGATCTATCGGAACGACGTGAAGGGCAATGCCCAGACGATCTACTTCATGCAGGAGGACGGCGCTCCGGACATCATCGGTCTTCTTGTTCTGGAGAGCGGTGACATGACGTTCTACATCGAGGACAAGCAGGTCGTCGGCATAACGTACCGCAACAATCCGGTCTATACGATCTATCCGATGGACAAGATTCCGCCCGATGTGGAGTTGTTCCTTGCGAATTTCAAGTGGGAGGCGGCGCGTCGTCCTTCGCGGGAGGATGTTTTCGACCGGACGATCCGGCCGTCGATCCGTGCGGTGAAGAGCCGCAAGCAGCGTCCGCAATTCCCGATCTCGAGACGCATCGAGGCGTATAAGCAGCGGCTGATCGAAACACTGCGCTGGAGTGATCGGACCGATACCGTTCAACCGGATGTTCTGGAGTGGATGTATTCGCTGGGTTACAATCCCGAGGAGGAGGCGCGGAAGGATCCGTTCTCCGCCCGCCCGCAAACTCCGGCGTCGGAGCGGACGGGGCAGACGGGGCAGACGGAACGGGCGGCGGTTGCAACTCCCGTTTCAACACCGGCTGCAACTGCTGCGCAAGCGAGCGGGACGGTTCAGCCGGCGAAGCTGGAGACGGCTCCGGCACCGGTTCCGGTCAAGGATTCCACGACGATGCGCTCCGTGGCGGATACGCTTTTGCCGGTAGATAACGGCCGTCGGTCGCTGCGGCAGGTGCAGTCGCAGTCGAAGTCGCGGATGGCGGATTCGCCCGGGATCCGGCAGGCGGTGGATTCAATGGCGGTTCCGGCATCGAAGGCTCCGAATTCAACTGACTCGATTGTTGGAGCGGCGAATTCGTCAGTCATGCATGTTGCAGGGAAGATCGAAACGGCGAAATAGATCCATCGAAAAGATCGCAATAGAGTTGTCGTACTGGTTATTTTTACCAGATTGAGAGTCCCTGCCGACATATTGTCGGCAGGGACTCCCGTTGTTGTTTCTGTTCTGTTCTGTCGTGCCCTGCCTGTCTGTGACCCGGAATTTCGCTTATGGTACCGGTCAGTATTGGGAAACTTGTTACTGTAAATTCAGAATGCTTTTGGTTCTGTACTTGACTTTTCCTATCTTTGCTACAAAGCTACAAACTGCAAACCTGACATTGTATGAAAAAACTTCTTTTGGCGGCCGCTTTGCTCGGCTCCCTGATGTCGGACGCCCAAACGTCGTGGGCGCCTGCCGGCGAACGAATCAAAACCCGCTGGGCTGCGGAGGTGGATCCTGCAGCTCCGCTGCCCGAATATCCGCGTCCCATGCTCGTTCGCGAAAAATGGATGAATCTCAACGGCTTGTGGAATTACTCCCTGACAACGGCCGGTGCCGCCCGGCCGAACGGCATGCAAGGTCAGATTCTGGTTCCGTTCCCGATCGAATCGTCGCTGTCGGGCGTTCAACGCCGCGTCTCGGAGAAGGAGGCATTGTGGTACGAAACGACCTTCGAGGTGCCGGCGGCCTGGCGCAAGGGAAACGATATCCTGCTCCATTTCGGTGCCGTGGACTGGAAGACGGAGGTCTATGTCAACGATCTGATGGTGGGGAGCCATACGGGCGGATACACCCCGTTTGCCTTCGACATCACACCGGCTCTGACGGCCAAAGGTGCGCAGAAGCTGACGGTAAAGGTGACCGATCCGACCGACAAGGGCTATCAGCCGCGCGGCAAGCAGGTAACCAAGCCCTCTGGAATCTGGTACACCCCCGTCACGGGAATCTGGCAGACGGTATGGCTTGAGCCTGTGCCTGTGCAGAATCACATTGAACGCATCGCCACAACGAGCGATATCCAGGAGAATGTCCTGAGTGTCGAGGTAAAGACCTCGTGTACGGCCGGTGACCGTGTGCGTGTACGGCTCTCTGCCGAAGGGACGGTTGTCGCCGAGGGGTGCAGCCTTGCGGGGCAACCTGTACGTCTGGCGGTGCCGGATGCCCGCCTGTGGAGTCCCGACGATCCCTATCTGTATGACCTTGTCGTTACGTTGGAGCGTGACGGGAAGACGATCGACCGTGCAACGTCGTATGCGGCGCTGCGGGAGATCGGACGCGAACGCGACGCCTTCGGTATCGAGCGCATGACACTCAACGGAAAGCCCTGCTTCCAGTTCGGACCGCTCGATCAGGGATGGTGGCCCGACGGACTTTACACGGCTCCTACGGACGAGGCGCTGCTCTATGACATTCAGTTTACGAAACGTCTGGGCTTCAACATGATCCGCAAACATATCAAGGTCGAACCTCAGCGCTGGTATTACCATTGCGACCGCGAGGGAATCCTCGTATGGCAGGATATGCCCAGCGGCGACATGGCAACGGGCAAGTGGGAGCCGCATCGCTACGGTGCCGGTACCGATGCCGAACGTTCGGAGGAGTCGTTCGCCAACTACTACAAGGAGTGGGGCGAGATCATGGATTTCTGCGAGGTGCATCCGTCGGTGGTCGTATGGGTGCCCTACAACGAGGCGTGGGGCCAATATCGCGCCGAAGAGGTGGCGGCCTGGACTGCACGACGCGATCCTACGCGGCTGGTCAACCCGGCCAGCGGCGGCAACTACCGGCCGTGCGGCGACATGCTTGATCTGCACAACTATCCGGAGCCAAAGATGTATCTGTTCGATGCCGAACGGATCAATGTCCTGGGCGAATACGGAGGTATCGGGCTGCCGGTTGAGGGGCATCTCTGGTCAACGGAGAAGAATTGGGGCTATATCGAGTTCAAGAGTCCCGAAGAGGTGACGGACCGCTATGTCTCCTATGTCGAGATGCTGCTCGATCTGGTCAAACGGGGATTCAGTGCCGCTGTCTATACACAGACGACCGATGTCGAGGGGGAGGTCAACGGCTTGACAACCTATGACCGTGAAGTGATCAAGGTCGATGTCGATCGGGTGCGCGAAGCCAACGAGCGTCTGGTCCGTTCGCTGGACCGTTGATCGGTCGGGACGTCTCATCATGCGGCAGGCGATGCGATCGTGCCGGCCGGTCCGGATCGGCGGTCGGTCGCAGGGCGTCGTGCCGGAAGATCGGGCGGAGTTTCCGGCTGAGGTGCTCCGGGTTGCCGCTGCGGTGACCTGTCGGCCACGCTTCGTCGCTCTTTCTCTTGAGAACTATGGTCCCTGCCGGCGCACGCATCGGCAGGGACCGTTTGTCTCTATGTGCAGGGGCGGTTGCTGTCGCTGTGCAAAAAACGAAACGAAAAGGTCAAAAAATATAGTTGCGTGCGACGGGAATTGCGTACCTTGCGGACAAATTGTAAAACCCGATAATTTGACGAAACCCTGAAATGAAACAATTGGTCTTTTCCCTGCTGGCCGGAATCTGCACGATGTGGAGTGCGGCGGCGCAGGATTTTTCAGTAGTGAATCCGCTGTGCGAATACCGCAGCGAACCGGTGGGAATCAATACGCTCGAACCGCGGTTCTCGTGGCAGACAAGTTCCCTGCAGCGGGGGTTCGAACAGTCGGCCTATGAACTGATCGTCGGCGACGACCGCGCAGCCGTCGCCGACGGCAAAGGCAATCTGTGGCGCATAAAACGCAGGGAAGCACGTTCGTTGCATGTCCCCTATGAGGGGAAAGCGCTGAAGGCCGGCTCGCAATACTATTGGAGCGTACGGGTATATGACGCTGCGGGCAATGTATCCGCATGGTCGCCCGTCAACACCTTCTCGACGGGGCTGATGTCGCCCGATGACTGGTCCGGTGCCCGCTGGATCGCGCTGGAGGTGCAGCCCGACAGCCTGCGGATCGTCCCCGGACAGGAGTACAACAAACTCAAGATCGGTGACCGTATCACGGCACCCAACAAGTTGCCGCAGTTCCGTCGCGAAATCGACATCCGCAAGCCGGTCAAACGGGCAATGGCCTATGTCTCGGGATTGGGGCAGTTCGACTTCTTCCTCAACGGCGAGAAGGTCGGCGACAACTTCCTGGATCCCGCGTGGAGCGACTATGACAGGATCATCTGCTATGTGCCGTTCGACGTTACCGACGGGTTGCAGCCGGGAGCCAACGTGTTGGGGGTGATGCTGGGCAACGGCATGTACAACGTGCCGCGCGAGCGCTACTACAAGCTGCTCATGACCTATGGCTATCCGATGATGATCCTCAAGCTGGATGTCGAGTATGCGGACGGGTCGCACGACGTGGTGGTCAGCGACGGCGCCTGGAAGACGACCTCCAGCCCGGTTACCTACAGCAGCATCTTCGGTGGCGAGGACTACGACGCGACGCTCGAACACGACGGGTGGATGAAGCCCGGTTATGACGATTCGTCGTGGCAGCCGGTGCTCTTCGCTTCGCAGCGCGGAGAGCTGATTGCCCCCAAGGCGCTGCCGGTAAAGGTCATGGAGGAGTTTCCGGTCTTCAAGGTACACAAGACGAAGTACGGCAAATGGCTGTATGATCTGGGACAGAACTTCTCGGGTATTCCGCGACTGACGGTCAAGGGCGCCCGCGGGCAGTCGGTGCAGATGAATACCTGCGAATGGTTCAACCGTTCGGTCGATACGATTCAGATTCAGGGCGGTTATCGGGGTGAAACCCGTTTTACCTATACGCTTCGCGGCGATGACGAGCCGGAGACCTGGCAGCCGCAGTTTACCTATCACGGATTCCGTTACGTGCTCGTCAGCGGCGCCGTGCCTGCGGGTGAGCCCAATCCCGAGGGGCTGCCCGAGATCGTCGATGTGCGGGGGCTGCACATCCGCAATTCGACGCCCGAGACCGGCAGCTTCGTCTGCTCGAACGACCTGCTCAACAAGACGCAGCGGCTCATCGGCTGGGGCATCAAGGGAAACATGGTGAGCTATCTGACCGATTGTCCCCATCGGGAGAAACTGCCGTGGCTGGAGCAGCTGCATCTGATGTTCGGATCGCTGCAATATACGTTCAATGTCTTCAGTCTCTACGAGAAGATGCTCGACGACATGGAGATGGCGCAGCTGCCCGACGGTCTGATCCCCGACATCGCACCGGAATACGCGGTTTTTCTCGACGGATTCCGCGATTCGCCCGAATGGGGCAGCGCCTTTATCCTGACACCGCTTTACCTTTATGAATACTATGGCGACGGTACGATGCTGCGTAAACACTACGAGGCGATGGGCCGCTATGTGGAGTATCTGGGCACGAAGGCCGAAGACCATATTCTCTCGCACGGGTTGGGCGACTGGTTCGATCTGGGTCCGAAGATGCCCGGACGCGCGCAGCTGTCGTCGCTGGCCGCTACGGCCACACCGATCTACTACATGGATGCGCTGGCAATGGCCAAGGGTGCGGAGCTGCTCGGCCGGAATGAGGATGTGAAACGCTGGCGGAAGCTGGCGGACGATATCCGTCGGTCGTACAACGAAAAATTCTTCCATAAGGAGGGTTGTTATTACGACCGCAACAGCCAGACGGCAAATGCCATCGCCCTGTGTGCGGGTCTTGTCGATCCGGAATACCGGCAAGGGGTGCTGGACAATATCGTGAAGGATATCCGCAGCCGCGGAAACGGCCTGACGGGCGGTGACGTGGGATATACCTATATCCTGCGGGCGCTTGAAGCGGGCGGACGGTCGGACGTGATCTTCGACATGAATTCGCGTTACGATGTCTATGGTTACGGCTACATGCTGGCGCAGGGCGCTACGGCCTTGCCGGAGTCGTGGCAGGTGGTTCGCAACAAGTCGCAGAACCATTTCATGCTGGGGCACCTCATGCAGTGGCTCTACACGCATGTAGGCGGTATTCAGCGGGCCGAAGGGGCTTTGGCCTACAAGGAATCGGTGATTCATCCCAACGTGGTCGGGGATCTGAACATGGCCCGCGTGCGTTTCGATTCGCCCTATGGCGAGATTCGCAGCGAGTGGTCGAAGACGACACAGGGTTTCGAACTGCTGGCCGAGATTCCGGCCAATACGACCTCGACGATCTGGGTGCCGGCCGCCGAAGAGGATGCCGTCTATGAGAGCAACCGCCCCGTTGCCGAGGTGCCGGGAATCGAATACCTCGGTTACAGGGAGGGTTGCAAGGTCTATGCCGTCGGATCGGGCATTTATCGGTTCGAAGCCCGCAAACCCTGATTTGCCATGTCAAAGAGGGGTGGATAAAGATCGAAAAAATTCTTTCTGCTTCTTTGACAGACAATTATTGATTCCCATAAAAGAGAGTTCGGTTCGACATTGTTGAACCGAACTCTCTTTTCAAAAGCACAAATGCGGATTTTATTGGCTTGTCAGTTTCTCAAGATGAGTCTCACGAATGGGTGTGTGATGAACTCTGTCGATTTATTGTATCAAAGAACCGCACCCAACTCTTTCAAGGTCGCAACGAGTTTCTCCGTGTTGACCGACTGCACGGAACAGTGTTCCGTGATGCTCTGCGCGGCGGCCACGCCGGCCGCCTGCCCCGTACCCATGCAGCTGGCCATGACCCGCAGCGAGGCCAATGCCTGACGGTCGGCCGACAGACAGCGGCCCGCGACAAGCAGGTTCGGATACTTCGGCGCAACAAGGGCGCGATAGGGAACATATGCCGGTTTTTCAAGGTCGATCCGTATCTGATGCGTACCTTCGCTCGCATGGATGTCAATGGGATGGATTCCTCTGGAGACGCTGTCCTCGTAACGGTAGGCGTTCACATATTCATCAGCCGTTACCGTATGTACGCCGCATATGCGTCTCGATTCGCGCACGCCGGCCTGCGGTGCGGTGGATGAAACATAGGCATTCCTGAATTCGGCAAAATTCTCTTTGAGAATACGGACGAAGTTGAATATGTCTTCGCGGAGCTGACACTCTACAGCACTGAAATTACGGTTGTCGGTGGAGTCGGTTGCCCGGCGCGTGATATTCACGGCTACGCTGCCGCTGTGCAGGACGTTGTTGAACCAGGGGCCTCCGAAATCCGGCAGATCCGCTCCGGCGGACTTCATCGCAAGCAGCTTCTCGCGAACCGGCTTGCATTGGCTCGGCCCGTTGAGACCGTTGTGATACATGCAATTTTTCAGCAGCTCGCTTTCGGTATCGACCCCCGACAGGATGAAACAGAACGATGCGGGCTGCAACTCGCCGTCCGGATTCGGCTGCATCGGGACATTGGCCATATGGGCCAGATCCGCGTCGCCCGTACAGTCGATGAAGACCTTGGCCGCGAGCGTCTCAAGCCCGTTTTTATTTTCGATGATCACCGTCTCGATACTCTTCCCGACCATCTCGCAACCGATCATCGCCGAGTGCATGTACATATCCACACCGGCCTCGCAGATCATTCGCTGGCAGCAGAGCTTGTAGAGTTCGATGTCGAAATCGATATTGGCTTTGGGCCATTCGATGAAGGCTCCGCCCATCGACTCCAGACGTTTGACAAATTCCCAAGGGATACCGCCGATAACCAGTTCATTGTTGCGGGCAAAGACGCTGATCGGCGCCACATAGCCGATTGTGGCCATGCCGCCGAAGAACCCGTAGCGTTCGATGACCGCCGTTTTGGCTCCCTGCCGTGCCGCCGCGATCGCCGCGATGAATCCCGCCGGACCGCCGCCGGCAATTACAACGTCGTATTCGCCTGCAAGCGGAGCGACCTTACGGATCTCCCGATCATCGACGTCCGACCCGTCGCACGAAAACAGTACGGGAGATGCCGCCAGCGCCGCCAGTCCTGCCGCTGTTTTTTTCAGGAAAAGTTTTCTCGATATTTTTTTCATACGGAGTAAAAAATGTGAATGGAATTTCATCTGAACGATTCCATCGGCAAGCTATAAAAAATTTTGCGAATACGCAAGGATTTCGAAACCGGAATGAATTCATCATACGGGAACGGCCAGCCCGAAGATGCCGTATGACCAGACAGAGACGTATGAAGGTGAATTGCAGACGCTTGATCGTGCCTGTCCCCTACCCCCCCCCTCCTCCGAGGAGCAATGGAGTTGACTCCTGCACGTCACGTGCGGTTCCTTCACGTGATTCCGTTGGGATTCGAACCCAAGACCCACAGCTTAGAAGGCTGTTGCTCTATCCAACTGAGCTACGGAACCATTCCGATTTTCCGACCCCTCCCCCTCACTCCAACTTTCTTGACCGTTCCTTCTGTCGAAAGCAAGATCCGGGAGCCCGTTTTTTGCGACACAAAAGTAATATAAATCCACCGACTTTCCAAACCTTCGAGGTGGAGAGTTGTGCGCCCGACAGGGAGATGAGATTTCGGGCTCAAAGACTTTCGACCGCCTGCTTCAACCGTTCGAGAGCCTCGGCGAGCCGTGCCCGGGGCAGAGCAACGTTCATGCGCATGTGCCCCTCCCCACCCGGACCGAACATTTCGCCGTCGTTGAGCGCCAGTCGGGCCCGGTTCACAAAGAGATCGATCAGCACCTCGTGGGCCAGCCCCAACTGCCGGCAGTCGAGCCAGATCAGAAACGACGCCTGGGGACGGATGGCCCGAATCTTCGGAATGTATCGCTGTAAAAAGGTCTCGACGAGTTCGACGTTCGTCTCGACATGGCGGAGCATCTCCTGCCGCCATGCTTCGCCCTCCGGGGTATAGGCCGCCTCGGTCGCTACGACCGGGAGGAGCGGCGCCTCATCGAACTCTCCGGCTTCGAGCCACCCGAAGAAGCGGTTGCGCAACGTCTCGTCGGGGACAATGGCGTAGGAACTGACAACTCCGGCGATATTGAACGTCTTGCTCGGTGCCCCGAAGGTGATGCTGCAACGGGCGGCCGTTTCACTTACCGCGGCAAACGGGTGGTGCCGGTGTCCGAAGAGCGTCATGTCGCAGTGAAT
>CALUOX010000030.1 GCA_944322375.1 uncultured Alistipes sp.
ACGGTTATGCCGCGATTGCCGTCGCCCACCATGCCGACGACTCGATCGAGACCTTCTTCATCAATCTCCTGCGCGGTACGGGGCTGCGCGGATTGACCGGAATCAGTACGCGTAACGGGCATGTGGTGCGCCCCCTGTCGTTTGCATCGCGGCGCGAGATCCTCGAATTCGCCGTCGCACACAAGATCCCTTTCCGTGAGGATTCGTCGAACCGTTCGACGAAGTACCTGCGCAACAAGATCCGGTTGGGGCTGATCCCCCGTATCCGCGAGATTAATCCCAAATTCACGGATCTGATGCGTCACAATATCGAGCGGTTGACCGAGGCACAACTCTTCATCGAGGCGGCCGTGGCGCACATGCGGCAGGATGTCGTGACCGAGGCCGACGGCATCGCAACGATCCATGTCGAACGGATCGAAGCGGCCTATCCGCGCAACTTTGCCGTCTATGAACTGCTCAACTCCCAATACGGCTTCAAGGGAGATGTCTGCGACGCCATTTGCAGGGCCCTGTCGCAGGAGGTATCCGGACGACGCTTCTATGCGCGGGAGTATGTCGCGGTGGTGGATCGCGGCAGAATCCTCGTCGGTCCCATTGCTCCCGACGATGTCTGCGAGGTGATGGTCGAACGCGGCGATGCCCGCAGCTACTGCGGCAATTCGGTGCTCTATTACGAGACGTGCAGCATCGACGATATCCGTGTCTTTGACGTGCCCGAGCAGATCGCCCTGCTCGATGCCGACCGGCTGCAATATCCCCTTGTGCTGCGTCGCTGGCGCGAGGGCGACTGGTTCATCCCCTTCGGAATGGAGGGTCGCAAGAAGATCAGCGATTACCTGATCGACCACAAGGTCTCGCTGCCTGAAAAACAGCGGCAGTTCGTCCTTGTCTCGGGCGACGACATCGTCTGGCTCGTCGGCCGGCGGATCGACGACCGGTACCGTCTGACCGACACCACTGAAAACGTCCTGCGTATCACCAAAGAGATCGTCTGAGCATGGCAAAATCCACACTCCGTTTCCGTGATTCGGTCGCGGCCTTCGACCGCCTGTGTGCCGATATTGCCGCACGATGTTTCGCTCCGGTCTATCTGCTCATGGGCGAGGAGTCCTACTTCATCGATGCCTTGTGCGACCGTCTTGCCGCAACGATTCTCAACGAGGCCGAACGGGCCTTCAACCAGATCGTCATCTATGGCCGCGACAGCGACGGCGGGCAGGTCGTCAACCTCTGCCGGCAGATGCCCATGATGGGCTCCTACGAGGTGGTGATCGTCAAGGAGGCCCAGCAGCTGCGGCAGATCGACAAACTTGCGCTCTATGTGCAGAAGCCGCAGCCGACAACCATTCTGATTGTTTGCCACAAGGAGAAGGGCGTCGATAAGCGGTCGGCGTTCTACAGGCAGGCGTCGGCGCAGGGCGTGGTCTTCGAATCGGTGCGCCCGCGCGATTACGAGATCGGCGGCTGGCTGTCGTCGTATATTGCCGACAGGGGCTGCCGTATCGACGAGAAGGCGCTGTCGATGTTGACCGACCATCTGGGCACCGACGTGGCGAAGATCGTCAATGAACTGGACAAGCTCTTCGTCTCGCTGCCGCAGGGCACGACGCGGATCACCGACAACGACATCGAAAACAACATCGGCATCTCGAAGGAGTACAACAATTTCGAGCTCTGCAAGGCCGTGCTGGCACGCGACATGGCACGATCGCTGCGCATCGCCGACCATTTCGGCCGCAATCCAAAGGAGTATCCGCTGCTGGTGACGATCATTGCGCTCTTCGGACAGTTCCGGCAGCTCTTCATCCTCAACTATCTCTATTGGCTGTCGCGGCGGCGCAAGACTCCGCCGCCCTCGGAGGCCGAACTGATGCGTGCGCTGAAGGTCGGCAATACCTTTGCGATCAATGAGCTCCGGCAGGCGATGCCCCGTTGGCCCAACAACAAGGTCTTCGGCGTGTTGGGCCTGCTGCGCGAGTACGATGCCAAAAGCAAGGGGATCGATGCCGGCGGCGCTTCGGACGGTGAACTGTTGCGCGAGCTGTTGTTGAAGATCCTGACCTTGTAACGAGGTGCCGAAGGGGTATGGGAGGGCTTTTTTGCCGGTTTTGGCCTGAATGATTGACCGGGCCGGCGGCATAAGTTTGATGGAAGGAACGAATGACGCAGGTGAGAACATGACCACAAATCCGAAACACGATTTTGCACTTGTCGATGGACGTGCGGTGCCGTTGTCGGGAGGACTGCCGGAGGGGGTCTATCTCTATCAACGCATGCGGACCATCGACGGACGGGCGCTGCATCTCGACGCCCATCTGGTCGTGTTGAGCGAGGGGGCCCGTGCGCTTTTCGGACGGATCTGGCGGCCGCAGAAGGCGCAGATCGCCGCGGAAATCGCCGAGCTGCTGCGTCTCAACGGCTATCCGGCGGGCGGGGCGGTGGTTACGCTGCGTCTGCATGCCGACGGCACCCGTCTCCTGATGGCCGACGGCGTATCGTTGTATCGTGAATATGCGTTGCGGAGTCTCCGCCCGACGGCGGTTGTCGTCCCCTGTTCCTGCTACCGGGCGGAGTGGCCCACCTCGGCCCACTACGAGACGGTTCGCTGGGCCCGGACGGAGGCCCGGCGCCGTGGTGCGCATGTCGCGCTGTGGTGCGATGCCGACGGCGTGTTGCAGCGTGCGGACGACGCTCCGTTGTTCGCCGTGCGCGACGATGTGATTCATGCTGCGTGCGATGCGGCCGAAGTTGAACGTCAGTTGGTGCTCAAGGCTGCCCGAAAAGCCGGCCTGCAGGTTGTTGACCGGCCGGTGGAGGCTGCGCTGCTCGATCGTTACGATGAGCTCTTTGCCTTTGACTGTGAAGGTGTCAGCGCGGTCGCATCGTGCGGCGATCGGCTCTATCTCTCGCTGGTGGCCGAACGTGTCGCCGGCGCTCTGGCGGCCTGCGGCGGCACGGATTTTCCCGAAAAATAGAAACACGGCGGCAGCGTGCAGTTGTATCTTGCACGAAAAACCGTCCGTATGAAAAAATATCTGATTCTTTATGCTGTTGTCGTGTCGTTGCTGCTGGTGGGGATCTGGCGGCGTTACGGCGCGGAAAACACACGTCTGCAACGCAACCAGCGTGCGTTGATGTCACAGATCGACCATTACCGTACACAGGCAGACGAAGCTGCCGCCTCGGTTGAGGTGCTGCAGCTGCGCTGTCGAGAATTCGAACGGCTGCGGGCCGGTGACGCGGAGCGCATCCGCCAGTTGGGTATCCGGTTGCGGCGGGTCGAAGCAATGGCCGTGAGCGCCACGCACTCCGCCGTCGAATTCCGTGCACCCCTGCACGATACGGTCATCCGTCACCTCCCGGCGGAACCCCTGTGCGATACGTCGCGCGTCGCGGCATCGCTCGCCGCATGGTCCGGCCGGACGTTCCGTTGGCGCGATGCATGGGTGACGGTCGAGGGCCGTATTGCAAACGATTCGGTCGTCTGTCGTGTGGAGAGTGTCGATACCCTGCGGCAGGTCATTCACCGCGTGCCGCGCCGGTTCCTCTTCTTCCGCTTCGGTACGAAAGCCGTCCGGCAGGAGATCGTCTCCTCGAATCCCCATACGCGGATCGTCTATGCGGAATATGTCCGGTTCGATCGCTGACCGGGAGTGCGGGAAAAAGAGCCTTGTGGCTGCTCCGAAGGTCAGGAACTCCCCGCTGATGCCGGAATTCCGAGCCGAGGCGGACCCTCCCTCGGGTCCGTGAATTCCTCGATTTCTCGTGCCCGTAGATTCCGTGTCGGGGATCCCGTTTCGACCGTTCCGGCTTCATGATGACGGCTCCCTTCCCGTCGGCTGTCGCAACGTCCGAGGTCGATCTGGCAGGTGTTGCAGTGCTCCGGAATGTCCTGTTCCGCCGGAATCGAATCCAATCATGCCTTTTCATTTGTCTCTGCACGCGACTTTTCCTATCTTTGTACCCTCATGTACAGTTTTTCTCGTTATAAGGAGCAATATCGGGCCAATCTGAAGCTGGCCTTCCCTGTCGTCCTCTCTCAGGTGGGACAGATCTTCGTGCAGATTGCGGACAATGCCATGGTGGGCCGTTTCGGCGGCAACGACCCGCTGCCGTTGGCAGCCGTCGCCTTCGGCGGTTCGGTCTATTTCATCCTCTTCATTACGGGGATGGGGCTGACGCTGGGCCTCACACCGCTCGTTGGTGAACGTTTCGCACAGGAGGACAAACGCGGTGCCACGGAGTATTTTAAAAACGGGATCATCTTCTATCTGGCTTTGGGGATCCTGATCGCCGCCATACAGCTGGCCATCATTCCGTTGATGTACCATATGGGACAGCCGAAGGAGGTCGTCGATATGGCCATTCCTTATTACAGGCTCATGGCATACGGCATGCCGGCCCTGATGCTCTTCTATGCCTTCAAACAGTTTCTCGAGGGCGTCGGGAATACCGTCGTGTCGATGGTTATCGTGCTGGCATGCAACGTGTTGAATGTGGGTCTCAACTGGGTGCTTATCTTCGGACACTGCGGCGCGGAATCCATGGGCGTAGTGGGTGCCGGTTTGGCCACGCTCATCTCCCGCATAGCCATGCCGCTGGCGGCGATCTGGTATTTTTATCGTCACAGCCGTTTGCGTGAATATGCCGCACTGCTGCCCGTGGTGCGTTATTCGTGGCGCAATGTCTGGCAGCTGGTCCGGATGGGGGTGCCGATCTCCGGGCAAATGTTCCTCGAAGCCTCGGCGTTTGTCTTTACCGGCATCATGATGGGGTGGTTCAACGCTGTCGCCATCGGCGCCAACCAGATCTCGATGACGATGGGAAATTTTGCCTTCATGATCGTTACGGCCGTCGGCGCCGCCACGACAATCCGGATCTCCCACTGCTACGGCGCCCGGCGTTTAGAAGAGTTGGGCCGGGCGGCAAAAGCGGCCCTGCATATCGTCATGGCCTGGACCCTCTTCGCGGCATTGCTCTTCATCACGCTGCGCGGCGTGATTCCGCATCTCTTTACCACCAACCCCGAAGTGATCGCCCTGACTTCGCAGATGCTCATATTGATCGCCCTGTATCAGCTTTCGGACGGCATTCAGAATATCTCGGTGGGCGTATTGCGCGGCGTGCAGGATGTAAAGATCATCATGCCGCTGGCCTTGACGGCCTATTGGGTGTTGAATCTGCCGGTAGGCTACCTCTGCGGTTTTGTGCTGAATCTGGGCCCGTGGGGACTCTATATCGGCTATATCGTGGGGCTTACGACGGCTGCCGTGCTCTATTTGTCCCGGATACGGCGCGACCTGCGGCGTCTGCGCAGCGAGAGCTCGTCCATATAGATCCGTCGCGGAGATGCTGCAATCCGTGTTACAAGGTCGGAACAACGGTTCCGGCCTCTTTTTTCTGACTCCGGCGTGTCAAATCGTATGGCCGGGTTGTTGAGTTTCCGTTGAAAAATTACTATATTTGTGGCTAAAATACCGAAAGAATGTCCTGTAATTGCAAAAATAAACCGGAGATCGGTCGGGGCGTAGCCTTCTGCAACTGTGAAGAGGAGTGCCGCGCCTCCGTCTGCGAGGGGTGCTTCAAACTCCACGAAACACCCTGGATGGCCGAATATCCCGATCATCTGCCTACCGATATCTTCGAGGTGCGCTTCAAGAATACGCGCCGCTCCTATTATCAGAATGTCAACAACCTGCAGCTTGCCGTCGGTGACATCGTCGCCGTCGAGGCCTCGCCCGGCCACGACATCGGCGTCGTTTCGCTTACGGGAGACATGGTGGCCAAGCAGATGAAACGGACCGGTTTCAACCCCTATAACGGCGAGTTCAAGAAGATCTACCGCAAGGCAAAACCCTATGATATCGAACGCTGGCAGGAGGCTATTGCCCTCGAACACGAAACGATGATCCGTTCGCGGCAGATTGCCGCCGACATGGGTCTCAACATGAAGATCGGCGATGTCGAGTATCAGGGCGACAAGATCAAGGCCATCTTCTATTACATCGCCGATGAACGGGTCGATTTCCGTGAATTGATCAAGGTCTTCGCCGAGCAGTTCCATATCCGGATCGAGATGAAGCAGATCGGCGCCCGTCAGGAAGCCGGTCGTATCGGAGGTCTGGGAGCCTGCGGACGAGAACTCTGCTGTGCATCGTGGATCTCGAGTTTTTCGAGCGTCACGACCAATGCCGCGCGGATGCAGGAGCTCTCGCTCAATCCGCAGAAACTGGCCGGACAATGCTCCAAACTGAAGTGTTGTCTGATGTATGAATACGACACCTATGCCGATGCGCGGCGCGATTTCCCGCGTGTCAAGGAGCCGCTGCAGGCTCTCGACGGTGAATATTATCTCGTCAAGAGCGATATCCTGGCACGGACGATGCAGTTCAGCAGCAGCAGGGATGCGCTGGTGAATGCCGTTACGCTGTCGGTCGAGCGGGTGAAGGAGATCCAGGCGCTCAACCGGGCCGGTCAGAAGGTGGAGCGGTTGTTGGATGACAGCGATACTCCCCGGACGGCGGAGGAACCCTCTTTCCGCTCGGAGGAGGACAGCATTACGCGCTTCGACGGCAAGCGCCGCAACAAGCGGCGGCGCGGAGGACGCAAAAACGATGTTTCGACATCGGAGGGTGCGGCTTCCCGGGCGGAATCGTCTGATGCGGCAGGTGCAAAGGACGGGCCGCAGGCCGGAGCGGAACGGAACGGAAACCGTTCACAGCAACGTCCGGAACGTCGTCCCCGGACCGATTCTTCGGAAAATCCGGTGGCGGAACGGAACGGCGAAGCGGGCGGAAACACTCAACAGCCGTCTGCTCCGCGCAACGAGAATCGTCCGCGCGGAGATCGTCGGAACGGTCGTCGCGGAAACGGCGGTCGCGGTGGTGAGGGCCGCAACGGAGAGGGTCGCAACGGGGAAGCCCGCAATGGAGAGGGCCGCAATGGCGGCGGGCGTGGCGATCGCGGCCGCAACCGTCGTCCGAACGGTGCGGAAGGTCAACAGAAGGTGTCGCGCAATGCCTCTGAGGAGGGCGGTAAGGATACTCAACATTGATGATCCGATCCTTTCGTCCGGCTTGTGGGCCGGGCGGATCGTTGAATCCGAGGAGGGGGGGGTAGCGAAGTATAGGCGGAGTAGCGGACAGCATTGGATGCCGGTCGAATGGAAAAACAGCGGAATTGCGGGCGAGGATCTCGCAAAGCGGAGGGCCGGAACCTGCCTGTCCTTGTGCAGATGTGCGGATCGAGGCGTGTGAAAAACGAAGGAGATTTCCCGGATGAGCAGTGTGTACCGACGAATCGGTGAGAGATGCAGAATGGGGGCGGTCGTGGCATTCGCAGGGGTAATGGCCGGATGCCTTTCGCCACACCGGACCGTAGTGGCCGATGTCGATCCGACAGGGTGGACGGAGCCGGTAACGGTCCGTTTTACCAATGCCGATACCTTGTCGGCGTGCGATCTCCGGCTGGTGGTGCGTTATGACGGCGCTTTTGATGTGCCGGCCGTCGATCTGGAGCTGATAACCGTCGCCCCCGATTCGATCCGGTGTTCCGAGCGCTTTACGCTGCAGGTCGTACGGCGACCGGCTCCGGCTCCGCTCCTGCGTGATACGGTCGTGCCGTATCGGCGGAACGCCGTGCTGGACCGTTGTGGCGAATACTCGTTGACGATCCGTCCGTTGGAATCCGTGCGCGGCATCGAGGCGGTCGGTCTGGATATTGTTGAAAGCGAACAGAATAGAGCTGACTGAGAAGTGGGAAAGGACAAACTCAAGAAATTTGCTGAAAATCGGACGTTCCGGTGTCTCGTACAACCTGAATTCGAGGAGATTTTCCGGAAGGATCATCCCCTGAAGGGGCGGTGGAACGCCGAGTTCTTCCATAACGATCATCCGATAGTTCTCGAGCTGGGTTGCGGAAAGGGGGAATATACGGTGGCACTGGCTGCCGACGACCCTTCGCGCAACTACATCGGGGTCGATATCAAGGGTGCACGGATGTGGCGCGGTGCCAAGACGGCCACGCAGCGGGAGATGTCCAATGTGGGGTTCCTGCGCACACGCATCGAGTTCATCAACTCCTTTTTCGCTCCGGGCGAGGTCTCCGAGTTGTGGATCACCTTTCCCGACCCGCAGCTCAAGACCCGCCGGGCCAAGAAGCGGCTTACCTCCCCGCTCTTCCTGGACTGTTATGCGCAGTTCCTTGCACCCGGAGGCTGGATCAATCTCAAGACCGATTCGCAGCATCTGTACCGTTACACCGGCGAGGTGATTCGTCGCTGCGGATTGCGGTGCGAGGTCTCGAATCCCGACATCTACGGTTCGGGATTTGCCGACAAGGTGCTCTCGATCAAGACCGCCTACGAGCAGATGTTTCTCGATCGCGGACTGCCGATAACCTATACCCGTTTTACACTGGACGACGCAACGCATTTCGAGTGGTTCGACTGGGAGGAGGACGACAAGGAGCGGAGCGAAAAGGATTGCGAGGAGGCTCGGAAGGGTATTTCCGACCGTCCTGCGCCGTTGGAGAAAAAGTCGTAGATGAGGATGAGGGGAGTTGACGGAACCCGCCGGGTGGATGGACGCAGCATGCGGCATTGGGCGATTGCGGTCCTTGTCGTTGTGGCGGCGGCAGGTTGGACTGGTGCCTGTACGGGCGCTTGTGCCGGCTGGGTGACGCTTCGCACGGGAGATCTGCTTTTTCAGCAGACCCGGTCGGAGGAGATGGCCGATGCGATCGTCGCGGCGACGGGACATGACGGCGCCGTGAACTTTACCCATGTCGGAATTGTCGAACGGCGCGGAGACAGCCTGTATGTCGTCGAGGCGATCGGGAAGGCGGTGACCGTAACGCCGTTGGCGGCGTTCATGGCGCGGGCTGCCGAACGTGACGGCCGGCCGCTGGTAGCGGCGGGACGTGTCGGGGCGGTGGATTCGAGCCTGGTGGCGCGGGCGTTGCAACGGGCTCATGCACGGGTGGGGCTTCCGTATGACGACGATTTCCTGCCCGACAACGGAAAGCTCTATTGCAGCGAACTGGTCTGGGAGTGCTTCCTCGCGGCCGATGATTCGACGCACCTGTTCCGCAGCCGGCCGATGACGTTCCGTGCGGCCGACGGTTCGATGCCGGACTACTGGACCCGCCATTTTGCTGCGTTGGGGATGGCCGTGCCGGAGGGGGTTGCCGGAACGAATCCCAATGACATGGCTGAAGATCCCGCCGTGCGGATCGTATGGCGCTGGTACGACTGATGCGGTACGGGTCGAACGTGTTGTTGAAACTGCTAACCTTAAACGATATGAAAAAGCTGTTGTTCGTGTTTGCGCTGCTGCTTGGCGCGTGCGGTGCAAACGATGTTGAAGAGGGATCCCGCGCGGATCGCATTGCTGCGGAGATTCATAATCCCGTATCCCGTCGGGTACTGGTTGTCGCGCATCGCGGCGACTGGCGCAACTATCCCGAAAACTCGATCGGCGCCATCGAAAGCGTCATCCGTATGGGTGTCGATGTCATGGAGCTGGATCTGAAGATGACCTCCGACAGTGTGTTGGTGCTCATGCATGACCGTACGATCGACCGTACGACGACGGGGCACGGCCGTGTCTCGGAGATTACCTATGACTCGATTGCCGGCTGCCGGCTCCGCACGGCCCATCATGCGGCCGTGACGCACTACCGGGTGCCGACGCTGCGCGAGGCGCTCGCCTGCTGCAAGAATCGTATTGTGGTGAATGTCGATCAGGGCTACGAATATTACGACGAGGTGCTGGCCATCGCCGAGGAGCTCGATATGGTCGATCAGGTGCTCATCAAGGGAAAGAAAAGCCTCGAGGAGGTGGAGAAAAAGCTCGCCTCCCACTCGCAGGCGTTGATGTACATGCCCATCATCGATATCCAGAAACCGGCCGGACAGGCACTCTATGAAACCTATCGCAGTGCCGGCGAGGTGCCTCTGGCCTGTGAACTCTGCTGGCAGAAGCCTTCGGAAGAGGTCGAACGTTGTGCCCGCGAGATCGTTGAGGGCGGTTCGAAACTGTGGGTCAATACGCTGTGGCCGTCGTTGTGCGGTGGCGAAGAGGCCGGCATGTATGACGATTACGCTTTTGAGCAGGGTGTTGAGGCGTATGACAAGGTGCTTGACATGGGGGCCACGATCATTCAGACCGACCGCCCCGAGCTGTTGTTGTCGTATTTGCGGTCGAAAGGGCTGCATGATTAACCGTTGAAAGCATGTTTGCCAAGATTCGCCGATTCTATGCCATCTCGGCTCCGGTGAGCCGGGGGGATCTCTCCGACGACGACCGTCGTCGGCTCTATCGCAAGCTCAGCTGGCAGAGCTTCCTGGCCGGAACCTTCGGCTACAGTCTCTATTATGTCTGCCGGACGAGTCTCAACGTCATGAAAAAGCCGATTCTCGACAGCGGAATGCTCGATGCCACGCAGTTGGGAATCATCGGTTCGGCGCTGCTCTTCGCCTATGCCATCGGAAAGTTCGTCAACGGATTCATTGCCGACTACTGCAACATCCGGCGCTTCATGGCCACGGGGCTGATCGTCTCGACGCTGGCCAATCTGTTGATGGGAATATTGGGTATGGCGGGCGGTTGGATGCCTACGGCCGTCATTTTCGTCGTCTTTGCGATCCTCTGGGGGTTGAACGGCTGGAGCCAGTCGATGGGTGCCGCCCCGGCCATCATCGCGCTGTCGCGCTGGTATCCCCTTGCAAAACGCGGCCGTTATTACGGTTTCTTCTCTGCGAGCCACAATTTCGGTGAGGGCTTGTCTTTCGTCTTTGTCGGAAGCGTCGTCTCCGTCTGCGGCTGGCAGTGGGGATTTTTCGGCTCGGCGCTCGCCGGTGCGTTGGGCGTCGTGCTGATCCTCTGTCTGATGCATGATACCCCCGAATCGGAGGGTTTGCCGTCGATCGAGGTGTTGTCGCATGAAAAGGCCGAAACGCCCTCCGGCATGTCGGTCCGCGACATTCAGCGGCGCGTGCTCGTTACGCCGGCCGTCTGGGTGCTGGCCGCTGCAAGTGCCTTCATGTATGTGAGCCGCTATGCCGTCAACAGCTGGGGAATTCTCTTCCTGCAGGAGGCCAAGGAGTTCACCGATGCGCAGGCCATCTCGGTCATCAGCATCAATACGATCCTCGGTGTCATCGGTACGGTCTTCTCCGGCTGGTTTGCCGAAAAGGTCTTCCGCGGCAACCTCAACTATCCGGCCCTGTTGTTCGGCGTGTTGAACAGCGTGGCCCTCGCGCTCTTCCTGTTCGGCGGAAACTCGTTGTGGCTCAACATGCTCAGCATGATCCTCTTCGGTATCGCGATCGGTGTGCTGATCTGTTTCCTCGGCGGGTTGATGGCGGTCGATATCGTGCCCCGGAAGGCGACCGGTGCAGCGTTGGGCGTCGTCGGTATCGCCTCCTATGCGGCGGCCGGTATGCAGGATGTGGTCAGCGGCTGGCTGATCAATTCGCATGTCACGGAGAGTCTCGATGCGGCCGGCGAGGTCGTTTATCATTACGATTTCTCCTCGGCCGCCCTCTTCTGGTTCGGTGCGTCGGTCGTTTCGTTCCTCCTGCCGCTGTTCAACTGGGGGCGTCGCAAGGCGGAGTTCTGAGACGGGAGGTTTCGAACTGAAACAGGACTTTTGTCAATTGTTTAGTATTGATATCGAGGGAGTTGCGATTGCAGCTCCCTCCGTTTTTTCGTTCGTGTCCGGTGCTGCGGATGAAAAAATGTTATTAAAATATTTGAAAATAATCGGGCGGGGTATTTCAATTCTTTTCAAAAATCACTATCTTTGTGAGGTTAGATAGGTTGCCTTATGAACAGAGAACATCATGCCTTGCCGGACCAGGGTCTCTATTGTCCGGAATACGAGCATGACGCCTGCGGCGTTGGCCTCGTCGTGAATATTAACGGAAACAAGTATCATTCGGTTGTGGATCAGGGACTCAGCGTCCTCGAACACATGGCCCATCGCGGCGCCGAAGGTTCCGACAACAAAACCGGTGACGGAGCGGGAATCCTGGTGCAGATTCCGCACGAATTCATCCTCCTGAACGGTATTCCCGTGCCCGAGAAGGGCCGTTACGGGGTCGGCATGGTATTCCTGCCCCGCGACGACGAGGACAAACGCATCTTCATGCGGCTGATGACGGAGGTCGTCGAGGAGCAGGGTCTCAAATTGATGGCCTCGCGGAAGGTCCCTGTGGACAGCTCCGTGCTCGGAGCCGATGCCGCGGCTACCGAACCCGACATCTGGCAGTTCTTCATTGTCGGATGTGACGACCAGCAGCGGCTCGAAGAGTTGCTGTATGTGGTTCGCAAGCGCATCGAGTACCGTCTGGAATCGTCGGCCGTGCACGACAAGCGCAGCTGTTACATCGCAAGTCTCTCGACGCGCACCCTTGTATATAAGGGGATGTTGTCGTCGCGGCAGCTGCGGCACTACTTTACCGATCTCCAGAGTCCCTATTTCTCGAGTGCCATCGCACTGGTCCATTCGCGTTTTTCGACCAATACCTTTCCGACGTGGAGCCTTGCACAGCCCTTCCGTCTGATCGGCCACAACGGTGAAATCAATACCATACGCGGCAACCGGCTCTGGATGGGGACGCGCGAAGCGGTGCTTCATCCCGACTTCGCCGGAAACACCGAGGGCGGTCTCGGCCCGATCATCCAGCCCGGGATGAGCGACAGCGCGTCGTTCGACAATGCGCTGGAGTTCTTCCTGCGCGGCGGCATGTCGCTGCCGCATGCGCTGACGATGCTCGTGCCGGAGAGTTTCAACGAGAAGAACCCCTTGTCGAAGAAACTCAAAAGCTACTACGAATATCACTCGATCTTCATGGCCCCCTGGGACGGTCCCGCGGCAATCATCTTCTCCGACGGCCGTTATGCCGGCGGCATGCTCGACCGGAACGGCCTGCGTCCGGCGCGTTACCTGATTACGCGCGACGGGCTGATGGTCATCGCCTCCGAGACGGGTGTGCTGGATATTCCGGCCGCCGAGATCGAATCGAAGGGGCGGCTCGAACCGGGCAAGATCCTCATGGTCGATACCGAGCAGGGGCAGATCCTTACCGATGACGAGATCAAGCGGCAGCTTGCCTCCGAACACCCCTACGACGAGTGGCTGCACAACAACCGCATCATTCTGAAATACATCACCAGTGGCCGCAAGGTTACCCACGAGGTGAAAAACTACGAACAGGAGCTGCGGGCGTTCGGATACGATCAGGAGGAGATCGACCGCATTCTCCGACCGATGACAACGGCTTCGGCCGGACCGCTCGTTTCGATGGGCGACGATACGCCGCTGGCGGTGCTGTCGCAAAAGCCGCAGCGTTTCTTCAACTATTTCCGCCAGCAGTTCGCGCAGGTAACCAATCCTCCGATGGACTCTATCCGCGAGGAGTTGGTCATGTCGCTGACGAGTTACATCGGCGCCGTGCGCAAGAACATCCTCAAGCCTTCGGCCGAGTTGTGCAAGGTGGTGATGATGTCGTCGCCGATCATCTCCGACCGTGATCTCGACATCCTGCGCAACCTCGAATACAAGGGGTTCCGTACCATTACGCTGCCGATGCTCTTTCCGGTCGGCGGCAACGGAACGGAGTTGGGAAAAGCGCTTGACGATCTGTGCCGTGCGGCCGAGAAGGCGGTGGATGACGGGTACAACTATGTGATCCTCAGCGACCGGGAGATTGATGCCTCGCATGCAGCCATTCCGTCGCTGTTGGCCATGGCGGCGGTCCATCACTACCTCATTTCGCGGCGCAAGCGCTCGCAGATCGCCGTGATCGTCGAGAGCGGCGAGGTGTGCGAGATGATGCATGTGGCGCTTTTGATGGGTTACGGTGCCAGCGGCGTCAATCCCTACATGGCCTTTGCCATTCTGAAGAAAATGACGGCGGCGGGCGAAATCCAGCTCGATTTCGAGGCGGCTGAACAACACTATATCAAGGCCATCGACAAGGGCATGCTCAAGATCATGTCGAAGATGGGCATCTCGACGATCCGCAGCTATCGCGGCGCGGCGCTGTTCGAACCCCTCGGCGTGGGGGAGGAGCTGCTCGACCGTTACATGGGCGGCGGAATCTCGTCGATCGGCGGAATCGGACTCGATGATGTGGCGCGCCGTGCACTGGAGATGCATGCGCTGGGATTCGCTCCCGGAGCCGCCGAACAGCCGCTTGAGAATATCGGCCGTTACGCCTATCGCCGTGACGGCGAGTTTCACGGTTGGAATCCCAAGACGGTCCTCTCGTTGCAGGCCGCCGCACAGTCAGGCGATCCGGAGAAGTTCGCCGAGTTCACGCGCCATGCGGAGCATGCCGATACGCCGAGTTTCCTGCGCGATCTGATCGAGATTGTCAGTGACCGCGCGCCCGTGTCGCTCGACGAGGTTGAGCCTGCCGAGTCGATCATGCGCCGCTTCGTCGTTGAGGCGATGTCGTTCGGCGCCATCAGCAAGGAGGTGCACGAGACGATTGCCGCCGCCATGAACCGTATCTGCGGTCAAAGCAATACGGGTGAAGGCGGCGAGGATCCCGTCCGCAACATCCCGCTGCCCGACGGTACGTCGCTGCGCAGCGCCGTGAAGCAGGTTGCATCGGGACGTTTCGGTGTCGATGCCGAATACCTGGTCAATGCGGACGAGATACAGATCAAGGTGGCGCAGGGTGCAAAGCCCGGCGAGGGCGGTCAGCTGCCCGGCTTCAAGGTCGATGAGATGATCGCCCGTACGCGCCATTCGATCCCGGGAATCACGCTCATCTCGCCGCCGCCCCATCACGACATCTATTCGATCGAGGATCTTGCCCAGCTGATCTTCGATCTGAAGAATATCAACCCCGAAGCGCTGATCAGCGTGAAACTGGTCGCCGAGAGCGGCGTGGGAACTATTGCGGCGGGTGTCGCCAAGGCCAGGGCCGACAAGATCCTCATCAGCGGCAGCGACGGCGGTACGGGTGCCAGCCCCGCCGATTCGATGAAGTATGCCGGCGTGCCGGTCGAGATCGGTCTGGCGGAGATTCAGCAGACGCTGGTCGAGAACCGTCTGCGCGGTCGGGTGCGCCTGCAGGTCGACGGACAGCTGAAGTGCGCCCACGACGTGTTGGTCGAGGCGCTTCTGGGCGCCGAGGAGTATGGTTTCGGCACGGCGGCCCTGATTGTGCTGGGATGCCGGATGCTGCGCAAATGCCATACGAATACCTGTCCGATGGGCGTTGCAACGCAGAACCCCGAACTGCGCAAGCGTTTTACGGGCAAGGCCGAACATCTGATCAACTATTTCCGGCTGTTGGCTGAGGATCTGCGCAGCCGGATGGCCCGGATGGGATATACCCGTCTGGACGACCTCATCGGTCGCAGCGATCTGCTGCGGCAGCGTGAGATGCCGGCCGACAGCATCGCTTCGAGACTCGACCTGAGACGTCTGTTGTTCCATCCTGCGGGCAGCGCCGACGTCCGATTCAGCGAGCCGCAGGAACATGCGCTCTCTGATGTGCTCGACAGACAGCTGCTGCCTTTGGCCGACCGGATTCTCAACGAAGGGAAGCACGTCGGGCAAACCTTCCCGATCGCCAATACGGATCGCAGCGTCGGGGCGATGCTCAGCGGTTATGTCACGCGGAAATGCGGCAGGACGGGATTGCCGGCCGGTTCCCTCTCGCTGACCTTCTGCGGCAGCGCCGGTCAGAGTTTCGGCGCCTTCCTTGCGCCGGGGGTGACCTTCCGGCTCGAAGGCGATGCGAACGACTATCTCGGAAAAGGACTTTCTGGAGGACGTATCGTCGTCGTACCGCCCGTCGGTTCGCGTTTTGCGGCCGAAGGGAACGTCATCGCCGGAAATACGCTGCTTTACGGCGCTACGGCCGGCGAGGCCTATATCAACGGGCGTGTCGGCGAACGGTTCTGCGTGCGCAACAGCGGTGCGACGGCTGTGGTAGAGGGCGTCGGCGATCACGGTTGCGAGTATATGACCGGCGGCCGTGTGGCGGTGCTGGGTCGCACCGGACGCAATTTCGCGGCCGGAATGAGCGGCGGTATCGCTTACGTATGGAATCCGCGCGGCGATTTCGATTACTACTGCAACATGGAGATGATCGAACTGACCCTGCTGGACAATCCGGAGGATCGTGAGGAGCTGCATCGGCTTATCGCGGCGCATGTCCGTCATACGGAGAGCGCGATCGGTCGTCGCATGCTCGATGCGTGGGATCAGTACGTTTCGCAGTTCATCAAGGTGACACCCGTCGAATACAAGCACTATCTCGAAAAGATGCGGGCACGTTGATCCGCGCCGATACCCGGCGGTTTACGGGAGAATACGACAAAGCGGAGCGGGACAAGTTGAAGACTTGTCCCGCTCCGCTTTGTCCTGATCGTTTCAACTGGGGTTGTTTCTCCCTGCTCCGGAGGCAAGGGTGGGGATGGCTGTCGGTTGCCTTTCAGCCGCAGGTGTCGCCTGTCGCCGCAGCGTATGTCCCGGCTCCGGCTCCGTTGAGGCGGAGATGTCGTTTGGCCGGGGCCTATCGCTTCCCGAACTCGAACGTAAACTGGTTTCCCTCCTCCTGCAGCCAGGCATGCTGCCGTGTGGTGGGGGCGCGGGCCCAGAGGGGCGAGAAGGCCATGACTCGCACCGTCTGGCCCTCCGGCAGAAATTCGAGGATGCGGATCCAGCCGTCGCCGCCGTTGCCTTCATAGCCGCCGCCCATCGACTGCGAGTCGAAGAGCATCTGATGGACCGGCACACCCGCCCGGTTCGGATCCGTGCGGAATCCCCATCCCGAAACGTGGCCGCAAAGCACCAGTTCGATGTTCGAGGCGGGATAGACGAGTTTCTTCCAGATCGCTTCGCCCTGATTGGCATCGGGCAGTTCCTGTCTGAATTTCGTGATCTTGCCGTTGCGCACGACCGGCTCGTAGCTTGTAACGCGCACCGTACCTTCCGGTATGCGCATGCTCGTGGCATCGAGGTAGGAGTGGGTCATCAATACGACACGGTGATTCCTGTACTCCTCCAGCCCTACGATGCACCGCGCCCAATTCAGCACCGTGTCTCGGGGTGCGAATTCGAGGTTGAGGAAGAGATAGTCGATCCCTTCGGGGCTGCGGAACTCGAAGGCGGCATTCTCGACGGCGTGGTTGCCTTGTGCGTCCAGTCCGTATTGGCTGAGCATCTTGCGGTTGAGCGGGTTCTTGTCGATGGGGAAGTATTCGCCGATATGGGTGCGGCGGTCACCCGTGCGCGTATAGGTGTAGTCATGGTTGCCCGTAGCGGTCATGTAGGGTACTACGCCGTCCAGATGCGAGAAGGCCCGTGCCGTCGCCTCCCATTGCCGGTGCGACGACTGATCGCCCGAATAGCCGCTGCTGATGCGGTCGTTCTGCTCGACGAGATCCCCGACGCACAGAACCAACTTGGTGTTGAGCCGCTCGGCATGTGTGGCGATCCAGCTCGTCATGATCTCCATGATCGGTTGGTTGCACTCCTTTTTTGCGTAGCCTTGCAGATCGGGAATCAATACCACCGTCCAGGAATCGGGATCCGAAAGAACGGGCTCCTGAACCGCTTTTTCCTGTGCTTCCGCCGGAACGGCCGCGGCAAGCAACAGTGACAGTGCCGCCGACAATATCAGCATACGGCCTGCAGAGAAGTTTCTGGTCATGATTTTCATTTTTATGGTTTTTTGTTGTCTAAATCGCATATCCGGCCGTGAGCCGCCCGCGTATCGTCGGCCGGCACAGTGCCTTCCGGTACCGCTCTCCGGAGATTATGAGACGCTCTGCATCTCGATGAGTTTCGCGTAGATGCCGCCGCGTGCCATCAACTCTTCGTGTGTACCCTGTTCGGCTATGTGCCCGTGATCGATGACGATGATCTTGTCGGCGTTGTGAACCGTCGAAAGCCGGTGGGCGATGACGATCGATGTACGTCCCTGAAGCAGCGAGTTGAGGGCATCCTGCACCAGCTTCTCGCTCTCGGTATCCAGCGCCGAGGTCGCTTCGTCGAGGATCAGGATCTCCGGATTCTTCAGCACGGCCCGCGCGATGGAGAGCCGCTGGCGCTGTCCGCCCGACAGTTTCATGCCACGGTCGCCGATGTTCGTCTGGTACCCCTTTTCGGTCTCCATGATGAACTCGTGGGCGTTGGCGACCTTCGCCGCTGCGACGATCTCTTCGTGCGATGCCCCCAGCTTGCCCAGCGAGATGTTGTTCTCGATCGTATCGTTGAAGAGGATCGTATCCTGTGCCACGACGCTCATGTGTTCCCGAAGGCTCTCCTGCGTGTAGTTGCGGATCGAGATGCCGTCGATCAGAATATCGCCGCTCTGCGTGTCGTAGAAACGCGGGATCAACTCGCTGAGCGTCGATTTTCCTCCGCCCGAAGGCCCGACGAGCGCGACGGTCTCGCCCTTGTGGATCGTGAAGCTTACGCCGTCGATCACTTCGCGGCTGCCGTCGTACGAGAAGCGCACGTTGCGGAACTCGATGCTGTCGTGCAGGCCGTCGAGTTCGCGGGCATCGGGCGCATCGGGCACTTCGGTTCGCGTGTCGAGCAGTTCGAGAATGCGTTCGCCGGCTGCAACGCCCTGGTTGATGTTGGCGAACTGGTCGATAAACGAACGCACCGGACGGGTAATCTGCGAGAACATCGCGATGAAGGCGACGAACTCGCCGGCATTGAGCGAACGGTTGAGAACCAGCATGCCGCCGAAGACGAGAATTACGCCGACGGCCGTGATGCCTAAAAATTCACTCATGGGCGATGCCAGCTGCTGGCGGCGTGCCATCGAGAGCGTGAGCCGTGAAAATTCGGCGTTGATGTCGTAGAACTTCTGCCGGATGTATCCCGCCGCGTTGTAGCCTTTGATGAGCTTGACGCCCGACAGCGATTCGTCGAGGACGCTGACCATGTCGCCCATGCGCTGCTGGCTCTGCATGGCCGGATGACGCAGCTTCTTGACGATGCTGCCGATAAGCAGCGCTACCAGCGGCAGAAAGAGAATCGAGAAGATCGACAGTTCCCACGAAATGGAGAACATGGCGACCAGATAGCCGATGATGAGGAAAGGCTCGCGGAAGGCGACCTGCAGGGTGTTGGTGATGCAGAACTGCACGACCATCACATCCTGTGTGATGCGTGACATGATGTCGCCCTTGCGCTGCTCGCTGAAGAACCCGACGTTGAGATTGATGACATTGTCGAAGAGCTCGTTGCGCATCTTCTGCAGCGTGCGTGTGCGCATGTTCTCGACCGTCCAGGCCCCCAGATACCGGAAGGTGTTCGACAGCAGGTTCATCAGCACCGTGATGGCAGCCAGGAGAATCAATACGTACATGGGGTTGTACTCTCCGAAAAGCATCGTGTAGCTGTACCGCAGCCATGCCGTCAGCGAAACCTCCGAAAAGGCGATCTCCGGACGCGTGTAGAGCGGTTCGAACTCGAACGTCGGATCGAACATCGTCTGGATGATCGGAATGAGCATCACATAGTTGACCGTATTGAAGACCGCGTGGAGTATCGAGTAGAAGAAGTAGGGGACAGCGTATTTGCTGATGGGCCGCACGAAACCGAGCAGGCGGAGGTATATTTTGAACATACGTAGTTGCGAATAGCGAAATCTGTGTGTTTGACGCCCACAAAGATAACGAAAAAATCGGATTCCAACCACGGCGCTCCCATTTTGATCGGTTTGGAAGGATTGACTCGCGTTTTTGAAGGAATCGGCTGCCGTATTTCCGAATAATTTTCCTAAATTTGCCGACTGAACTGTTGACATGTAAAAAACCCTGACGATATGAAATTCAAAGAGTACAAGGGACTCGATCTGCCGCAGCTGGCGGCCGACGTGCTCAAGGAGTGGGATGCCGACGATACGTTTCACAAGAGCATCTCCACACGTGAAGGACACCCTGCATTCGTGTTTTACGAAGGCCCGCCATCGGCAAACGGCCTTCCCGGTATCCATCATGTCCTGGCGCGTACGATCAAGGATATCATCTGCCGCTATAAGACCCAGCAGGGTTTTCTCGTCCATCGAAAGGCCGGATGGGATACCCACGGCCTGCCCGTGGAGCTGGGCGTCGAGAAGAAGCTCGGCATTACGAAGGAGGACATCGGCAAGAAAATCTCGATCGAGGAGTACAACCGTACGTGTCGTACGGCCGTCATGGAGTTCACCGACGTATGGGAGAACCTGACGCGCCGCATGGGATACTGGGTCAATATGGACGACCCCTACATCACCTACGACAACAAATACATCGAGACCTTGTGGTGGCTGCTCAAACAGCTCTTCGACAAGGGGCTGCTATATAAGGGCTATACCATCCAGCCCTATTCGCCGGCAGCCGGCACGGGACTCTCGACACACGAGCTGAACCAGCCGGGCTGCTACCGCGACGTGAAGGATACGACCTGCACGGCTCAGTTCCGTGTCATCCGGGATGAACGCAGCGAAGCGCTGTTTGACGGTGTCGAGGGCGACCTCTACTTCCTGGCCTGGACGACCACTCCCTGGACGCTGCCTTCGAATACGGCGCTGGCCGTCGGTCCCAACATCGAGTATGTCCGCGTGAAGTGCCGCAATCCCTATACGGATGCCGAGCAGACCGTCATCATGGCGCGCGATCTCGTGCCGTCCTGCTTCACGAAGAAGATGGAAGGGACGTTCGTCGTCGATGACCGGATCTTCCGCGGGCCTGAACTCGAAGGGGTCCGTTATGAACAGCTGATACCCTGGGTGAAGCCGCTGGGCGACGCCTTCCGTGTCATTGTGGGCGACTTCGTCACCACGACCGACGGTACGGGTATCGTGCATATCGCCCCGACGTTCGGTGCCGACGACAACCGCGTGGCAAAACAGGCGGGCATCGCGCCGCTCTTCCTGATCGACCGCGCCGGAAAGGAGCAGCCGATGGTGGACCGCACCGGCAGGTTCTACCTGATCGAGGATCTCGATCCGGCATTCGTGCGCGACCATGTGAACGTCGGAAAGTACAGGGAGTATGAAGGCCGCTATGTGAAGAACGCCTATGACGAAACGCTGGCGCCCGACGCACCGACGCTCGATGTGGATATCGCCGTGGCGCTCAAGGCGGAGAACAAGGTCTTCAAGATCGAAAAACATACCCACTCCTATCCCCACTGCTGGCGGACCGACAAGCCGGTGCTCTACTATCCGCTCGATTCGTGGTTCATCCGCACGACGGCCCTGCGCGATCGGATGATCGAATTGAACCGCACCATCCACTGGATGCCCGAATCGACCGGATCGGGTCGTTTCGGCAAGTGGCTGGAGGGGCTGGTGGACTGGAACCTTTCGCGTTCGCGTTTCTGGGGTACGCCGCTGCCGGTGTGGGCTACCGAGGACTACTCCGAGCTGAAGTGTATCGGTTCGATGGAGGAGCTGATGGCCGAGATCGACCGTGCGGTGGCTGCCGGCGTCATGAAGGAGAATCCCTATCGGGAGTTCCGCGTGGGCGACATGTCGAAGGAGAACTACGACAGGATTGATCTGCACCGCCCCTATGTGGATCAGATTGTGCTCGTCTCGTCGAAGGGCGAGCCGATGCATCGCGAGAGCGATCTGATCGACGTGTGGTTCGATTCGGGAGCCATGCCCTATGCCCAGCAGCACTATCCCTTCGAAAACAGGGAGCATTTCAACGAGGTCTTCCCGGCCGATTTCATCGCCGAAGGTGTCGATCAGACGCGCGGATGGTTCTTCACGCTCCATGCGCTGGCCACGATGCTCTTCGACTCCGTAGCATTCAAGAATATCATTTCGAACGGTCTGGTGCTCGACAAGAACGGCAACAAGATGTCCAAACGTCTGGGCAATGCCGTCGATCCCTTCGAGGTACTCGACCGGTACGGTGCCGATGCGACGCGCTGGTACATGATCTCCAACTCGCAGCCGTGGGACAACCTCAAGTTCGACTGCGACGGGGTCGATGAGGTGCGCCGCAAGTTCTTCGGTACGCTCTACAATACCTACTCCTTCTTTGCGCTCTATGCCAACGTCGATGGATTTACGGGGCAGGAGCCGGAGGTGCCCGTGGCACGGCGCCCGGAGATCGACCGTTGGATCATCTCGCTGTTGAACACGCTGGTGAAGGAGGTGACGGCCGCGCTTGAGAATTACGACCCGACGCCTGCGGCCCGGATGATTCAGGAGTTTGTCTGCGAGAACCTTTCGAACTGGTACGTGCGGCTGAACCGCAAGCGTTTCTGGGGCGGCGGAATGACCGAAGACAAACTGGCGGCCTACCAGACCCTTTATACCTGTCTGGAGACGGTATCGATGCTGGCGGCGCCCTTTGCGCCGTTCATGTCGGACCGGATCTTCCACGACCTGAACGCCGTGAGCGGCCGCCATACGGGTTCGGTGCATCTGTCGCAGTTCCCCGCAGCCGATGCGTCGCTTGAGGACAAGGAGCTGGAAGAGATGATGTCGCTTGCACAGCGTGTATCGTCTATGGTGCTGGCCCTGCGACGCAAGGTCAACATCAAGGTTCGTCAGCCGCTGGGCAGAATCCTTGTTCCGGTGCTCGATCCCGCAATGGCGCGGCATATCGACGCGGCGCGGTCGCTTATCATGAACGAGGTGAATGTCAAGGAGATCGAACTCGTCTCCGAGACCGCCGGACTGATTACCAAGCGCATCAAGCCCAACTTCAAGACTCTCGGTCCGAAATACGGCAAGTACATGAAGCAGATTGCGGCGCTTACGGCAACCTTCATGCAGGAGCAGATCGCGGCAATCGAGAGCGCACCCGAGACGGTGCTCGATCTCAATGGCGAGCGGATCGTCGTGACGGCTTCCGATTTCGAGATCACGTCGGAGGACATGCCCGGATGGCTGGTGGCAACGGAGGGGAAATTGACCGTTGCGCTCGATATTACGGTAACGGACGAGCTGCGCAAGGAGGGTGTGGCACGCGAGTTGATAAACCGCATCCAGAACATCCGCAAGGATTCCGGTTTCGAGGTGACCGATCGCATCCGTGTCGAGATCGAGGCCAGGGCCGGTGTGACGGAGGCCGTCGAGGCTTTTGCCGGATATATCGGACAGCAGACGCTTGCGCGTGACGTGCGGACGTCGGCGACGCCTCAGGGAACGTTTGTCGTCGATTCGGAGATCGATGACGAGCCGCTGAAGATCGCCGTGACGAAACTTTAGTCTCGCCGGCGGTTCGGAGGAACTGCTTTTTCCGGGAAAAATTTTGCCGATATGTGATTTTTTGCTATTTTTACGTTAGGACCTTAAAACGATACGACTATGGCTGAAGAAAAAACCAGATATAGCGATGCCGAGTTGGCCGAATTCAAGGAGCTGATACTCAAGAAACTCGAAACGGCAAGGGCCGATTATGAGCTGCTGCGTTCCACGATCACCCATACGGCCGACAACGATACGGAGGATACCTCTCCGACGTTCAAGGTGCTCGAAGAGGGTGCCACGACGCTTTCGAAAGAGGAGAGCGGACGTCTGGCCGCGCATCAGATGAAGTTCATCCGCAACCTGGAGATGGCGCTTGTCCGCATCGAGAACAAGACCTACGGAATCTGCAAGACAACCGGAAAGTTGATTCCGAAGGAGCGTCTGATGAAGGTGCCCCACGCCACGGAGTGCATCGAGGCCAAAGAGCGCCGTCGTTGATCCTTATCCCCTGACGGGCAGGCGCCCGTCTCTGTCGGGGAGGGTCGGGAATTTTGTTCCCTGGTTCCGTTGCGTCGCAGCGTGCGTGTTTGCCGGTTGCGCTTGTCGGTCGATCGGGGCTGCAAACGATGGCGGCAGGAAGTCTGTTCGGATGGATTCCGGCAGGTGAGGATGCCGCCGATGGCGGAGGCGGCCGGAACCGTTCAGGCACCTTTGGCGCGGGATGGAGTCCCCGGTGCGGAATTGAGCCTTGTTTGATGGCGAAAGACGAGAGAGCCTCTGTCACTGTTGTGACAGAGGCTCTCTCGTATATCGGAGCGCGAAGGGTGGAGAATCAGAATCCGACAGTGACGGTCAAACCGGACATCCTCTCCTGTATCTTCGACTGTGCCGCACCCCGGTCCGAATGCGGGTTATTTCCCGCTTCTGAACTTGTCGATTGCCGCCTTGACCGATCCGCATGCCAGCAGCAGCCGGCGTGCCTCTTCGGCCGGAAGCCCCGTCTCTTCGACAACCATCCGCGTACCGCGATCAACCAGTTTGTTGTTCGTGAGTTGCATGTTGACCATCTTGTTGCCCTGTACGCGGCCCAGACGGATCATGACTGCCGTTGACAACATGTTGAGCATCAGCTTTTGAGCCGTGCCGGCCTTCATGCGCGTGGAGCCTGTGACGAATTCCGGACCGACGATCGCTTCGAGTGCGTAGTCCGCCTCGGCGGCTACGGGTGACGACGGATTGCAGGTGATGGCGCCCGTGAGCAGTCCATGCTTCCGCGCCGTGCGCAGTCCGCCGACAACATAGGGGGTCGTGCCCGATGCCGCAACGCCGATCAGGACATCTCCGGCATCCGGATGCCAGGGCTGCATGTCGCGCCAGGCACCCTCCTCGTCATCTTCCGCATGCTCCACGGCCCGGCGCAGCGCACCGTCGCCTCCGGCAATGAGCCGATGTAGAACATGCGTCCGCCGTTGCGCATGCGTTCCACCACCCCTTCGACGAGACGTTCCATGGTCGGAATGGTGGCGGCGACGGCGTCCGCGACGCGATGGTCTTCCCGGTTGATGCCGGTCAGCAGGTCGTGGATCGACATCTCCTGCAGATTGTCATAGGCCGAGGCCTGTTCCGTTACTTTGATCGATTCCATATGTGATAGTGCAATAATCCTTCATCGGGTGTATCGGCTATGCGTCCCGTGCGGTAGCCGCATTCGGTCAGCACCTCGCGCAGCTGCTTCTCGAAGTGGAAGGCCACGCCTCCCAGCGCCGAGACCTCGGCATCGGCGGGGTAGTGACGCAGGTTGCGCTCCACGAAGCTGCGAAACGCCTCGCGTACGAGTTCCGTCAGTTCGGGACGTTCGGCATGGCGTGCGATGAACCGTGTAAACGAGGCCAGAAAGCGGTTGCCCATCGGTTCGCGGTAGATGCGCCGGATGAGCGTGTCGTAGTTGAGCTGTTCCTCCGCGTAGAAGAGCTGGAGCAGCTTCTGGTCGTAGATTCCCTTGAGCAGGTTGCCGACAAGCAGACGTCCGAGGTATGCGCCGCTCCCTTCGTCTCCGAGAATCCAGCCCAGCGGCGGGGTATTGGCGACGATGCGGTGTCCGTCGTAGTAGCAGGAGTTCGAGCCCGTGCCCAGGATGCAGACGATGCCGGGATGACCTCCCGACAGGGCGCGGGCGGCGCCCGTCAGGTCCGATTCGACCTCGATCCGTCCGGTGCCGAAACGACGTGTCAGGATCTCCCGCAGCCGGGCACTCTGTTGCGGGTAGCGCTCTCCGCAGCCCGCTCCGTAGAAATGGAGCTCTTCGGCGGAGGCACCTCCGGGAAAACTTTCGTTGAGGATGGCTTCGATTGTTTCGGCGTTTTGGAGTGCCGCGTTGATGCCCCGGCTCTGTATGCGGTGCACCGTACTGCCGTCGATGAGTTGCCAGTTGCACTTGGTCGAGCCGCTGTCTGCGAGAATAATCATGCGTGTTGCGTTTTGTCGTGGGATTTCCCTACAAAAATAGCTGTTTTTTTCTCACTTCCGTGCATCCTTTCTGTCGGTAATCCGTATCGGCGGCAGCTGCTCTTCCTCTTTTTTCTCGCAGCCGCTCTTTCATTGCATTGCGGATGGGGTTTCAGTGCGATTTTTTTGTCTGAATGGTCGGAAAAATTCTGCTTTTTGTCTACCTTTGCAAGGTGGGTGAGTCGGGCGGAAGAGGACTTGTTTTTTCTGTTCCGGACGCGGAGCGGGTGGCGATTGCGTGCTGATGAAGGAGTCTGCTTTCGGCTCTTTATCTCTCACAAAAGCGCGGTTGTTTCGAGATCGTGCGGACAATTGCATATGGATAATCCCCGGCAGCAGGCAAGCGGGAAACAGATGTTGGAAGAATCTTTTTTATCCGATGCGCATCAAACGGTTGGGTCTTCGGATTCATACGCAGGCATTGGAGACAATATCGCATGTGCCGCTGTCCGGGGATTCTTGTCATCTCTTGGATCCGGCCTCTTCGTTCGGGCTGTTTGCAGCCGGCGGAAGTAAGGCCGTGGAGTTCTCTCCTCCCTGTTGCTGGTGCCTCCGTGCCCTTGAGGTTTCTCTTTTCAGCGGATTGCTCTTCCATTGTGTGTGACCGTTCGAGCTACTTCTCATTCTTGCCGTCAGAGGCCTCTTTGTCGTTGAGGTTTCTTTTTTCGGTGGATCGCTCTTCCATTGTGTGTGACCGTTCGAGTTGCTTCTCTTTCTTGCCGTCAGAGGTCTCTTTGTCGTTGAGGTCCCTCATTTCGGCGGATCGCTTGTCCTTTGTGTGTTCAGTTCAAGTTGCCACTCCTCCTTGCCGTTCGAGGCCATTTGGCTGTGGAGCTTCTCTTTTTCGGCTGCGTATCCTTTTCTTGTCGCGTATTGTCCATGTGCCAATGACCGTTGGCCGACGGCTGCGCGTTGTGGAAGGGATTGTCCCGCTGCCTCCTTCGCATTGCTTGCAGCTTGTCCCGTTGACGTTTGATC
>CALUOX010000031.1 GCA_944322375.1 uncultured Alistipes sp.
TTCGGTGTGGGGTATTGTTTATTTTGTGCAAGGGCATTCCAGAGCCTCCACCATGATAAACTAACAACTCCACACTTTCTTTTTATAATCCCATGATTTGGAGCTGGCTGGGAAAATTTCAATTTTATGATCTATCTAACTTATGTGAATGGAGCTTTTAATGCTGAAAAGACATTTGAAAACCGGAATGCCGCGAGTGTAGATGTAAATCTAGTAGTTAAAGATGAGGTAGATGAATCTCAACAACTTAAGTTAGCACAACTGGCCTGTGAGTTTATCAATCAAAAATTTGGAACAAATTATCAAACAGAAGGAATTGGAGATAAACTATCAATAGAGACAAAACAAAACACTGTAATTTCAGAGTTTAATTTTAGAATATACAAGAAATGAAGAAGTTAATTTTATATGCTTTGCTAATAGCAGGAAGCATTGGATGCAGCAATGAGTATGACGACTCAAAATTATGGAGTAGTATCAATGATTTGGAGAATCGTGTAACTAAACTTGAAGAGCTATGTCGACAAATGAACACCAATATCTCTTCTTTGCAAGAAATTGTCACTGCACTGCAAAAAAATGAATCAATCGAGAGTGTTTCGACTTTAACTGACGGAAGTGGCTATTTGATCACCTTCTCTTCTGGAAAGACCATAACAATCTATCACGGGAAAAATGGCACAGACGGAGAAGATGGCTATGATGGGAATGATGGTATAACCCCAACAATTAGTGTAAAAAAAGATGTTGATGGTATATATTATTGGACTGTCAATGGAGAGTGGCTTATTGTCGATGGCAACAAGGTTAAAGCTGAAGGTTCTGATGGAAAAGATGGCGAAGATGGAGAGGCCGGAAATGATGGCACAGACGGAGAAGACGGTATTACCCCTAAATTCAAAATTGAAAATGATTATTGGTACATCTCCTATGACAATGGGGAAAGTTGGGAACAACTTGGAAAAGCTACTGGAGATGACGGATTGAATGGTGCAGATGGTCAAAGCTTTTTCAAAAGTGTATCTATTCAAGATGGGTATGTCTGCTTTATTCTGAATGATCTTGAATCGACAACAATCAAACTCCCATTTGTTGCTGAGAAAGACCTTACAATAAATATATCTGCGCCTGGGTCCTTAAAACATTTATTAACGAATGAGCAAAGAAGAAGTATTATCCAACTTAAAATACAAGGTAATATTAACGATGAAGATATTAAAGTGATTAGGGATCAGATGTTAGTTTTAGAAACTTTAGATTTATCAGAAACTAATATAATGTCTTTACCCAATAATGCTTTTTGCTATAATAATCATAGTTGTGGAAAATATACATTGAAAAAAGTTGTATTACCCGACACATGTGTTAAAATCGGAGATTATGCATTTTATGGATGTATAAATTTGGAAGAAGTATATGCACCATCTGTTACCTCTATCGGAATTTATGCTTTTTATTATTGTTCATATATTCAGCAATTAACTATAAATGGAGCATGCGAACAAGGTACATCCGGTTGTTTTAATTCGCCGATTGTAAATCTGACAATAAGTGATTCTTCTACACATGCAAATTGTTCAACATGGTGCATGCCTTATAATGTACATCTGCCAAGTTCAATTACTTCAGTAAGCAAAAATTTTGCTTATACGTTACAATCTATAACTTTTGATAAAGATTATAAATGTAATATGTTACCTGGATTGACTGGAACAAATATTGAAGAAATTGAAATTCCAAAGTCTGTCGAACATTTATCGCTACAGTCATCTGGCAGTAATTTGTCTTATTGTACACGTTTAACGACTGTTATTATACCTAAGAATTCGCTCATAACTTACTTTCCAGAAGGAGCATTCACCTCATGTCCTAGTTTGAAAACTTTTATATGTAATATACCTACACCTCCTGTATTGATCAGTAATAAACCTTTTGAAAATACCCCTATCTCGACATGCACATTATATGTTCCAAAAGAAAGTATAAATGCGTATAGCTCGGCTTCTATATGGAAAAATTTTGGAGTAATTTTACCTATTGAAGAATGACTTTTTTCACGCATTTTTGTATGCCCATAATAGGGTTACCTTTTCTCATAGTAAAAGCACAGGATAAGAACCTGTGCTTTTTGCTTGATACAGGGAGTAATATCAATGTACTCGATCGACGAGTAGCTAAATTCTTTCAGCTTTCAGCTATTGGCACAAAACAACGACAGTTTGGCATTGGTGGTTCAACCCAAATATCAGATGTAGTCGAGTTTTCTTTTTCATTGAATGAGCATGAATATACAAGTTCTTTCTCCGTGTTGGATCTATCCAATGCGTTTGGAAAAGTAGAGGAAGAGTCAGGCATACAAATTCACGGTCTATTAGGGTGCTCTTTTATGGAACAGCATAAATGGGTATTGGATTTTGAAAAACTATGCTTGTACACTCCTTAATTTCCTATAATACTCTCAATACGCACTTAGTCTCTTATTAATATGATAAACTAAGTGTGCTATCTAAATACATTTTCTGACACAGATGAAAAGGCTGTTTGTGGTACCTATTTGGTTACCTATTGAAAATACAAAGGCTTCAAACTATCATAAACTAATGGTTTACTGATTGATGCCTCTTTAGCTCAGTTGGTAGAGCACGACACTCTTAATGTTGGGGTCCAGGGTTCGAGCCCCTGAGGGGGTACAAAAGAAAAGACTGATAATCGATGATTATCAGTCTTTTTTATGTTTGTCCAGCTCCTTGCCCCGAGCATTTTCAATCCCCAAACCGGGCTTTTGAAGGCGCAGGGTACACATCAAGCCCCACACAGAGGCCTGCACGTTCGACTGCATGCAACCTCGCAATCAAATGACATTCAAAGTTGTATGCCGCAGAAAGATTTGGGGTTTCATTGCCTGCCCATATAATCCGACACAGATTCGCCTGGCCTTTTGTATAAGGAACCGACACGCAAGACAGGGTCTGTCCCACCCGCATGGGATTTCGCGTAAGGAATCATATCGGTTGTACAACGGCAAATCAACGTTTCTGCCGGAACAGCCAATCCATGAAACCGGGATAGTTGAACGCGGGATTCCAACTGCCGTGGTTCACCCCGGGAAACTCGATATACTCGACCTGCGCACCCACTGCCTTCAAGGCCTTGTAGGCCTCGCGGGACCCCTCGACCGGAACAACATCATCGGCATCGCCATGAAAAATCCGGAAAACAACGCCCTTGGCGGCCGGCAGCCGATATGCATTGACCGTACCGCAGATCGGAACGGCGGCAGCAAAAAGATCGGGATAGCGGATCGCCAGATCGAACGTTCCCATGCCGCCCATCGACAACCCCATGACATATATGCGGTCCCTGTCCACCGCCGGTTGCGCCAAATAGATATCGAGCAGCTCCCTGACGCTCCGGAAGACCGGCGTCATCTCCGGCTCCGACGGCATCCGGTGCGGATCAAACGAATCGGGACGCGACACATAGGCCCAATATTCGTCAGCAGGGCATTGCGGAGCAAGCACGAAACAGGGGTGCTCGGATCGATTGACCGGATTGAGCCACATCTGACCTCCATGCACCAGTTGTTTCTCGTTGTCGGAGCCCCGCTCGCCTGCACCGTGCAGGAACAGGACCAACGGATATTTCCTGCCCGGTTTCATCTCTTCGGGCGACAATAAACGGTAACGAAGCGTATCACCCCGCTCCGAAACGTAAATTTTCTTTTCGTAGGCGCCGTATTTGTCCGCCTGCGCCTGCGCCCGCATGGACCACGGCAGCAGCACGGCACCCGACAGCATAAGGACAAGCATTCTCATGGGTCGATCGATTTTTGTGTATTCTCTTCTCCGCAAAGATACAAAATATGGCCGATTCACAAACACCGCTCCTGCCAAATGCACTCCAGCCAAAACACCCGCCGCCAAAACATTCGCTGCCAAAACATCCGCTGTCGAAACACCCCCTGCCAAAACACCCGCTGTCGAAACACCCGCTGCCAAAACACCCACCACCAAAACGCCCACCGCCAAAACACCCCCTGCCAAAACACCCGCCGCCAAAACACCCGCCCGTTGCCAAAACACCCGCCCGTTGCCAAAACACCCGCCCGTTGCCAAAACACCCGCTGCACGCAGCGCAACAACTTCCGCAGACGCTGTCGGCACGTGGCCGGCTCTACGGCCCTTATTGAACATACGAGCCGTCCTTTTCGAACAATATTTGCCCCAAACAGAGATATTTTCCGAAACTTTTCGTATTTTTGTTAAAATTTTTTCCGAAAAGAAGGACTGCTTCTGGTGCCTTTATGCATCAGTTAGAAGCCGCTAAGTTGGTTTACTTATGGTTTACTTTGGTAAAGATCTGTGTCTCGACGACGTGGAGCGCATCCTCCGTGACGGTGAAAAGGTCGATGTCGATGCTTCGGCGCTGCGGAAGATGGAGGAATGCTACCGCTTTCTCGCCCGCTTCGCATCCGACAAGGTAATCTACGGCATCAACACCGGATTCGGCCCCATGGCACAATACCGCATCGACGACGAAGATCTCAATGCGCTCCAGTACAACATCATCCGAAGCCATGCCGCAGGTGCCGGCGATCCGCTGCCGCCCGTCTGCGTCCGCGCCGCCATGATCGCCCGCATACAGACCTTTGCGCTGGCTCACTCCGGAGTGCATCCGAACGTCATCACGCTCCTTGTCGATCTGCTCAACCGGCAGATCACCCCTGTCGTTCCCCGACACGGCAGCGTCGGTGCAAGCGGAGACCTCGTGCAACTCGCACATATCGCGCTCGCGCTGATCGGTGAAGGTGAAGTTTTCACGCCGTCCGCCGACCGGAAATCGTTCGTCCGCCGCAAGACCTCCGAAGTCTTCAACGAAGCCGGAATCACCCCCATGCAGGTCTATCTGCGCGAAGGGCTGGCCATCACGAACGGAACCGCCGTCATGACGGGCATCGGGCTCATCAACCTGATCGAAGCCAAGCGGCTGCTCAATCATGCCGTGGTCGCTTCGGTGCTCATGAACGAGATCGCGTCGTCATACGATGATTTCCTCTCCGAGACCCTCAATGCCCTCAAGCAACACGCAGGGCAACGGGAGATAGCTGCCGCCATGCGCCTCGCCGCACAGGGCAGCCGCCGCCTGCTCAAACGCGAAATCGAACTCTATCACAAACATACGGAGCACAATTTCGAGCACAAGGTACAGCCCTACTACTCCCTGAGATGCATTCCGCAGATCCTCGGACCCGTTCTCGATACGATCCGTCAGACCGAGCGGGTTCTTGTCAACGAGCTCAACTCCGTGGACGACAATCCCGTTGTCGATCCCGACACGCGGAACGTATATCACGGCGGGAACTTCCACGGCGACTACGTGTCGCTGGAGATGGACAAGCTGAAGATCGTACTCACGAAACTGACCATGCTGACCGAGCGGCAATTGAACTACCTGTTCCACGACCGGATAAACGGCATCCTGCCGCCTTTCGTCAACATGGGAAGACTCGGGCTGAACTACGGCCTTCAGGCGGCACAGTTCACCGCGACATCGACAACGGCCGAATGCCAGACCTTGTCCAATCCGATGTACGTCCACAGCATCCCCAACAACAACGACAATCAGGACATCGTAAGCATGGGAACCAACTCCGCCCTGCTGTGCCGGCAAGTGGTGGAGAACGCCTCGCAGGTATTGGCAATCCACCTCATGGCCCTGGCTCAGGCGGTCGATTGTCTCGGCATTGCGGAATCGCTCGCACCCGCGACGCGACATCTTTACGACGATGTGCGTGCTCTGGTACCGGCATTCCGCGACGACACGCCGAAATACCGGGAGATCGGACTGCTGGAGAACTATCTCCGCACGAACGATCCGCGTTTGATCCGGTAGCGGAGCAAGGACTCTCCGTCCGCAAATGCGATAACAGAGCCGCATGACAAAACGAAGCGCTCGGATTCGGAGATGCGGCATAAGGCTCGAAACGGAGCGGACCATCCGATTCCGACGTTTTCCGGCCCGGGAGAGGGAGGAAAGGCCCGTCTTGAAGAGAAAGGGAGACTTGACCGGAAGAGGATAGGGACTTGTTCGGAAGAAAAAGGAAGGCTGTCCGGAAGAGAAAAGGAACTTGACCAGCCAGAAGAAAAAGGAAGGCCCGTCCTGAAGAAAAAAGGAGACTTGACCGGAAGAGGAAAGAGGCTTGTGTGGAAGAAAAAGAAAGGCTGTACGGAAGAGGATAGGGGCTTATCCGGAAGAGAAAGGAAAGCTGCCGGAAAGAAAAAAGGAGCTTGTTCTGAAGAAAAAGGAAGGCCGTCCAGAAGAGAAAGGAAGACTTGACCGGAAGAGGAAAGAGACTTGTCCGGAAGAGAAAAGAAAGAAGAGAAAGGCAGAGGAGGCTGAACGGCAGAGTGCCGGCTGCCGACCGCGTTGCAATAATATAGGATACCGCCCATGCCGGAACATGGAGCATGGCAGTGACAAACCGATTATGAAAAAAGATACGGACAACAGAAAAAGATATGCTTTGGTGACCGGCGCCAGTCGTGGAATAGGGCGCGCAATCGCCATCCGGCTGGCCGGAATGGGATATTGCCCCATCATCAACTACCACACGAATGAAGAGGCCGCACACCAAACCCTCGCATCGGTCCGACAAACCGGAATGGAGGGCGAATTGCTGGCATTCGATGTCGCGGACGGGCCCGCAACGAATAGTGCTCTCACCACGTGGATGGAGACCCATCCCGACGGCGTGATCGAAGTCGTGGTTAACAACGCCGGAATCCGACGCGACGGGCTGATGCTCTGGATGGCCGACTCGGACTGGTACGATGTCCTGCGCACCAATCTCGACGGATTTTTCCACGTTACACAGCCGCTTCTCAAGGAGATGCTCGTCCGCAAGTATGGACGAATCATCAACATCGTCTCGCTGTCGGGAATCAAGGGGCTCCCGGGGCAGACAAACTACGCCGCGGCAAAGGGAGGTGTCATCGCGGCGACAAGGGCGCTTGCCCAGGAGGTCGCAAAAAAGGGGGTCACGGTAAATGCCGTCGCTCCGGGATTCATCCGCACCGACATGACCGGCGATCTCGATGAAGCGACGCTGCGTAAAAGCATCCCGGCAGGTCGGTTCGGAGAGCCGCAGGAGGTAGCTGATCTCGTAGCGTTCCTTGCTTCGGAAAACGCCTCCTACATTACCGGCGAAGTCATCTCGATCAACGGAGGGATCTACTGAGCAGGCAGGCGAAGGCCTGCTCCGAAGCAGAGCCGCGCACAAAAACACACAACACAAAAGAGGACTGTTATACTTTTTACACCTTACACCCCGAAAACAGATCGGTCCGCACGCCCCGGGAAAAACGTCCGGACCAAAGAAACATGACATGGAACACAGAGTCGTCATCACAGGAATGGGCATCTACTCCTGCATCGGAGAGAACAGGGAAGAGGTCACGGAGTCGCTTTATCTCGGCCGCTCGGGAATCGGGCTCGATCCCGCGCGCAAGGAGATGGGATACCGCTCCGCTTTGACGGGCATCCTGCGCAAGCCCGATCTGAAAAAACAGCTCGACCGCAGACAACGGTTGTGTCTCTCCGAACAGGGCGCCTACGCCTATGTGGCAACGGTCGAGGCCCTGAAGCAGGCCGGAATGGACCCTCAATGGCTGAAGGAGCATGAGGTCGGAATTCTCTACGGCAACGACAGCAGCGCCGAAGCCGTCGTCCATGGCGCCGACGTCATCCGCGAAAAGCACAATACGGCGCTCGTCGGTTCGGGAAACATCTTTCAGTCGATGAACTCGACCGTGACGATGAATCTGTCAACGATCTTCAATCTGCGGGGAATCAACTTCACCGTATCGGGGGCCTGCGCCAGCGGCTCCCATGCCATCGGCATGGCCTATCTGCTAATCCGGCAGGGGTTGCAGGAGTGCATCATCTGCGGAGGCGCCGAAGAGGTCAACCTCTTTTCCGTCGGCAATTTCGACGCCCTGAGCGCCTTCTCCATCCGTGAAGAGGAACCGACGAAGGCCTCGCGTCCCTTCGACAAGAACCGCGACGGACTCGTTCCGAGCGGCGGCGGCGCGACACTGATCGTCGAGAGCTACGACTCCGCCGTAAAACGAGGTGCCACGATCCTCGCCGAGATCATCGGATACGGATTCTCCTCGAACGGGGATCACATCTCGGTTCCGAATGTCGATGGTCCCGTCCGCTCGCTGCGCATGGCCCTGCGCAGCGCAGGAATCGGGCCAGACAAAATCGAATACGTCAATGCCCATGCCACGTCAACGCCCGTCGGCGACCTCAACGAGGCCCGCGCCATCGACGAGACGTTCGGCGACTGCAAACCCTATGTAACCTCCACCAAATCCCAGACCGGCCACGAGATGTGGATGGCCGGCGCCAGCGAGGTCATCTACTCCACGCTCATGATGCAGCACGATTTCATCGCTCCGAACCTCAACTTCGAAGAGCCCGATGAAGCCTCCTGCAAACTCAATATTCCGACGGAACGTGTCGATCGCGGCTTCGATCTCTTTCTGAGCAACTCCTTCGGCTTCGGCGGCACGAATTCAACGCTGATCATCAAAAAATTCAATCCATGACAGACCAACAGATCAAAGACAAAATCAAAGAGGTGCTCGCCGAAGAGTTCGAGGTCGATGCCGAAACAATCACCCCCGAAGGCCAGCTCAAGGAGGTTCTGGGTCTCGACAGCCTCGACCTGGTCGATGTCGTGGTTCTGGTCGAACAGAACTTCGGCATTACGCTCAAAGGGCCCGACTTCGTCGGCATCCGCACCTTCGACGACTTCGACAACCTGATTATCGGCAAAATTCGACAACAAGAAAAATAACGTCACAATGGAGGGTTGGAACGGCAAATCCCGAGGCGGAGGATTCGGATACGCCTTCTTCGTCTTTTTGATCAGGCACTGCGGAACAGGCAGCGCCTATGCTTTTCTGGCCCTTGTCGTCATCTACTTCATTCCCTGCGCCCCGCGTGCCACGGCGGCCGTCTGGGACTACTATCGGAAAAGGCTCCACTGCGGGGTGTGGCGTTCCCTGTGCAACCTCTATCTGCACTATTACCGTTTCGGGCAGACGCTCATCGACAAAATCGCCATCGGCGCCGGACTGAGCGGCCGTTACCATTTCCGCTTCGACAATTACGACGAGTTTCTCTCGGTGCTGCAAGGCGGGCAGGGAGTCATCCTGCTCGGCGCACATGTGGGGTGCTGGGAGACCGGAGCCCACTTCTTCGGAGAGTACGGCCGCGCAATCCACGTGGTCATGTACGACGCCGAATATGCCCGCATCCGCAACGTCGTGGAACGGAACACCGAACGCCGGAACTACAAGATCATTCCCGTCAACGCCGACGGGCTCGACATGATGCTCGACATCAAGGTCGCGCTCAACCATGGCGAGTATGTCTGCTTCCAGGGCGACCGCTACATCAATCCGCAGCACACCTTCGTCCTGCCGTTTCTGGGGTATGACGCACGGTTTCCCCAGGGGCCGTTTCTGCTTGCCGCCAGGCTGAAGGTCCCGGTAGTGTTCTATTTCGCCATGCGCGAAAAGGGGCGCGGCTACCGATTCATCTTCACCATACACCGCCCCGAAGCCACCGTCTCTCCCGAAGCGCTGTGCCGCGAATACCTGCAGGCTCTTGAAAAGACCGTGCGCCGCTATCCGCATCAATGGTTCAACCTCTATAAATTCTGGTCATGAATCCCCGACGATGCATCCTGCTGGTCTCCGCCAATCGGTTCAAGGAGCCCTATCCGGTCTATCCGCTGGGGATCTCCTACCTGAAGAGCGCCCTGCGCCGACGCCTGCCCGATTACGAGGTGCTACTTTTCGACTGCAATCTGGCGAGTCTCGACGACCTTGCGACACTTATCCGCACCCGAGCACCCCGCTATGTCGGCGTGTCGTTCCGCAATGTGGACGGGGCCAATTCGCTCCGCGAAGGGAACTTCATGTCGGGATACCGCGAGGTGACCGAGACCATTCGTCGTGCAACCTCCGTTCCGCTGTTCATCGGCGGAGCCGGCTTCTCGATCTTCCCCCAATACTTCATGGAGGCCACCCGCGCCGACTACGGACTCGCCGGCGAGGGGGAAGAATCCCTCGTGCAGCTTGTCGAACAACTCGACGCCGGAGAATCGCCCCGACAAATCGACGGACTTTTCATCCGGAATGCCGAAGCACCGCAATACCCCTCTCCGCGAAGCCGCTATCTCCGGTCGATCGATGTGGATTTCGAGGAGGAATGGGTCGATTACTACTGGAAGTTCAGCGGAATGCTCAACATCCAGACAAAACGGGGATGTCCCTACAAGTGTGTCTATTGCTCCTACCCGGTCATCGACGGCCGCTGCATCCGCACGCTCGATCCCGGGAAAATCGTGGACGACATTCTGCGTCTGCGGCGCGACAAGGGCGTGGACTATCTCTTTTTCACCGATTCCGTATTCAACATCGCTCCCGACTTCAACGCCCGTCTGGCCGAAGAGCTCATCCGCCGGGAGGCACGGATTCGCTGGGGCGCCTACTTTTCGCCCTCGAACCTCACCCGCGACATGCTCGCTCTCTATCGGAGATCGGGACTCACACACATCGAATTCGGCACGGAATCCTTCGACGACGACGTTCTCGAAGCCTACGGAAAACGCTTTACGTTCGAGGACATTCTCCGCTCGTCGGAACTTGCGCTGGCCGAGAATATCTATTATGCCCATTTCCTCATCTTCGGCGGCGTGGGCGACACCATGCAGCGGGTCCTGCACAGCATCGAACGGTCCCGGCAGATCCGATACAGTGTCTTTTTCCCCTATATCGGCATGCGCATCTATCCACATACGGAGCTGCAGCGAATTGCCATGGCCGAGGGCCGCATTGCGGCCGACGATCCACTGATCGAACCCCGTTATTACCTCACGGAGGGTTTCGACCTCGAACGCGCCCGCAAGGAGGCGCTTGCTACCGGAAAAGCATGGGTCTTCCCCGACGATCCGACAAACGCGCTGATGGAGAAGCTGAGACTCGAACGCAATAAAAAAGGTCCACTATGGGAATATCTGAGAAAACCGTGACGATCGAGGAGCTGATTCCGCAACGACAGCCGATGATCCTGGTCGATACGTTCGACGGCATCGATGCCGAAGGTGTTTCACACACCTCGTTCACCGTGCCCGAGGGAAATCTCTTTCTCGAGAAGAACCGGCTCACCGAATGCGGGCTTATCGAGCACATGGCACAATCGGCTGCGGCACGCACCGGCTGGGAGTGTCGTCAGAACGGTTCGGAGATCCCGATCGGCTACATCGGCGCCGTATCACGCTTCGCGGCGGGGAGGCTGCCTGCGGTCGGGACGCAGCTGCATACGTCGCTGCGCATCATCCAACAACTCGGAAACCTCTCGCTGGCCGCCGTACGGATTGAAGCCGGCAATGAAACAATCGCCCGCGGAGAGCTGAAAATCTATCTGAACGCATGAAACGAAAACTGAACGCATGAAACGAAAACGCAACATACTGTCGGCCGATCCCGCACTCGTACATACCGTCCGAATCAAGGTGCGGTTCAGCGAAGTGGACTCCATGCGCGTGGTTTGGCACGGCGAATATGTCCGCTACTTCGAGGACGGACGCGAAGCGTTCGGAGAGCACTTTGCCGGACTCTCGTATCGGGATATTCATGCAAGCGGATACACGACCCCCATTGTCGAGATGCACGTGGAGTACAAACGACCGCTCCACGTAGCCGAACATGCAACCGTAGAGACCCGATATGTCCCGACCGAAGCCGCCAAAATCTGTTTCGAATATGTCATCCGCCGCGAAACGGACGGAGCTGTCGCCGCGATCGGCACCACGACACAGGTCTTCGTCAACGACCGCGGCGAAATGGAGCTCTCGATGCCCGAATTTTTCAAGGAGTGGAAAAGGAGATGGAACGTGCTGTAAGGACATACCTCGCGGGCGACGCCCTGCTGACATCCCTTGGCGACGGTACAGGGGAGAATATCCGTGCGATCGAAGCCGGCACATGCGGGCTCCGGTCCGTGGAGACACCCTGCCCGCTCGCCGCCGCAGGAAAGATCGATCCGGCCATCAGGAGGCGAATCGCCATCGACGGATATACGCCCCTCGAAAGCGCAATGATCCATTGCGCCCGACAGGCCGCTGCGGAATCGGGCATATTGCTTGCCGATGAGGAGTGTCTGCTTGTCTTCGCCTCGACAAAGGGCAATATCGAACTGCTGCGCGACAACCCCATACCGCCGGATGAAGCATTTCTTCATACCCTTGCCGAACGTGTGGCGGCCTGTCTCGGCGCCAAACGATCCCCGGTCGTCATATCGAACGCCTGCATATCGGGACTCTTGGCGCTCATCGTTGCCCGACGTCTCATCCGCAACGGGTTCTGCAGGCACGCGGTCGTCATCGGCGGCGACAGTCTGACGGAGTTTGTCGCCACCGGATTTCTCTGTTTCAAATCCGTGAGTCCGGGTCCCTGCCGACCCTATGACGGCTCCGGAGAGCACGGGCTGTCGTTGGGTGAAGCGGTCGGAGCCCTCGTCCTTACCTCCGATCCGACAAAGGCCAAGCAGCCGGCCGTCGTTCTCGAGGGAGGAGCCGTCACCAACGATGCCAACCACATCTCGGGACCATCAAGAACCGGTGACGGGCTGCACTATGCAATCGAGGAGGCTCTGCGGGAGGCCGCCGTCAACCGCGCAGACATCAGTTTCATCAATGCTCACGGAACAGGCACCGCATACAACGATGCAATGGAGAGCAAGGCCATTGCCCTGAGCGGGCTGAGCGATTGCCCGATGAACGGTCTCAAGGGATACATCGGGCACACGCTGGGGGCTTCCGGGATCGTAGAGAGTATTCTCTGCGCCAGCGAACTCCGCTCAGGCAGGCTCTTCGGTACGGCAGGCTTCACGACACCCGGCACGCCCGAGCCGCTGAATCTCTCGTCGGAACCCCGTTCGCTGACGATGAAGCACTGTCTGAAAACAGCCTCCGGATTCGGCGGCTGCAACGCCGCCGCACTCTTCGGACTTGCACCGTTCGTCGCGGAGGAGTCCGATCCCGCACCGGGCCCCGCATGCCGGCTCACGGCCTCCTTTGAACTGCCGGCCGACAACCGCCCGTTTGCCGAGATGATCCGTGCGCAATACAAGGCGCTCGAGGATCCCAACATGAAGTTCTACAAGATGGACAATCTCGCCAAAGCCGGTTACGTCGCGGCGGAGTATCTGCTCCGCGACCGCCGGCTGCAGGAGAAATACACACCCACACAAATTGCTGTCGTGCTGGAGAACCGTTCGGCCTCGCTCGACTGCGATCTGAATCACCAGCATATCGTCAACGAGCACCATCCCGAGGGAACATCGCCGGCCGTATTTGTCTATACGCTGCCGAATGTCGTTGCCGGCGAGATCTGCATCCGGCATCACATCCAGGGCGAGAACACCTTCTTCATTGACGGAAAGGGTGATACGGCCGAACGATATGCCCGTCTGCTCATCGAACGGCGTTCGGCACGCGCCGTCATCTACGGCATCTGCGAATACCTGACGGGAAACTGGCAGGTAAGGCTCAACCTTCTGGAAGCGGAAGAGAAACAAGCATAATCGAACAATACATGGAACAGATCATTCAACAACTCAAGGAACAGCTCATCGAAGCGCTCAATCTCGAAGAGATCAAACCCGAAGATATCGATCCCGATGCCCCGCTTTTCGGCGACGGGCTGGGGCTCGATTCGATCGACGCCCTTGAAATCATCCTCATTCTGGAGAAGAACTACGGCATCCGCCTCGAAAACACGGCCGAGGCGAAACCTCATTTCTACTCCGTCAGGACGCTGGCGCAATACATCGTCTCACAACAAGACAAATAGTTTCAACATCAGCAATCCGGAACGGAACATCATGCGTATCGCAGTCACAGGTATCGGAATCGTCTCGGCCGCAGGCATCGGCAAGGAGCAGACGCTCGCAACGCTTCGCGCGTCACGCAGCGGGCTGGTTGCCGCACCCTCCCATTTCCGGACCCGCCACGCACTGCCCGTCGGCGAGGTGGCCCCCAACAACGAGGAGCTCGCCCGCCGGCTCGGCATCAGGCACTGCACCTCCCGTACCGCACTACTGGGCATCGTCGCGGCATCCGAGGCCCTGGCCGATGCCGGAGCGGCAACCACCGACAACCGTCGCACGGCGCTCGTATCGGCCACCTCGGTCGGCGGAATGGATCTGACGGAGAACTTCTTCCCCGACTTTATCCGCGACGACCGCAGCGGACGACTGCGCATGGCCGCACATCACGACTGCGCCGACAGCACGATCGCCATTGCCCGTTATTGCGGGATCGACGGCTTCACCACCACGCTCAGCACGGCCTGCTCCTCGGCGGCAAACGCCATCCTCGTCGCAAGCCGGCTGTTGCGTCACGGAGTTGTGGACCGTGTGGTCGCAGGCGGTACCGACGCCCTCTGCCGCTTTACCCTCAACGGATTCAAGTCGCTCCAGATCCTCGATCCGGCGCCCTGCCGGCCTTTCGATGCCTCGCGATGCGGTCTCAACCTCGGAGAAGGCGCAGCCTATCTTGTTTTGGAACGTGCCGACGAGACCCGCAATCCCTACTGTCTCCTCACGGGGGCCGCAAATACCAACGACGCCTTTCATCAGACGGCATCGTCGGCCGACGGCCAAGGCGACTACCTCGCCATGCGAAAGGCTCTCGAAACGGCCGGTCTGTCACCCCTCGATGTGGATTGCATCAATGTTCACGGCACCGGAACCCCCAACAACGACCGTTCGGAAGGGGTTGCCCTGCGCCGGCTCTTCGGCAATGAGGTTCCACCCTTTGCATCGACCAAACCCGTGACGGGACACACGTTGGCCGCCGCAGGCGGAATCGAAGCCGCGCTGGCCGTTCTTTCGCTTCATCACGGCGAGATCTATCCACAGCTGAATTTCACGACGCCCGACCCGGAGCTGAATCTCGTTCCCGTCACCCGCTACATCCGCAGACCGATACGCAACATTCTGTCCAACTCCTTCGGATTCGGCGGGAACTGCACCGCACTCCTTTTCTCCAACAGGCCATGAAGACGCATTGCTACATAGAACGATATGCCACCAGCGACATGCTGCCGACCGACATCAAGGCGTTGATTCCCGACGCCACGCTGCGTCGCCGCATGAGCCGGTTCGTCCGTACGGGTGTCGCTACCGCCATGTGCTGTCTGGATGCGGATTCCGAGTCCGGGGAAGCGATCGACGCCATCATCACCGCAACGGGATTCGGATGTCTGACCGACAGTGAAAAGTTCCTGCGCAACGTGATCGAACAGCACGAGGAGCTGCTCAACCCCACCCCCTTCATCCAGTCCACATTCAACACCATCGGGGCTCAGATCGCCCTGCTCCGCGGATACGACTGCTACAACGTAACCTATGCGCACCGCGGGCTCAGTTTCGAATCCGCACTGCTCGACGCCGCCATGCAGCTCGACGAAGGAACCGCCCGACGGATTCTCGTCGGCGCGGCCGATGAACAGACACCGAGCCAGCATCGCATCATGGAGCGCATGGGGTGCTGGCGCAAACACCGCGACGGCGAAGGCGCCGCCTTTCTGCTGCTTCAGGCCACACCGACACGGGAACCGTCGCCCTGCATCGAGGAGATCGACTTCCCGGAGACCCGTCTCGATGATGATACGATTCGCAGGCGTTACGCCGTCGAACAGATCCTGCGCTGCGACACTCCGCAGTCGGAATGCTACCCTACGGCCGTGGCCCGCATCCTGACACAAGCCGTCGCCCCGGCGGCGGGAAAACAGATCCGCATCGCCGTTTGCAACAACTACATGGAGGCGCAACCCTCCGTCATTGTCGTATCATGCTGACGATTCTCATCATATCGCTTGCCATCGCAACTGCTGCGGGCGCGGTCTGGGCGTCGGCCTCAATTCATTCGCCGTTCTACCTGCGCTCCCTGTGCCGCCGCAGCGAAGCCGGAGCCGTCGTCGCCCTTACGTTCGATGACGGGCCCGACCCGGTACGGACGCTCGAGCTGCTGGAGGTTCTCGCACGTCACGATGTCAAGGCGACCTTCTTCCTCACCGGAAAACAGGTGGCGGCGAACCCCGAACTGGTACGCCGCATCGTTGTCGAAGGGCACGTCGTCGGGAATCACACCTATTCCCACAGCGGGCGGTTTCCGCTTCTGAATCTGCGGAATACGGTCCGCGAGCTGGACGATGCCTCCCGGGCTATAGAAGAGGCAACGGCCCTGCGTCCCCGTCTGTTCCGCCCTCCGTTCGGAGTGACAAACCCCACCATCGCCAGGGCCGTAAAGGAGTTGCGGCTGCTGCCGATCGGATGGAGCATCCGTTCATTCGACACCGTAAGCCGCACTCCCCGGGCCAAAGTGCTTGCCCGCATGATGCGCAGGCTTCATGCCGGTGCGGTCATCCTGCTTCACGACCGATGCCCCGGCAGCGCCGCTTTGACCGAGGCGCTGCTCGGAGAGCTCCGGCGGCGCGGGATCCGCACGACGACCATCGACAAACTTTTCAACGTGAAAGCCTATGAAGATTAACACCATACTTTTAACGCTGCTGCTGTTCCTGTCCCCGCTTGCAGAGGCCCAGCATACGACCGGAGAGTCGCTGAAGGAGGATTTTGCAACCCTGCTCGCGGAGAAGAGCCGAAACATGGAGAGCATTCTCTGCACCTTCACCGAGACCCGCCACATGAGCATCTTCACGCAGGATGTCGTTCGCAAGGGGGTGTTCCGGTACAAACGGGCGGAGGGCATGGCCCTCGATTTCGAAAACGGAGACCGCATACTGATGACCCGTGACCTCTTCTCGATCCGCACCGACGGCCGCACGACGACTTCACGCATGACCGCCAACCCCATGCTGCGCCAGATGAAGAATATCTTCAGCGCCTGCATGAGCGGAGATGCCGAGGCACTCTGCAAAAGCGGCGAAATGCGGATCGAAAAGAGCCGGTCGGGATATCGGGTACACCTTGTTCCCGTCGCACGGTCCGCCCGCAAATATGTCTCCGACATCATACTCGACTTCGACAGAACCGACATGACACTCATCCGGCTCCATATGGAGCAACCCTCCGGAGACTATACCCGTTACGAATTCCACGACAAGCGGTTCAATACGAACCTCGATGCAAAATTCTTTCAAGCCAACTGATCCGACCATGCCGCTCGACTCGCTCTATACGCTCGTACGTTCCGAAGATCTGGAAGACGAAGCCCGTTTCCTCGTCCGAATCGACGCTTCGCACCCGCTCTTCGCAGGCCATTTTCCAGGGCATCCCGTTCTGCCGGGAGTCTGCACCCTCGCCATGGTGCGCGAGGCGCTGTGCCGGCTGCTCGGAAGAGCTGTCCGGCTGGCCGAAATCCGCGACTGCAAGTTCACCGCACCCGTGGATCCGACCCGCACCCGCGAACTCGAGATCCGGCTCCGCGTCCCGGAACAGAGACTGCAGGCCACAGTCCTCAACGGCAATATCGTCGTACTGAAACTCAAAGCTTCGTATGAACCGGATGACAAATGACATAACCACGGTCCAGTGGCCCGAAAGATTGAGGGCGCTGAGTTGTGCCGTCGTAATTCCGACCTACAACAATGCCGGAACCCTGCGCGACATCATCTCACGCACACTCCGTTACTGCCACGACCTCATTGTCGTCAACGACGGTTCGACCGACCGCACCGCATCCGTTCTGGAAACGATTCCCGGGATACGAGTCATCGCATATCCCGACAACCGGGGCAAAGGATATGCTCTGCATACGGGGCTGAAGGCCGCCGCCGAAGCCGGATTCCGCTATGCCCTGACACTCGATTCCGATGCCCAGCACTATCCCGAAGACATTCCGTCGTTCATCGAGCGGATCGAACGGCATCCCGACACGCTGCTCATCGGCGCACGCAATCTTACGGCCGACAACATGCCGGCGAAAAATACCTTTGCAAACCGATTTTCGAACTTCTGGTTCAAGGTCGAGACCGGAATAACCCTTGCCGACACACAATCGGGATTCCGGCTCTATCCGCTTCAACGACTCGGCACCCTGCATACGCTTTGCCGCAGATATGAATTCGAGGTCGAAATCATCGTCCGCGCCGCCTGGAAGGGGATACGGGTCGAAAATATCCCCATACGTGTCTATTATCCGCCCGAAGGCGAACGGATCTCCCACTTCAGGCCGTTGCGGGACTTCACGCGCATCAGTATCCTCAATACCTTCCTCGTACTGCAGGCGCTACTGGTCTATTACCCCTGGCGCTTTCTCCGTTCGCTGACGCGCGAGAACATCCGTCGCTTCTTCCGGAAGAACATCACGCACTCCCCCGAAAGCAACGGCCGCCTCGCCGCCGCCATGGCTTGGGGTGTCTTTTGCGGAATCCTCCCCATCTGGGGCTATCAGATGCTCTTTGCCGGCATCACGGCCCATCTCATGAAGCTCAACAAGCTCATCTGCATCGTCTTCTCGAACATCAGCATCCCGCCCATGATCCCCTTTATCCTCTACGGCAGTTACTGGACGGGAGGCAAGCTGCTCGATATTCCCGTCACGCTTCGCATCTCCGACATCTCCCTCCAACGCATGACCGAATGTCTGGCCCAGTATCTTGTCGGAAGCATCTGCTTCGCCACCCTCTGCGGTCTTCTCTGCGGGATCGCAAGCTGGATCATTCTCAAACTGCTGAAACGCCGACCCGCCCATGAATAATCTCTTCACACGACTCTACGACTTTCTGCACGGCCATCGTGTCTGGTTGTGGATACTCCTGGCAATATCCACCCTCGCAATGGCCTGGTTCGCATGCCGGCTCCGGTTCAGCGAAGACATTACATCGTTTCTTCCCGACGACCGGCAGGGACGGAAAGCCGCATCCGCCTTCAAAAGCCTCCGCATAAAGGACAAGATCATCGTGACGGTTTCGGCCCCCGACGCCGACATCACGCCCGAACGGCTCGCAGCGGCGGCCGATGCCATTGCCGAAGGGTTGCGCCCCGCCGTTGACGACGGCCTGCTGCACGGTGTTGCAAGTCGCATCGATGCGGAACTCTTCGACTCGGCAACCGATTTCATCTACGAACATCTGCCGGTTTTCTGTCCCGAAGAGGAGCTTGCGCGTCTGGATTCCCTCACGCAGCCGAAGGCGCTCGAACAGGCCGTCAAACGCGCCTACTCGACGCTGGCATCGCCCGCAGGAATCGCCCTCAGGGAGTTCATCACCCGCGATCCGCTCGGACTTGCAACGCCCCTGCTGGCCCGCTTTGAGCAATTCAACACCACGGCCAGCTACGAACTCTACGACGATCATCTCTATACTCCGGATCTCGAAACCCTGCTGCTCTTCGCCGATCCTGCCCGAGGCTCCTCCGCCAATGCCGACAACGAACGCCTCATCTCGTTGATCGAGAGAGTGCTCGCGCAGACCGACGCGGAATTCGGCACCCGCAGCGACTACTTCTGCGCCGCCGGCGTTGCGGTGTACAACGCCCGCCAGATCAAGCACGACACGTCACGCACGCTGACCATCGCGCTGCTGATCATCATCGTCGTCATCACCCTCGCGTTCCGTGACCGGCGGGCCATACCGCTCATGTTGCTTCCCGTCGCTTACGGGGCGCTCTTCGCGCTCGCGATCATCTACTTTATCCAGGGAACGATCTCCACCATCGCCATCGGTGCCGGCGCCGCCGTCCTCGGAATTGCCCTCAGCTACTCCATCCACGTACTGACGCACAGCAACCACATACACGACCGCCGGCAGGTCGTCGCCGAACTGGCCTATCCGCTGACCGTCGGCAGCTTCACGACGATCGGAGCCTTTCTCGGACTGCTCTTCACCCGCTCGCAGCTTCTCCACGACTTCGGACTTTTCTCGGCACTCACGCTTACCGGGACAACGCTCTTCAGCCTGATCTTCCTGCCCCACATGCTCTCGGAAAAGGCGAAGCCCGCGTCAAGTCCGCTCCTGCAGCGCATCGAGCGCATGAACGCCTACCGCTACGACACCAACAAGTGGCTCGTCGGCGGATTGCTGCTCCTCACCCTTTTCTGTCTGTTCCATTACAACGATGTCCGGTTCGACAGCGACATGACCCGTCTGGGATATGAACCCGCACGGTTCAAACGGATGGAACAACGGCTCGATTCCCTCTTCGGGGCCACGGACCGTCAGGTCTATCTCGTGACATCGGAGGCGGATCCCGACCGTGCGTGCACGGCCTATGTCTCGACGGCAAAGCTGCTTGATTCCCTCGCGGCGGAAGGGCTGCTGCAAAGCCACGCCTCGGCCGCCGACTTCGTCGTGCCGCGTGCCGAACAAGAGCGCCGGCTCGCATACTGGAACCGGTTCTGGACTCCGGAAAGGCGACAAACCGTCTGCAATGAGATACGCGATGCGGCTCTTCGGAACGGATTCCGCGCCGACGCATTCGAACCGTTCTTCGAATTGCTGGCACGCCCCTTCGACACGTTCGATGTGACGGGCCCCGCCATGACCGGGAATCCCCTTTTCGGCGATTGGATCAATCGCGGCGAAAACGGTCCGCTCTTCGTCAGCCGCATCACGCTCGACGACACGCTCAAGGAGCGTGTTTACAAACGCCTCGAAGAACATCCCGATCTCTCGATCCTCGACCGGGCCTACTTTACCAGCCGGATGGCCGATGTCGTAAACGACGACTTCAACACCATCCTGCTCATCTCCTCCCTGCTGGTATTCCTGGCGCTGCTCGTCTCCTACGGCCGCATCGAGCTGGCTCTGCTGGCCTCGCTGCCCATGGCCATAAGCTGGGTCCTCATCCTCGGCATGATGGCGCTGTTCAATATCGAATTCAATATCGTCAACATTCTCCTCTCCACCTTCATCTTCGGCCTCGGCGACGACTTCAGCATCTTTATCATGGACGGGCTCCTGAGCGAGTACAAAAACGGTCGGAAACTCCTTGCCGCACACAAAACCGCCATTTTCTTCTCCGCATTCACCACGATTGTCGGCATCGGAGCCCTTGTCTTCGCACGCCATCCGGCGCTGCAGTCCATCTCCGTCATCTCGATCGTCGGCATGCTGGCCGTCGTGCTGGTAGCCTACACCGTACAACCCGTTCTCTTCCGGCTCCTCGTCTCCGGACAAACCCGCCACGGAGGCTTTCCCTACACGCTCTGCGCCCTGCTCAATACGCTCTACGCCTTTCTCTACTTCTTCATCGGATGTCTGCTTCTGCAGATCTACATGCTGATTCTGCATCTGCTGCCTGTCGGGAAACGGCGCCGCAAGCGCTGGCTGCACCTTGCACTCTGCCGATTCGCCAGGATCTTCCTCGCCACCATCTTTACGACCCGCACCCGGAGAATCAATCTCCACGGCGAAACCTTCGACGATCCCGCCGTCATCATTGCGAATCATCAATCGTTCATAGATATCCTTCTCCTGCTCAGTCTGACGCCCCGGATCGTCATGGTAACCAACCATTGGGTATGGCACTCCCCCTTCTTCGGCCGCATCGTCCGTGCCGCCGGGTTCCACAACACCGCCGAAGGGTACGAAACGCTGCGCGAGACGCTTCGGCAGGAGCTTGCCGCAGGATATTCCGTCGTGATCTTTCCCGAAGGGACCCGTTCGAAAGACTGCCTCATGCATCGCTTCCACAAGGGAGCCTTCCAGTTGGCGGCGGACCTGCAGCGCGATCTGATTCCCGTACTGATATACGGCTCGGGGCTCATCTCTTCGAAGAGCCAGCCCTTCTACATCAAACGCGGAGATCTCACCGCATACCTTCTGCCCCGCATCACGCCCGACGATCCTCGGTTCCCGAGAGAGGTGCGCCTGCGGGCCAAAGCCGTACACGACTACATGAACGAGGCCTATGAAGCGATGCAGCGCGCCGCCGCGGACAATCCCTACTATCTCCATGCCATCGTTAAGAACTACCTCTACAAAGGTCCTGTGCTCGAATGGTATATCCGCATCAAGCTCAGGCTGGAACGCTGCTACCTCGAACTCGAGAAGGTGATCCCGCGTCGGGGCCGGATCGTCGATCTCGGCTGCGGATACGGACAGGCGGCGTTTCTCCTCGCGCTGAGGAGCCCTCATCGCGAGATCCTCGGTATCGATTACGATGCCGAAAAGATCGCTCTGGCCCGTCACTGCCTGTTGTGCAACGATCGCATCCGTTTCGAATGCGCCGACATCACCCGTTGCGAGCTGCCTCCGGCCGATGCGTTCATCCTCAACGACGTCCTTCATTACGTCTCGCCGAAAGAGCAGGAACGACTCATCGCCGCCTGTGCCGAACGGCTCGACGACGGAGGCTGTCTGGTCATCCGGGAGGGCGATGCCGCCCGAAGCCGGAACCATCGTCTCACGGAGCAGACCGAACGCTGGTCGGTACGGATTCTCCGTTTCAACAAGAGCCGCGGTCAACTTCATTTCCCGACGGGAGAGTGGCTTGTCGCCACCGCCGAACGGTACGGACTCACGTGCGAATCGTGCGAATCGATGCGACACACCTCCAACCGCCGCTACATTTTCCGGAAAGGAGGCAGGTCATGAATCGGTACGACGTGGTGGTCATCGGCAGCGGCATGGGGGGTCTGACCTGTGGCGCGATGCTTGCAAAAGAGGGCATGCAGGTCTGTGTGGTGGAGAAGAACCCTGTCATCGGAGGCTGTCTGCAATCCTTCCGCCGGGCCGGGCGCACCCTCGACACGGGGATTCACTACGTCGGAAGTCTCCGCGAAGGGCAAACGCTCCATCAATACCTCAAATATCTGGGTATTCTGCCCGAACTGCATATTGAACCGCTCGACCCTGCCGGGTTCGACATCATCCATCTTGCCGGACGGACATTCCGTCATGCCGGCGGATTCGATCGATTTGCAGAGACCCTCGCAGCCGATTTCCCCGGCGAACGTTCGGGAATCAGGAACTACTGCAATCTACTCCGGCGAATCGGCTCTCTTATTGCGCCCGACGTTCTGCGCTCCGGGAGACTCTCGGCCGGAGGATTGGAGTATCTCGGCATTTCGGCCGCCGCAACGATCGACTCGCTCGTCACGGATCCGCTGCTGAGGAGCGTGCTGGCCGGAAGCGCCCCGCTTTATGGAGGGCGCCGCGACGTCTCGCCGCTCTATCACCATGCGATGATCAACCATTCGAATATCGAAGGAGCCTGTTGTTTTGTCGGCGGAACACAGCAGATTGCCGATGCGCTGGCCCGCCGGATCCGAACGGCGGGCGGAGAGATCCGCACATGCGCCAGAGCTACCCGCATGAAACTCTCCGGAAACCGGATCCATTGCGTGGAGCTGAATGACGGCGCCGAACAGATCGAGGCCCGATGGATCATCTCGGACATCGCACCGTCGGTCACCTTCTCCCTGCTGGAGTCCACGCCTCTGATCCGGAGCTCCTTCCTCAAACGGCTGCAGAACATGCCGAACACCTGCGGACTCTTCACACTCCACCTGCTGCCCCGCGCAGGGACGATCCCCTATCAAAACCGGAATCATTATTTCTACGGGACGACAGACGTCTGGGGTGACGGGAGCCTCTCCGAAGACCGCATCTCGATGGCCCTGCTCTGCATGCAGCCCGCACGGGACAAGCGCTACGCCGATGTCGTCACCCTGCTCGTCCCCATGTCATTCGGATCGGTGGCCCGCTGGCTTGGAACCCGACCCGAACACCGCGGTCCCGACTACGAGGCCTTCAAAGCGGCCTTCGCGGAGAAGACCCTCCGTTTCGTGGAGAACTTCATGCCCGGACTTTCGGACTCGGCGGCATGCATCCACACCTCCACACCTCTCTCCTACTTCGATTATACGGCGACTCCTGAAGGCGCGGCATACGGACTGCAGAAGGATTTCAAACACCCCGTCTCTTCGCTCATCCCCGTACGCTCGCGGATCGAGAATCTCCTGCTTACGGGACAGAACCTCAACGTCCACGGCATGCTGGGCGTAACGGTCTCGGCCGCCGTCACCTGCAGCGAACTTTTGGGCGAAACATATCTTGCAAAAAAAATCGGTCATGCTTAAGACTCTGGGAAAGACGATCAAATACCTGATCCTTGCAGTTGTCGCACTGCTGGTACTGCTGTGTGCCGTCGCATACGGACTCTACGCCACCGCCGACATGGGCGAACCCGACGTCGCGGTCGATACCGAACACCGCACCGTCACCGATCAAAACGGAATACGCCGCTGCGGGAACTCCACGCTGCGCCGCAATCCCGCCGGACTGTGGGAACTCACGACAGGCGGCGACGCGCTTTCGCGGGGAACCGAATCCGGCATGCTGCTGAAGGATCTGCTGTATTATCAGGAGAAGGCCTTCGTCGAACAGATCCGAAGGATCATCCCGTCGGAAGGTTATCTGCGTTTTCTGCGGGCGCTCATCCTGATCTTCAACCGCGACATGGCCTCCTGCATCCCGCTGGAATACCGCACCGAGATCCATGCAATGGCACAGTCGTGCTCGCATGAGTTCGACCGATTCGGAACCCCCTACGAACGGCAGCTCAACTACCACGCCGCACACGACATCGGCCACACCATGCAGGAATACATGCTCGTCGGATGCAGCTCCTTTGCCGTATGGGACGGTGCCAGCGCCGATTCCACCCTCCTTGCGGGCCGGAACTTCGACTTTTATGTCGGCGACGACTTCGCCCGCAACAAGCTCGTCACCTTCTGTCGTCCGGCCGAAGGGTATTCCTTTGCTTCGGTCGGGTGGCCCGGGATGGTCGGCGTCCTCTCGGGCATGAACACCGAAGGACTGACCGTAACCATCAACGCCGCAAAGGGGAGCATTCCGACCCACTCGGCGACCCCCATCTCCCTGCTTGCCCGAACGATTCTTCAATATGCCGGGACCATCGAGCAGGCCGTTGCAATCGCCGATACGACGCACACGTTCGTCTCCGAATCACTGCTCGTCACCTCGGCTGCCGACCACAGTGCCGCAATCATCGAAAAGACGCCCCGGCGCATGGCTCTTTTCCGGGCCGACGGTCCTGTTCTCCGCTGTACAAACCACTATCAGTCCGAAGAGTTCGCCTCCGACAAATCGAACATCGAGAACATCGAGACGACGGACAGCTACTACCGATTCGAACGGCTCGGCGAGTTGATCGACTCGCTGCGGCCGCTCAATCCCCGTTCCGCCGTCGAGATTCTCCGCAACCGGTACGGTCTCGGCGGAACGGACATCGGACTCACCAACGAGAAATCGATCAACCAAGCCATCGCCCACCACAGTGTCGTCTTTGCACCCGAAAAGCAGTTGATGTGGGTCTCGACCGAGCCGTGGCAGGCCGGGCCATACGTCTGCTACGATCTGCGGAGGATCTTCGCATCGGATACGCTGCAAAGGCTCGATCTGCCGCAGCTGCTCCTGCCGGCCGATGAACGGTTCCTTCGTGAAGACGCTCCCCGGATCCGGCAATACAGGGCCTATGTCCGGCAGATCCGACAGGCCATCGACGACCGGCAACCGACAGCCGATTCGATTCCCGACAGGCTGCTGAGAGAGAATCCCCGCTATTTCGGTGCCTGGGAACTCTGCGGGGACTATCTCGCGGCCTTCGGAGATCGGGCGGAAGCCCGTCGCTGCTGGCGCCAGGCGCTGCAGCTCGAAATACCCCGTCAGAATGAACGTCTGACCATCGAACGCAAACTCTCGAAACAATGATACGCAATTCAGACATTCAGTTCGCCTCGCCAGAGGCCATCAAGCGGTTCCAGGAGGAACGGCTCCGCGAAGAGCTGCAATACCTGCAAGCCCGTTCGCCGTATTATCGCACGATGTTCGCCGAACAACGCATCGACATCCGCGAGATCCGGAAGACGGAGGATCTGCAACAGCTCCCCGTCACCACAAAAGAGGATCTGCAACGTCACAATCGTGAGTTTCTGTGCGTTCCGAAGCACGAAATCATCGATTACGTCACCACCTCCGGCACGCTGGGCGACCCCGTCACCTTTGCACTTACTGAGGAGGATCTCGACCGGCTGGCCTACAACGAGGCACTCTCCTTTACTACCGCCGGATGCACGGCCGACGACATCATTCAGCTCATGGTCACCATCGATCGACGGTTCATGGCCGGTCTGGCCTATTTTCTCGGTGCACGGAAGTTGGGGTGCGGCGTCACACGTGTCGGAAACGGCATTCCCGAACTTCAATGGGACACCGTCCGCCGCATCGAGTCCACGGTCTGCATGGTCATTCCGTCGTTCCTGCTCAAACTGACCGACTACGCCCGGGCCAACGGCATCGACTACCGTCACGGCCCCCTGCGAAAGGCCCTCTGCATCGGAGAAGGACTGCGTACGCCCGACAACTTCGAGCTCAACACCCTCGGGCGTCAGATTCACGAAAAGTGGCCCGAACTCGAGC
>CALUOX010000032.1 GCA_944322375.1 uncultured Alistipes sp.
TCTGTATAATGCCATGCTTCCGTATTTTGATCATCGGAGAGTTTCTCCCCGTATAGATCGCACAGCAGGCTCCCGTCCTCCATTATCTGTTTTACATCCGCCTCAGTGTATGGCGGGAAATCGATTTTCTTTTTCATCATATTATTTTATTATATCAGAATCCGATCCATTTGCAAATGGCTTTAATACGCATTCCTCCATTCGTCGTGTTCCCCGTGGCATTGACACTTATCGTATTGCCACTCTTCTTATAGGATACGACCACAGAGGGGACTACAAAAAGCGGGGATGCTGCTGTTACACTTTGATTGGATATCAATGAGGTGCCGTTTAATGAGGCTGATACCCCTGTTAGATTCCCGGAATTATTATTGAATACAAACAGTTGAGAAACAATATATCCATCGGGGATGGAAATACTTTTCGCAGCTGTCCCATAGGCGATGTTTGTGAAGAACAACCCGCTGTCGACGACTGTTTCTCGTTGATCCTGGACGCTTTCATATGAGAGATCAAGCGGAGATGAGGCTGCCATATCGAGCCCATTTCCAGCCGTATCGCGCCACTTGTCAGCGAGTAAGCCACAAGGTAGATACTCTGCAACACATCCCGCTACCTCAATAGAATTCACACGTATCTCCAACCAAGAATCAGGAGAGTCGTTACTGTCCGTGATAACATAGTTAGTTTTCGTCGCATCAAATACCATCGCGTATTTTTTAGCGTCTCCGGTATTATCGGGAAGCGCCGTATCCACGGTATTTCCCGGATTTGAGGCTGTACCATAAAAGAATGGTCCAAAGCCGCGATATTCGATGTTGTATCGCACTCTGTTCGTAACCACAGGACTTATAATCGCGTGCGTAGAAGTATAAATTGACAGCGTTGTTATAGCATCGAAACGTATGAACTTACCGGAAAACCCGTTTGCTTGAGCGACATTGTCTTGAAAAGAGGTCGATACATTGGGGTTATTGGGGTAAAACGTCATGGAACTTTCAGTATATCTATCCCCCGGAAACGGAATGTTTTGCATCATAGGCCAAGAACCTGCCATCGGATTCCCGTTGTTCCACAGGATCTCTTCATCAGAATCGGTTAGATAATAATTGAATATTCTAAACCTATGTATGACGCCATTGAACATATGCGTAGCATCTCCGTATGACCCAACGGCAATATTTGAAGGCTGTGCCGTTCCAGGGCTACTCGTTAATATTTTAATACCATTAATAAACACATGACCTTTGTTTATAATTAGCTGATAGAATGTATTATCTGACAACTCCTTCACAAGAGTATGAGAACTGCCTAAGAATTTCACATACAGGTTCCCATTCTCCGCCCAAGCTGCAGAGCATGTTCCATCCAATGAATCAGAGAATAATCTACATATTGAAGATCCTATCGACCCAGTAGTAAAACATATTTCATACGATCTTTCTCCGTAAAACAACAACGATTCATCAGCGGATGAAAAATACCCATTCGAAGTATTCACCCCCGTCTGACGCCCCTGCAAGGGATCAATCTGCGATGCCTTGACATATCCAGTATTAGGATCAAGATCGGCCTTGCCAGCGAACATGGCCGGGATATCTTCAACTGCCGTATTGGCATTCTCCGCCGCTTCATTCGCAGCCTTCGTTGCTACAATGGCCTCATCGAGGAGATTGTCTATCTCCTCGCCCGTATGCCGACTCTGATAATAGGTTGTTTCTGCCATATCACGTGTATTGTTTTAGTATATAATCTACTCCTGAATAGACAATCTCGAAAAGGCTGTGGTTGTCAAAAGGCACCGAGTATGTGGTACCGGATGTTGATTCACCGAGAGGTATTATCTTGGGTCCTTGAGATTGAATCGTAAGATTCCCGGTCGCATGCTTCCAAATACGATACACTTGACCTTTCTGAGGCGAAGCGGGCAGTTTGGTCGTGATGTCCGAGGCGTTGACGACTACGTCATAATCGAACTCCGTCAGCTTGTAGGCCCAATAGGTATTGTCCAATGTCCGGAAGTTGTGACGCACGCCATGTATGGCGCCATTTGGAATATACATGGCAATATTGTTCACCCGTGCGCCCTTCACATCGATCAGCATGCCGTATGCCGTATCGTCCAGAGCGTTCGGCGCCGTATTCTGAATCAATGCCGGAATATTGAATCCCAACACGGCAGGAACCGTGTTGAGCCCAAACGACACTTTCGTATATCGGGTCACATATTCGACAAACTCCGGAGTGATGATCGCTCCGCCGCGATACGTCCCTGCCTCATCGTCCCAGAAGCCCTCAATGCCTATCTGGTTCTCGCTGATCTGGATACTGCCGATGCTTCCCTCTCTTGCCGTGATTTTTCCTTCGATCTCGGCGTTTTTCGCGTACAGTTTTCCACCCTGGGTGACGCGGAACGGAGCCCCGGACATGCTGTTCTTCTCTGAACCGGCCCAGATACGGATGCTCTCGTCTGTTGTGCCGGCTCCGGTCATGCCGGCCTTTACCTTTGCGGCATCGCCACTGTCTCCAAGCTGGATGGTACCGGTCGTGATCAAACCCTTGTCAATCGTTGTTTTCGTGTTGTCTCCCGTGATGGCCCACCCAAATCCTTCAGGCGTGTGGACATACGTCAATGTATAGCCAAGTAAATTCCCGTCGGCATCCGTCGGAGTCCATGTGTCACCAACCTTCATGTCTGCAGGAGGGTCAATCTCCTCGTTGGTAAAGTTGCGGGCGGATTTATCTTGCGCATTCTTCTGTGCCGAATCAATCAACTTAAGAATCGCCTTTCTTTCGTCATAATAGTATCTTATGTCGTCATAATCATCCTCAACAGGTATATTCTCTGGAGTTGAAGCAGTATATTTTGCAAAAGCTGCAATCGCCAAATTATACTGTTGAGTATAATTGTTCGTGCTGATTCCATACAGATTTGCCTGCGCGGAGATCGTGTTGTACTCTGCTCGAATATCGGCCTCCTGCTGACGCAACGCCGTTTTCTCGGCAGGCGAAATCACATCATCCGAAGCCCATTGATCAAGGCGTTTTTTTGCCGATTGAGCGGTTTTCTCAGCTTCATTGGCCGTCTGCCGGGCCGCATCCGAAAGTCCTTTGTAGATGGCATCCACAGCATCATAGTAGGCGGTGAACAACGTGGCCAACCGGCGCGGGTCGAAGCCTTCGGACACCGCGTCGTCGTAAAGTCTCATCTCCGCCAGATAATCACGCAGCGCAAGATAGGCCTGTGTCAGCGTCGTTGCGGAAGCGCTGTCGTTGCGCAACAGGATCTGCCCATACTGCTCGGTCTGCGGCCCGGTACGCACGAGGAAGATCTCTCCGTCGGCTGTCGCAAAGACGCGTAATCCTTCCGCTGCAGCAGCGATCTGCAACGCATGGTAATAGGAGCCGCTCTGTCCCATCGAGGAAACACTCGCGGCACCGTTGATCGTCTCCCACTGGATACGCATCTGCTGCTTCTCGACGATGTCGAATATGGTGTCGTCATTCATCTGCGCAAGCGTGTCCTTCATACGATCGATCTCAGACAGATCGTACTCTGTCACAAACCGGCCGCTTTCGGGATCATAGACCTCACCGATAATCAACCCGCGCACAGGATCGAACGCGATGCCCGTGCCCGACTCTCCGGCGATGAGCAGCTGCTTGCGCAGCGTATCGAGGCGGAACATGCCGTCGAGCGACTGAAGTACACCCTGCATGTAGACATTGTCCAGATAGGCGGAGTATCCCGACATATTCAGTCCGAAGAGTGACAGGTTCGACAGATCGCCGAACTGTGCAGCAATGTTGTGGACCGTGAACTCCCAATCCGACACATCTTTCAGGTAGCGTTGGTAGGTGCGCGTCGAGTAGCGTGATGTGCGGCGCTCCGGATCCGTGAATGAACCATAGCAGACGAAGGTCATCGCCTCGAACGGGTCGAGAGCCTGGGCATAGTTCTGGCTGACGGGGCGCCGTTCATAGTGCAGCGTTTCGTTTCGCTCGCCCGACACCTCCGTTACTTGAAAATAGACCGTAGCGAATCCGGCAAAACGGCGGTTGCCCCGGCTGTCGTCCGAATCCTCGGCTGCATTCTGACCACTCTCCTGACTGTGGAAGATGCCCATGCATATATCGCCTGCACGTGCCGAGCCGATCTCGCCCTCCTCAAGCCGCAGGGTGATGAGCTGCTGCTGTGTATCGACCTGTTCGATCACCCCGCCGCCTGGAGCACTCCACGCATCACCGACCGAAAGGTCCACTCTGTTATAGTTGAGTTGCGGCACCTCCAGAAAACGTCTCAACGAGAGACTGTCCAACTCCGCGGCACCCGTTGGATCAATCCGTCCGCCCGTACCCGTCATGCCTGCAGCATAGTCTCCTACGGTAATCGGCCCGGCAGCCAGGATGTCCCTTCCGGTCCGCAAGGCCCCAGCCACCGCCACATCATCACGAAACGAGACCGGTCCCTCGACCGTTCCGCCCCGCCGCCTGTTGAGAAACTCGCGTTCGCTCTTGCGTGCCGAATAGAGATTCGTGTCGGCCGCAGGCGTATTCTCCCACGACCGGATGATGTCGGGAAATTCCGACGACACCTGTCGCGTGAGTTGTCCGACCTGTGTAATCTGCTCTTCGATACGGGTGATGCGACCTGTCGAGAGGACATCGCTCATACGCAATGTCATACTGCCCGGACAGTTGATGCCGCGAACAACAGAAATGATGCGCGTGTCGCGGTATCCGCCGACAAAATATTCATCACTGAGCAGTCGCACGCGCTGGCCGGGCTTCAACTCCAACCGTCGCCGATTGATGACCGTGTAATCGGTCGGCGCAGTTATGACTGTCGTGTCCTTTCGGTTTTCGGACATGAACTCATTTACCGCATCAAGATACTCCTGCTCGGCCGCAGAATAATAGCTGTCGGGCATACGGATGTTCCATAGTACATATTGGTCACCTGTCGCCGGAACGAGTGGCGGTGACGGTAATTGCATGTCATCATCGTAGGGCCATTGCGTGATGATTTCGAACTCGTGCGTTTCGGAGTTGTAGTTTACCTCGAAGTCTCGGCCGCGCAGTTCACCGGACTGGAACGTCACCTGTTTGACCAATCCGCCGAGTTCGTATTCATTGGGATCAAACGGGAGGTCCGGGTCGGTAAAATACCAGATCGTGTAGGGTTCGCCGTTGTCATCCTGCACATCACGGCTACGTACGGAACCGACCGTACCGACACGACGCGGATAGATATCGGCAAACGCCTCCTGCTCGAAGTGCTCGACAATGCCCAACTCGGTCTCTTGTTCGACATATTTCACGCCGCCTGGCAGTTGGAGCCTGGCAGCTCCGTAACGATCAGGATCAATGTTGCGCGAGGAACCGACAGGGAAAAGCCGGGTGAAGAACTTCACGCCATCGGCCGTTGTAATATTCAAACCGCCCAACAGGGCGTCGCCATAGGCAAGATCAATCACCTCGCCGTATTCACAACGGCAGATATTGAGTGTCAGTCCGTCGAACCACCATTCCGTATCGGCAGCCGCAGCCAGCTCGCTCAGGGCATCGGAGACATATTTGCCCGTGTATTCAAGCGTAATATTGGCCGTGACGTTTACCTCGCCGACCTTCCAGTCGGTCGTTCCGGTAATCCGGTTCAGATTGGCAACGATCAGTGCCGCATGTTCACGCGCAGGTGCCGTAAGCGTGACAATCGGATCATCGAGGCCGTCCGTCGGATTGACCATCAGAGCCTGCTTGCCAAGGCTCTCGGCTCCATAGAACCTAACCGAGTAGGTCCACTCTTTGCGGGCATTCATGCGGGGACGGTAACGTTCGAGCGCCCAATAGCGCACGCCCTCAAAATCGACATAGTCATACACCTCGACCGCGACGCACGCAAAAGCCGTAAACGAAAGCGAAAGGGAACTCTCCTCCTGGATGCCACATGACGCGCTGCCATTGTCATCAGGCGCGGCCGTCAATTTTACATCTCCCTGTTTCGAATAGATTTTCAGTTCCATTTTAATGGTGCCCGCGAGGCGTTTGAACAAGTTTGAAATCCGGATTCGGTTCACGCAGCGTCACACGAAACGTAGCTGCCACCTGTCCGCTGAAACCGGTCAGTTGCGAATATTCCGAGATCGTTGTCACATAGGTTCTGAATTCAAGTTGCAGATCGGTGACGTAGAGCGTGAGCCAACCATCGTCACCCTCCTTGAGAAAGCGGACGAAATCGGCATAACGCAGCAGAAAGGTTGCGGCATCGGGAGCCACAATGGCGAACAGCAGCCGGATGTCGCGCGCATTGAAAGTCTGTGTCAGTACGTCAGGCAGACGCACACCGTTCTCCTCACGGATCGACACCTCCTTCTGTTCCTTGAGAGCCGGAGGCGCCAACAGCGCATCGTAGTTTTCGTGCTTGTCTTCCGCAGTTTCAGCAAGGAATGCCCCATATTGCGTATAGACGTCGGTTCCGTTGACCAATAATAATCCTTCAAGAATATCCATTGTCATATGACTTTCAGGCCGTCACGCTTCACCTCCTGCAGCAGGGCAAGGATTGACGGCAGGTGATCGGTATTTTTTGCTATCTTATTGAGTGCATCGAGCGATGCTCCCAGCGTTGATGTGATTCCTTCGAGCCCGTCGTCCATGTTCGCGGCATGAATCTGTATGGAAGTGACAAGTCCTTCAACACGGGAAAAAGACTCCTGCGTTACGGTTTGAATCGCGCCGGTCCTGCCACTCTGAGCCGTTCCTTCGATGCTGTCGATCGACAGCCCGTTCTCGGCAGCAATGCGGCGAAATTCCTCCCACAGACGGTTGAATTCAGATTGCCTGCCAAGCGCTTCGGAGACCATTTGTCCGAGAGCCTGCGACCATTGAGAAAACCTTTCCTCGTCACTTTCGGCACTCTCGGCGATGGCATTCATCCGCTGTTGTGCAGCCTCGAATACCGGTCCCAATGTTACGGAGTAGGCCATATCCTTGGCCAAATTGCGCAACGCCTGCCCGACACTGTCGACAAAGGTATTGGCGGCATTCGTGCCGTTCTCGAAAGCATCGACCAGTGCATCGGTTAATGTGCCACCCAACTCACCGAAGATATTCGTCAGGTAATCCTTGATCGAGGCGAGTGCCTCCTCGTAAGTCTCCCAGTCGTCGGCCATGCGGCGAAGCATCTGCTGATTCTCATGTGACAAATGCTGAAATGTCTCTCCGCCTTCATCAACAAACGTCCGCAAGGCATCCATGTCCAGTTCGCCGCCGGAGAACAACTCGGGCAGCAACGATCCAAGCGAAGCATATTCCGCCGACCGGAACCACGTCGAGTGACGCGTCTGCACCTGCATGTTGGAGATCGACTCGATGGCGGAAGTCCAGCTCTTTTCGAACAGGGCAAGGCCGGAAAGACCGGTTGTCGCCATTCTCTTGTCCATTACCCCGACCGTGAGTTCCTCTCCCCGCAAACGCACCTCCTCCTGCGTCTGCCTGAAACGTTCGAGTGCTGCACGGGCCACACCGACATTCTGTGCGTAGCGGGCGAAGAGACGTTCTCCGAAAATCGTGTCAAAGGTATCGGAATCGATCTTCGACCGTTCCTTCATGATGCGCAACTCCTCGTTGAACTCCCGAGCCAGTCTCAGATTCCGCTCCATGGCGCTCTCCGTGTCCTTGAACAGCCCGGCGATGGCCGTGATGACTTGCACGGCAGCTGAAATGATTGTCAGTATCACCGAGGCCTTTTCAACATTCGAAATAGATTTGGCTGCGGCATTGGCCATTGTTTGGATTCCTCCAATCATGGTTATGATGGAGGTGGAGATTTGCCCGGCCAGCTGGAGGATCTCTCCGCCCGTACCTCCCACCTGATTGCCGATCTGCTCGAACTCATTGCTTGCGTCGCGAAGCACCTCCTGGAGATCCTGCCATTTCTTGATCGATTGGTCGTCGGGGGCAGGCGTCTCCGCAGTTTCGGATCTTTCCAACCTTGACCTCAACTCCGTGATCTTGGCATGAGCCACAGCTATGGCATCGCCATCCGCCTCAGGATTGTTCTCCAACTCTTCCAGCTCCGTCTGGGCTTCAGCCAACAGACTTCGCAATTTCTCCACAGATACCGAGACAATGCGATCCGCCCACGCCTCGAACTGCGGAAACTGCCCGGCAAACTGCACCGCAAAGTCGTCGAGCGCTTTCTGTTTTGCACGTTCGGCAATGGCCTGATTCTCGGGGTGGCCAGCCAGTTCGGCAATCTCCTTGTCGTACTTCTCGGCAATGCGCAGACGTCCCTGCTCATAGGTCTCGTATTTCTGCAACAACTTGTCGAAAGATTCTGTCTCCCGCCTGTCAACATCCGCCAACTCCTTGTCGCGGATCTTCGCAGCACCGGCAATTGCTTCAGCCGTCGCTGCCATAACCGTGCGTTCCGCTCCGACGTCCAGCTCCGCACCTGCGGCACGGAGCTGCTTGATCAATGCAAGCAGATCACGCTCCTGTTGTTCATACTCCTTGCGCTTCTTTTCATAGTTCAGACGGATGGTTGCACGCTCCTTCTCGGCACCTTCCTCCAGCAATGCATTGCTCTGCTCGTCGAGTTGTTCCTGCTGCCGGCGCCGGGCAGCATAATATTGTTCCATATCCGGAGTTCCGCGTTGCGGTCCCGGCACTTTACCCGGTCCTCCTCCGGCAGGATTGGCCATCAGTTGTGACTGTTCAGCCACCGATGCCAGTTTTGTTCGCTGCTCTTCGAGAAATAGCAGAAAGACACCCAGATCACCGTCGAACCTTTCCTTGATCTCGTCAACAAGTTCTTCCCCGCCTTTGTATTTCTTCACTTCCTCGAATATAAGACGCTGTAATTGATCGACATCCCTCTTGGCATTCAAGACAAGAGTTTCAGCCCATGTGAGGTCCTGGTACTCTTTCGTGGCATTTCCCTGTCTGTACCACGGCAATGCGTCAAAGATCTTCCGTTTGTCGGCTTCATCCTGCATGGCCTTGACGTACTTGTCATACGCTTCCCGAAACCTGTCGATATTCGCCGTATTGTCGAAGATCTGTCCCTGCTGCTCCAGATCGACCATGCTCTTGAATGCAGCCTGAGCCCTGGCATAGGCGTAGATATTCTTGACGAGATCCTTGTAAGCCTCCTTGGCCTTTCCTACCAGAATCTGTTCGTCGGACAAATTCTTGAAATAGTCGGGATATTCCTCCTTGAGTTTTTTTGTTGCCGTCAACCGTTCATTCATTGCCCGTGAATTGTCCGTCGCCGCCCGGTACAACAGATTCAACTTCACAACTTCCTGCTGGGCGTTTCTGCTTCCCTCCACCATTGTGGCATGAAAAGCTTCGGCCGAACGGCTCGCGACATCAAAGGCCCGTTTGCCACGGAACAGTTCCGAGAAGAAATTCCCGATCTCCTTGCCGTAGGATACGGCCAGCATAATGCCTGCAGCCAACAATGTCTGCCACGATACGATGGAAGAGAGTACCTGCTTCCAGACCGGCGTGCCCTTTTGCCCGCTGGCAACCAATGCATCATATTCCTTACGGGCTCGGGCCAATTCATCGGTAAGGATCGGGAGGTTGTTCGATATGGCCAGAAAGAACATCTGCGGCCCCATTGCCAGTGACGGGAGTTCGCGGGCCAGCTGCTGTATCGAGACATTGAGCCCGTTGTAGGTACGCATGGCGGTCGGAGCGTTGCGCGGCGTGAGATCGATCTTCTGCGAGGTGGACTGCAGTTCGACAAGTTCGCGTTGCAACGCATCGATCTGACGGATATTCTCCGTCTGATCCATTTTCGGCGACTGTGCCATGACCTTCTGCAACCGCACGATCTCGGCTTTGAGCGCGGCAATGCGCTTCTGAGCGGCCGTCGCATCGTGCTCCACGCCGTCAATCCCGTCAGAGACTCCTGAAAGCCCCTGACGGGTGTTGTCTTTAACCAGAAATTCAATCTCAACGGGGTTCATCGTATGTTGCTGAGTTTGGTTTGAAAAAGTTCTCCGAGCGAATGCGGCCCGGTTGTTGCCGGATCATCGGCGCGGCGGGTTTCGCAATGCGGTGCATCGGCCAACATCAGGCAGAGTGTCTGGTAATTCACCCGCCACAGAATATGATGCACCGACCAGCCCGTCGCCGAGGCAATCTGCCAAACGATACCGAAGGGGCTATGGGAACCTTCGTAGACGGTCGTTAACTCCCCCTTTTTCGGTTTTTTTGTTGACCCGCTTCCGGCCGAAAGGGATTCGTCTTTTCGGCCCAAACGGTAATAGAGGTAAAATCCCGTGTCGCGTGAAGATCACGGAAACGCCGTTGTGCTTCAAGCCGGTATTCACGCGGCACTTTCCAACGGATGAGCCACGCGACAATCGGCGCAAGCAGCAATCCAGACAGATAGCCTCGGCAGATTGTCAGCGCCAGCATGAGCGACAGCCGACGCCCGTGCCGCACGAGAAAAGCCAGTTCCTCGTCTCGGGAAAACCGTTCGATCTGCACGGCCGTCACTCCCAATGCAAGATAGTGCCGGGCAATACGTATTTGGTTGCCCATGCAAGGACGTCGCATCGTGACGCGCAGCGTCCATGTACGGCGGCAAAACGGCAGCCGTACACGCAACAGAGGCAGCGAGATCCCCACGTCGAGCAGGGCATCCGCCGCCTCTTGTTCGATGTTGCGTTTCATGGCTTAGGCATTGGGTTGAGACAGTGCTACCGTTGCCTCCGTCTCCGGATCGGACTCGAGAACGAATTTCAGTTCGCCGCTGCGCTCCCCTCCGGTGTTGTTGTCCTCGGCAATAACCGTCACACGTCCGTTGACGATCTCGACGGAGAACCCTTCGGGTACCGCTCCGACACTGAACGGACCGGATGCTTCGATGTCGATTGTCTTGCTTCCTCCGGCCTTTTCGAAGGTGAGAGACGTGGGAGCCGCCGTGATGAACGGATCCGTCGGCTTGATAGATCCGGGTGAAGAGCCATCCAACGGCGCCAGCATCTTCAAGCCGAATTCGATTCCCAACGTGTTCTCGCCACCCAGGCCGCCCCGAATCTTAGACGCCCGCAACGATGCCCGTTTGAGCAGAATCGTTTGGCCTGTTCCGGTCAGGATCTTGACTTCTCCCTCTACGCGAATCGAGGAAGCCGGCATCTGCCATTCGTCACCTGCGGCTTTGCCTCCCATGATGTTCACGCAGTTCACGGGGACAAGTTCAATCAGTTTGCCCGTAATCTCGTTCGTTGCGGCTCGCGTCTCAATGTCGAGCACCGGACTGTTGCGAACCTGCGCGGCCCACAATTCGATTGTCTGTGCATCATCGCCGCTCCATTCGATACCGTCATCGGAGATGTTTCCGATTCGCTTCCCGGCGAAATAGATCGCATCGAGAAGCATCAGGTATCCTTGCTTGTTCATACTTACTTGTGACATGTCAGAATAGTTTAATCAGTTTGTGTAAAAGATCTGTCTTGTGAACCCACCAGCCCCCGAAAGCTCCGAGGATAACGCCGAAGAGTATCCATCCTCCCCGATGAGCGGGCGAACGAACCCGTTTGTCGAGTTCCTGTACCTGCTCCACCGAGGAAGTCTCGGCAAGGTCATCGTATGCTTTGCGAGCCTCCGTCAGGCACTTTTCAAGAGAATCTATCTGTCGGGATTGCCGAATCGACGTCGTTTCATAATATTCGATGCAGCGGGCCAGTGAATCACAGCGCGCCGTAATGCGGAAGAGTTCTCCTTCACGCTTGGCTTCAAGGGTCAGATTACCGTCACGCGCGGTGTAGGCCGCTCCTTCGGGAAGGTTACGGAGGTTCTCCTCCGTTACCGTCACCGAGGCCGTCCGGGATGGTATCACCTCCGAGCGCACTCCCCGCTGTACCGAGATCTCCTCCGACTGCGAGGTCATCGCCGCTTGTGTCGTCTGTCTTGCGGCGGCGTGATCGAGGTGATGTTCGTAACGGTTGGTGTCGGCCCGAATCTCCGTTTCGGTCGAGACCGAGTCCTTCATCGGAGCGCAGCTCGCCAACAGCACGGCGAGCAACATTAAAAAGCGTATTGTCTTCATGCGAGGTTCGTTTTCCTATGGTTTTGCGGAGCCGTTCGACTTCTTTGGTCAATCGATCAATGCGCACGAGCATCTCCTCCTGGTTCGCTTTGAGATCGATATTCTCCCGACGCAACTGGATGTTCTCCTCGAGGATCTTCTTGTTCTCGCCGGAAAGCAGGTTGATGGAGCTCTGCAGTTCCTTGAGAAAATCGTTGTTCTGCTTTCTACGGGAGAAGATCCAGGTAAACACACTGCCGAAAAATCCTCCGGGAAGTGCAAAGGTGAGCAGTTGCATCCAGATGTTGTCCATGGTTCAACCGGTGTTTGAAAAGTGTTTACACGCGTTCGATCATACGGGCTATCTCCGAGATCAGATCGGCATAGTCTGCCGGATCTGCCGTACAATAACCGGCTCTGGCGATCTCATAGGCAAATCGGGTCACATCGTCTCGATACGCCATAGCGGAGGCATAACGCCTGGCCGAAAGAAGCTTTGCGTGATCACGTATGCCCTCCTCCAGCGTATCATAGTCCCGGAATTCACGATCAACCTCATAACGGAAACGTCCATCCGAAACTCTCGTGATCGAATAGACCCGCTCGAAGCGTCCGCCCTGCCGGTCATCCGCAAAGTATTCGAACGTCCGCACGGTCTGCCGTTTCCCGGTCCATTTGTCGCCGGCCGTGATGCCGAAGATGTTGTTGCCGATGGCCTTGTCACCCCATCCGCTCTCAAGCGCAACCTGCGCCGCCACAAACAGGGGATTCAACCCTGTCTCGGCGCAGACCCGCTTGATGGCCGGATAGTATTGGCGCTTGAACTCCGCAGGCTTCATAACATTACTCGGTTGCAGCACCTACCAGTGCCATTACACCTGCATTGTCGCTGCGCATGATGCGGCCGCCGGCACGAACGAGGAAAGAGTAGAGATCCCCATAGTAGTCGGGAGCCTTCTCCTGCTCGAATACCTTGACCTCCCCCAAAGCGCGGCATACCGACTGATCATGCCAGGCGAGGGCGGCAGCGAGATCTGTGGCAGCACCGCTTTCGCTCCACGCCTTCGGGGCTTTCGCCGTAGTATAGAGCGCAGCGCACGAACGCATCATGACGTTGAACGAGAAGAGCTTTCCAAGGACGCCGTTCTGTGCATCCGCCGAGGCGAGGAACGCCGAGTTCTCGTTGGCCGTAAGGCTGTTGAGCAACTGCGAGTACATCATCGCATCGAGCAACAGGTAGCGGCCCTCCTGGGGGATATTCTCGTTGTTGAACTTCGTCATAAGCGTCAGCACGTCGTCCTTGACGATCGCCTTGCGCTTGCCTGTAGCCGACGGCGTATAGGCGTCTACCGCCTCACCCGTGGTTTCGATCACGCGATCCGATGCGGGGCTCCAGGAAAAGATGAAGTCCTTGGCCACGGCATCATACAGGGCGAGTTTGTCCTGACGCAGCACCGACTCGCGCTTGTCATACGACAGTTCGACCTTTTCGGCATCGTCGATCAAGACGGGATCGGTCGTGAACTTGTTCAGTTCGAACGTCACCTCCGTGTCCGTACGTTGTTTCACGGTTGCCGGCAGCGACGTGCGGTTCTTTACGACCTTTGAGGCGGCCCCGGCCTGCGGGATATGCACGGTCTTGCCTGCCTCGACGTACTCGTCGGCGTTGAACGCCTTGGAGAGGAAGCTGTTGGATGCGAAGAGACCTTCGACGATCGCCCGCATCCAGATTTCTTTCTGAATTGCCATAATGTTGTCTGTTTTTGATAAGTTCTACATGTTGGGTTCTGTGCCGAACGCGGCCTTGAACTTCTCGCGGTAGAGTTCCGGTGCCTTGTCCTTGAGTTCGACCAGGCGTCCGGCCTTGTCAAGTTCCTCCCACGACTTGCCGGCCATGTCGGAAAGTTCGACTGCCTGCTGTCGTTCTCCTTCGCGGATGAGTCCGGTGACAGATTGGCGACGCGGAATGGCGTCAAGCGTGGCCCGCGTGTTCTCGAAATCCGCATCGAAGAGCTTCAGATACGCCTCCTTGCCTGCGGCATGGATCCGCCCGTCGGCAATGGCGGCATCCACGAGACGGACGGCCTCGGCATGGCGGGCTTCCTTGCGCTCGGTCTCCGCACGTGTTGCGGCCTCTTTGAGTTCCTGGTTTTCACGGGTCAGCAGGTCATGATTTGCAATCAGCTGCTTCACGGCGCCGATTACCTCGGCGTCCTGTGCGGAGTCCTGCAACTTGAGGAGCTCCTTCAATGTATTGTCCATATTCGAATCGTGTTTTGAGTGATTGAGTCTGTCCATGAGCCGGATGACGGTCGAGGCATCCGTCAGATCGAGGGGCTTCCCCGTCTGGCGGTCAAAGAGCACCAGGGCGTTGTGGTTGGCGCCGATCGTCACGATGGAGGCCTCGCGGGCCGTCCAGCGCGTTACGGTCGGAAGCGTCTGCCCGGGAAGTTTCAGCTCCTCGGCATCGCTCACCTCCTCAGGCGGCCAGGCACCCATGGAGGCCATGCGCAGAAATCCGCCTTCGACCTTGCCGGCAATCTTCACCGCAATGTCATCCTTCTCGTCGAAGAAGGCGTCAGCAAGGATCTGCGTACCCTCGACACGGATATTCTCCCAGCGACCGATCGGAAGTTCCCAATCCTTGTGGTTGAGAAGTATCACGGGATTCTTGCGGAACTCCTCCAGATTGGCACCGCTGGTGAGCATGCGGAACCCATAGGTATTGACCGTCTCGTCATGCAGCACGAATGTGGGTTGTTTCATAAAAAGCCATCATTTTTCGGCAAAATTGGATCGAAAACAGACCTCTTGCAAATCGCATGGTATTGGTTTGCATTTCATTGCAGTTTAGCTGCACTTTGTGTGCAGTCCATTTATCCGCGATTCGCTCCGTTCGGACCGAGACCTTACCTTTGGGGTGTAAAACCGAGATTTTCATGGCACAAGAGTTAGACAACAAGCAGAAAAAGGAGTGGGCAAAACTGCTCTTTCTCACGACGGACTTCACGCAGGCGGAGATCGCGGCTAAAGTCGGTGTCTCACGGATCACCATCGTTCGGTGGGCCAAGGAGTGGGAAGGTCTCAAACTGAACTTTCTCCAGACCCGTGAGGCGCGGATCAAATCAACGCTCATGCAGCTCAACGAACTCGACGAGAGCATCGCTTCGCGAGAGCAGGGTACGCGCTATCCGACGGCAAAGGAGGCGGATATCCGGCGCAAACTCACGGCCGATCTTGAGGCGCTCGAACAGGATGCTTCCGTGCGTGATGTCGTCAATGTATCGCGGGACATTCTCGACTACATCCGGAATATCGATCTGGAAAAGGCCAAGATGCTCTCGGACTATTTCGATTCATACATACAGGAACGGTTGAAATGGGGAAAGTAGACGACATGCGCGCCTGGAACGAATGGCGTGAATATTACCGCGCACTGAAGCGCGACAAGGCCGTGGACAGTCTCTCTCCCGTGGAGCGAAAGAGACGGCTCGAAAAACTCGAAAAGGATCCCGTATCGTGGATACTCTTCTTTTTCGCGGAGTACGCCCGATATCCCTTCACCCTCTTCCAGAAAAAGGCCATTCGGAGGATCACGTCCAATCCGGAATGGTATGAAGTACTCTCATGGTCGCGCGAACTGGCCAAGTCAACCATCGTCTTCATGTGCATCATGTACCTTGTGCTGACGCGGCGCAAGCGCAACGTACTGCTCGTGTCGAACAGCCATGAGAATGCCACACGTCTGCTCGAACCCTACAAGAAGGCCTTCGAGCAGAATGCGCTGCTGAAGGCCTATTACGGAGATCTGCGGGAAACAGGCAACTGGACTGCCGATGAATTCTCCCTTACAACAGGTGCGGCTTTCCGTGCCCTCGGAGCATTGGAGTCGCCGCGAGGCACACGCAAGGATGCTTTCCGTCCGGACACGATTCTCCCGGACGACTTTGATACGGATGCCGATTGCCGCAATCCCGACATTGTGAAGAAGAAGTGGCAATGGTTCGAGGAGGCGCTGATCCCGACCCGATCGGTAAGCGGCGACCTGCTGGTCGTCTTCTGCGGGAACGTCATCGCCCGGGACTGCTGTGTGACGCGGGCCGGCGCCAAGGCCGACCATTGGGACATCGTGAACATCCGCAATGCCGAGGGTCGCTCGACCTGGCCCGAGAAGAACACCGAAGATCGTATCCGCCGCATCGAGCAGACCATCTCCACCAAGGCCTTCCAGCAGGAGTACATGAACAACCCGCTCTCCGAGGGCGAGGTCTTCAAGGAGGTGGTCTGGGGAAAGTGTCCGCCGCTCGAACGGCTCCAGTTCGCGGTGGCCTATGCCGACCCTGCACCGTCGAACGCCCGCAACAAGGCATCGAGTTTCAAGGCGAATTTCCTGCTCGGGTATTGCGACGGGAAGTTTTACGTCTTCACGGGATTCCTCGACCACGTAACCAACGACGAGTTCGTGGAGTGGTTCTACAACCTGCGCGACTATGCGGGCGAGCGGGTGCAGGTCTATTACTTCATCGAGAACAACACTCTGCAGGATCCCTTCTACGAGCAGGTGTTCCTTCCGATGTTTGCCGCACGCGCCCGAGAGCGGGGATTCATCGGCATCACGCCCGACGTGCGGTGCAAACCGCCGAAGTTCGAGCGAATAGAGGGCAACCTCGAACCGCTGATCCGTCAGGGGCGTCTGCTGCTGAACATCGACGAACGCGAGAACCCGCACATGAAACGCCTCGAAGAGCAGTTCCTGCTGCTTAACCGGCAAATGAAATCCCCGGCCGACGGCCCCGACTGCATCGAGGGCGGCGTGTGGATCATCAACCAGAAGATCTCCACGCTCAACGAAGGGTCCTATGCCATTGGTCGGCGGACTCACGCATCAAAACGTTTCTGATATGGCTTTTCTAACACCCCAAGAGTTGCAGACGCACCTCTACAAAGAAAACATCGAGACCATCTCCCGGGAGGATGATGCGATCGTGGCGGCGGCTATTGATGCCGCTATCGAGGAGGCATCGGGTTATCTCGGAGCCTATGACCGCAAGAAGATCTTCGGCGCCATGGGTGACGAACGCAACGCGTTGCTGTTAATCTTCGTCAAGGATATCGCCGTGTGGCACTTCATCAACCTGTGCAATGCCGGCACGGATCTCCAGCTTCGGCAGGACCGCTACGAACGGGCCGTCGCCTGGCTGAAGTCCGTACAACGTTCCGAGACGAAACCCAATCTTCCTGTCGTGGAGGATGCCGATGGCGACGGGAAACCCGACCCCGCCGTCGGAGAGTACATTTTCGGGTCGAACCCCAAACGATCGCAACATTTCTGACTATGGCACAGACTGGCAACAAGACATCTGCCCGAAAGGGTTCCGGCTCGAAAACCTCGAAGCCGATTGTGGTGCAGCAGATCGTCGTACAGGCGCCGCAGCGTCGCGTGTACGATATCGGAGACTGGCGTACAGCCCTGCGGGCGGCCGACAACGGGCGGCCAAAATATCTCTACAACCTCTTTGAGGACATTCTGATCGACGGCGTGCTGGCCGATGCGATCAACAAGCGCATCGAGGCCGTGCTGAATGCCGAGGTCGTCTTTATGAACGGCCAGGGACGCGAGGAGCCCGTCATCTCTTCGATCATCGACTCGACGGCCTGGGAGACGCTCATCCGTGAGATCATGCACCGGCTGTTCTACGGGCGGGCAGGTGTGGAGATCTTCTTCAACGGCAGTTTCTATGTCGAGCCCATCAAACCCAAGTACATCGATCTGGACAACCGCCGGATCCTGCTCAATGACGTGGGCGACCGCTCGGTACCGTACGATGAAAATCCGAACCTGTTGGTCATCGGCCGGCCCGGAGACTACGGGCTGCTGCTCAAGGCTGCGCCCTATGCCATCTGGAAGCGCGGCGGATTCGGCGACTACGCCCAGTGGATCGAACTGTTCGGCATGCCGCAGCGTGTCGGAAAGTACAACACCTTCGACCCGCAGAGCCGAGAACTGCTCAAGAAAGCGCTGGAGGAGGCCGGATCTGCGCCCTATCTGGTCATTCCGAAGGAGGCGGAGATCGAGACCAGGGAAGGAAACACCGGTTCCGGGTCGTCATTCAACGAGTTCCGTCAGGCAACGAACGAGGAGATGCTCATCACGATCCTCGGGCAGACGCTGACCACCATACAGGGCGAACGCGGCGCCCGTTCGCTCGGGGAGGTGCACCTGCAGGTCGAGGATGCAAAGCACAAGAGCGATCTGCGCTTCGTACAGCGCACACTCAACGAACGGCTGCTCCCCATTCTGGAGGCCTACGGACTGCCTGTGAATGGAGGTCGCTTCGTCTATCCGAAGGTGGCTGAGCCGCTCTCGGTGGACGATATCGTGAAACTCGCGACGATTATCGACATCCCTGCGGCGTTCATCCACGACAAGTATTCGATTCCGATGCCGGACAAGGGAGAGGCGATTGCGGGCGAGAAGATGCAACCGGCTGCCACTCCTCATTCCGAAGAGGATCCCGACGAAGGGATCCGGAACGCCGACAGCCGCAGTTTCTGGCACCGTCTCCGGGATTTTTTCGTCGCAGCCCCGCAGGGCGGGGCGATCGATGGCACAACCCTCATGCGGATGCAGGACAGTGATATGCTCGACGAGCGGTTGATGGGACGTGTGGCCGCCTCGCAACCCGCATTCGACACGGAGCTCTTTCGGTTCCTCTCCGAAGACCTTTTGAAGGCTGTTCAACCGGAAGCTGACAGCATCGGAAATGCCGATGTCGGGGTTGCATACGGCGTGCGCGACGATGCCTTGCAGACGGCCATGGAGATCAACCTGTTTCAATTCTCGGCTGCCAAGACACTGGCCGAGCTGCAGGAACTCAACCGTCTCTTCCGCGAGAGCGGCAGTTTCGCGGATTTCGAACGCGAGGCCCGCAAGGTCTGCACGGCATTCAACCGCGACTGGCAACGTACCGAATACGACACGGCGCTGCTCACGGCCGAAGCCGCAAGCACCTACCGGCGGTTGATGAGCAAGACAAAGTTGTTTCCATACTGGGAGTATCGGACCGTCGGCGATGACCGGGTGCGACCGTCCCATCGTCGGCTTGAAGGAGTCGTCCTTCCCTTCAACGACACCCGATGGAAGAAGATCTTCCCGCCAAACGACTGGCGGTGCCGCTGCCGGGTTGTGCCGCGGATGGGCCATGAAGTTACGAAAGAGGAGGTAGATGCCTCGCGCCAGCGCGTGGACGAGTTCTTCGGAACGGCGACATGGAAGAAGGCAGAAGCGCAAGGTTGGGGCGTGAACCGTGCGCTCACCGGTGAAGTGTTCACGCAAAACCAGTTCTACATCCGCCGCTTCCGGAACAAGGCTTCGAAGCTGCTCGGCCAGCTCTACTACAACGACTGGGGGCTCGACTCCTTTGCCAAACGCCTGGCAGCGGCCACGGAGCAGATGCCCGAGTACAGCGGTACGGCTGCCGAGTGGTACGATGCGCACAAGACGCTGCGCGACTACAAGGGCCGCGAAGTCGTCCTGGACGAGAAGGTGTTCCGCAGGCATACAACCGGGAGCTACGAGAAGGTGCGGGTGCCGCTGTTGGCCTGCATTGAAGAGGTGCTGAAGAATCCCGACGAGGTGTGGTTGAACGACTATCAAAAGCCTTTCAGAAATCTGAATTTTATAAAGTTCTATGACGGAAAGGTAATCAATGTGATCTGTGAAGTGGATGAAAATCTCGAATATCGGATCACGACATGGTTCGAGATTGTACAGACGCCAAATCTGAAACGGAAAACGCGAAGCAGCCGCCACATTGACCCTCGATGGAGATACCGGAGAGGGTTGCTCATAAAAAAGTCGTAGCGGCATGTCTTTGCGTCCGGGCGTACTCTTGTTTGCCGATGATCCCGTCATCGTACATTCTCAACGCCTTGGATGGCCAGTGTCATACCGCTGCTTCGGGTTAACGTACTCATCCGCTGTATCGAGCCCAGTCTTTGGTCCAGTGCCCCCATCACCCGCGAGGGATAGCAAGATGCAATTCACCCCCGGAATCATACGCTTCGGGACAAATATACGAAATTTTCATGAAAATAGAAATCGACAAACTCCTCGAAGACAGCATGGAGGAGATCTTGCAGGGGACAGCCGAGATCGTTGCCGAGACATCCGTCGAATATTTCCAGAACACCTTTCGCGACAAGAAGTTCGACGGAAATCCCTGGGCGCCGCCACGGGTACCCAAACGATCCGGGTCGCTGCTCGTGCAATCCGGGTCGCTGCTCAACAGCATACGACCCGTTTTGGTTTCGCCCGGGCGGATCATCATCGCGGCCGGGAACGAGAAAGTGGACTATGCACAGGTCCACAACGAGGGTTTCAAAGGATCGGTAACCATTCCGGCCCATATCCGGCACACACGGCGTGGCAATCATACCGTCCGACAACATACCCGAAGGGTGAATATCCCCAAACGGCAGTTTATCGGCGACGCCCGGGAACTCGAAACCGAGCTGCAGAAAAGAATTGAGGCTTATGTAGAATCCGTATTAAACAACTGACTATGGAAAAAGAACTTTTCATTGCCCTGTGCGACCTGCTGAAAAGCAAGGTTCCCGGGCTGCAATGGGTCGATGCCGATCAGGGGCAACTCAACGTCTCCGAACGACCGCCCGTTGCGTTCCCCTGTTGCCTGGTAGAGATGAGCTATCCACAATGTGAAAACCACACGGCCGGAACGCAGCGTGTACGTGTACGGTTTCAGTTGCGGGTGGCATTCAATGTTTCGGCTCCGACGAACGCCTCCGCACCGATCGAGGTGCGCGAAAAGGCCCTTGCGCAATACGACACCCTGCAACGAATCCACAAGGCTTTGCAGTGGTGGAGCTACGACCGGAAGATAAACCCAACGATGCGCGTTTCGGTAGCTCCCGAGAGCCGTTCTGACGGTTTGAAGGTGTACAGGGCGATCTATGAATCGGCCTTCATGGATTAGCTCCAGTCCCAGCCGGGGAACATCCGCCGCAACTGGCGCTTGGTCGTACGCTGGCGGATCAGCGTGTTGTAAAACTCATCTTCGGCGACCAGGGCGTTGCTGATCGTGCGGTCCTCGACAAAGAATTCATTATCGGCAAGGATCTTCAGCACATCGTCGAAACGCCGTCGTTCGAGCTCCGTCCAGTAGTAGTAACGGGCCGTCAGGATACGGTTGCGCTTGGCGATCCGCTCCCGGCGCGAAGTGATGCTTCCATCCCCCGAACGAGCCAGAGAACGCGTACGCCGACGGTTCCCGGCCTTCTCGATGGTCGGGCAGTGAAAGAGTCCCTGTGAGTTGATGTGCGCCATATCACAAAGATAGGAATTACTGCCGGAATTCGGGATGCCCGACAGATAAAAATCCGCCGGGGTCAAATGACTCCGACGGATTTTTTCAGCTGTTACGGATCGTCAGGCTATTTATGCGTCAGTTTCCGGTCAGCCAGGAACAGCTTGCCGTATTCGTCGTAGGAAATCTCAAAGTAGAACTTGTCCATGCCGACAGGTTCGCCCATGTTGATATACGCCGGAAAGACCTGAAACCGGATGACGTCCCGTCCGTCGCTGGTAGTGCGCAGTACGGCCAGCATGAATCTGCCGGGATATTCCTTTTGCCAGAAGTTCGTTGCGGTTTCGGCCCCGTACTCCTTTTCGCAGCTGTTGTAAAGTGTTCGCGCCGAGGAGTAAAGCAGACGCGTTGTTTCCAGGAATCCTGAAAACGAGTATTGCACATTTTTGTGAGACTCGTTGTCATAGTGCGACACTACGCAGACCTGCTGCCCCGGAGCAATTGTTTTCAATGCATCATAGTCAGCATCCCCGAGGAGGCCTGCACAGATCGTTCTGAAGTAGCGCCAATCCATCTCCAGATTCGGATAGAGATATTCTCCCTTGTCATATTCAATGAAGAGGAAACGCATCGTATCGATGCATCCGATGAACAGAGACCGGAAATTGTCGCACTGGACGCCCGACTGGAAACGGATCTCCGTATTGTAGCGGCTCTTCCATTTGCCGTCGATTTGTTCCCAGTAGCGGGCTCTCTTTACCTCCTGTGATTTGTACGACAACCGGGTCTGCGGTTGATCCATCCGATCCTGGGCCGACAGGCTGCCCGAACCGGACAACATAAGCAGACAAAATATGAGGAGTTTTTTCATGGCTGCGGTATTACGAAGGGTTTGTTTGTCCGAAGATACGAAAATTTGTACTCCCGGCAAAATGCAGGATCCCGATGCATTTTCCTCGGCATCGGGATCCTTGCTCATCGGAGACCGGGAGATGAATCCGCCTGGCAGATAAAATCGACATTTACGTGGCGGAAAACGGTTAACTCCATGGTAAAGTCCAGGAACCGGACGTCTTCCTTCTGAAGCCGGTCTCGGATGAACTCCGTGCACTCCCGCTTCATCTCCGACACCGACATGCCCTCCTGTCGCGGGATATAGAACCCGCTCAAGTATTGCTTCCGGTATCCGGGCCGCTGGATGATGAACTGCACCCGATACATGTCTCAGTCCATGGCCGCCATCGAGAGCGGCAGCGTGCGTTTCACACCCTTGTCGTCCTTCCACGAGACAGAGATGAACTGACAGGTCTCCTCGGGACGATATGCGCTTTGGATAATGTCGGTCGCCTCTATGAGCGCGGGATAACCGGACTTCCGGGCTATTTCCCGAAGCTGCAAAACACGGCTTGCTTTCAGATTGCCTTTGCGGTCCTTGGCCAGCAGATTCATCACCATCTCGGCAAGTGCCGCCGAATCATCATCCTTGGCCAGCGACTTGATGAACTCCTTCACCTTGGCAACGCCAACTTCGACCGTATCGTCCCAGCCGTCGTTCGTACGGTTGCCCAGTGCCAGTGTGATACGCCCGTCCGAGGTGGTGAACTGGTCGCTGTGACGGTCGGACTTCGTCTTGAACAGCTCCTCCTTGAGTTGGATCAGCGCCTCGGCCTCGGCAAATACTTCATCCTTCAGACGCCTCATCTCGGCACTCAGTTGCTCCAGTCGGGAAAATTTAAGCCGGCAGAACTCATCCACGGCGGATTTGTAGGCGGAAATGTCATCTTGGCGTTTCTGTTTCTCGGCACGCTCCTCGGCCTCAAGCTGCGCCTTCAACTCGGCGCGTTCCGCTGCTGTCATTTTCGTGATATCCATATTGAGAAAAATGTTCATTTCGTATTCAGTTCGATTATGTTGTCCAGCCTGTAGTCCGTGATGTTCGCACATGCGATCAGGGCTGGAACCTTGTACAGAGGTTTTGCCGGATTGAAGTCGTAACGGCTTGAAATCTGGCTGTTGTACTTCTCGATCAACCGACACAGCGATACTACGATGTTGTAGGATTTCTCCGGCTCAGGCAATAGAATGCAAGCCGAAATTCTGCCGTACATCCAGTCGAGCTGGTCGTTGTACTGTCTCGAAGCTGCAGGGTTGATCGAGTGCAGCATGTTGAAGGCTGTTCCGTGTGCGTATTCGGTCATGTGACGAATCTGACCCATCCGCAGTTTGACCTGATGACGAAGTTTTCCGGCATCGGCAAGGGCCGTCTCAAGGTCGATTACAGCATACCCCATACAGGCTACCATCGTAAGCATGCGAACAGCAATCGGTACATATTTCGTATCGGCCGCACTCGGCCCTCGGTCGAGAATCCGAAGGTTCATCAAGGCCATACGCCGGATCAACTGCATTTGTTTGAATGTCATATCCAGTAATATTACAATTGTTCACTCATCAACTTGGCAACTGCCCGGGACGGAAGAAGATCGGGATCTCGATGATACGCCGGGACTTCACGGTCCGGGGTTTGCGCAGGATCGCCTCCAGTTTCGGAATCAGCGCCTGCAGCTCCTCAAGGGAAAGCAATCCGAACGGTTTTCCGATGATGCGGGAATCCATGCAGAACCGGTTTACGGCTGCGAATGTCCGGTCGGCCGTATCTACTCCGAGGCGCTGCATCCGGTTCAGTACCGCCGATCGCGCTCTGCGCAGCCGTTCCCTGTACTCGGTCGTACTCTCTCCGACAGGCTTTCCCGTCTGGAGGCATTCGCACATCTCTTCGTATTCGGTTGGGGTCATATCCCGGAGGGAGGTTGTCCGGCCTCCGGTAAACTGCGATACCAGTACCTCCTTGTGCTCCTCAAGGTCGATGCCTTTGGCTCTGGCTATGGCATATAGCCGTGAAAAACTACGCTTCTTTCGTGTCATATTTCTCGAATGTATGAACATTGAAGGCGGCGAAATTTTGGTAGGATGTCGATTCCACGAACACCGGCATTCGCTGATGAAGGGCTACACACAACTCGATCTGTGCACCCCGGCTCTCATCATAATCCGGCAGCAGGTATATCGCATCGGATTTCAACAACAGGGAGATATCTTTCCCCATATGGTCGGCCCAATCCGTGTCCAACGGCAACCCGTTGCCGAGCGGACTGACCGGTTCAAAACCAAAGCGCCGGATCTTATCTTCTGCTGCGTGGAACTTGGCAATCACCTCGCCGATCGGCAGTCCGGTAATCTTACCGCTGATGTAGATTTTTCTGATTTTCATAACTGTTAATATTTCCCTCTTTAGATTATCCCCAATACCTGCGTGCTCCCTCCTCGTAGATCGTGCATTCGCCCGTTGGCCCGATGAAGCGACCCTTGCTGAAGGCCTTGTAGCCCTCGACCCAGATCTTCAGCGCGGCATCGTACATCACCTTGGTAGCCGATCGACCGTCCGGGCGCTTTCCGTCGGCATGGCTGACGAAGATCAACAGCTTGTTGCGGTGCCGCTCCTTGAAGGCTATGTATTCCTTGTAGCTCATCTGGATGTACTGGAACGAGTCGATGACCGCGAAGTCGGCCGAACGAGGCTTCGAGAGCCGCTCGTCGAGCTCCTCGATGGTCATGCGGCCGTCGATCTGGAAACGGCTGCCGCACTCGGCCATATTGAACCGGCGGAGCGTCT
>CALUOX010000033.1 GCA_944322375.1 uncultured Alistipes sp.
TTTGATTCGGCTGTGCCGGAACGGAGTATCCAAGGCGGCGCCAAAGTACGAAAAGTCGGGCGCAGCGGCAAATGAAAACGCACTTCATCCACATCGGCCCTTCCGAGACGGAAAATCCGAAACAAGAGACGAGCACATAGACATTGGAAGCGATATTTCCGAATTCGGGACGGAGAGGCCCAGGACAAGCCACAGGCGCAAAAACCTCCGAATCACAACCGGAATCGCCCGAAAGATTGCGCCCCTGCGCTTTGGACGCCGCAAAAGCGGGAAAAAACCTTGCGGGAAGTTTTCATTTTCCGCCGATTTTTATTATCTTCACGACACGAAACCTGCGAACCGAATGTACCGTATTCCCCGCATAGCCTGCAATTCCGCCTGTCCGGCCTCCGTAGAGGCGGCCTTTGCGCTAACCCGGCCCGAAACAATCGGCTGCAACAATTGGGCGGAAGCCTATCCCTACATGCCCCATGCAACGTTCCGCATCTTCCATACGGGCGAAGAGCTGCTGTTGCGATTCGACGTCGAGGAGCAGGATACGGCGGCGAAGGTTCTCGACGACAACGGCCCTGTATGGACCGACTCGTGCGTGGAGTTTTTCTTCCGTCCGGACACGGGCGACCGTTACTACAATTTCGAAACCAACTGCATCGGCACAATGCTGTTGGGCCGCCGGCGGAGCCGCGACGATGCGGAACATGCTCCGGCCGACGTGCTGCGCCGGATCCGGAGGCAAACGACATTCCCCTATCGCCGGCCGGTCGCAACGACGGGGAACAACCGGTGGCGACTGACGCTCGTCATCCCCGTCACGGCACTGTTCGGCGAAGAGCTGAAGAGCTGGGCGGACGTGCACGGAAGCATGAATCTCTACAAATGCGGCGACTCGCTGGCACGGCCGCACTACCTGTCATGGCAGCCCGTGGCCACGCCGCACCCCGATTTTCACCGGCCCGAATTTTTCAAGCGGGTTCTCTTCGAGCCGCAGACCGACAAACAAAACAGATAAATACAGAGACTCCATGAAACCGAAGTATGTATTGGCACTCGATCAGGGGACGACCTCCTCGCGTGCCGTAGTGTTCAATTCCCGCTGTGAAATCGTCGCGATGTCGCAGCGGCCGTTCAACCAACAATTCCCGCATCCGGGCTGGGTGGAGCACAACCCGCTGGAAATCTGGTCCACACAGTCGTTCGTCATGGAGAACGCCGTCAACAAGGCGGGGGCCGATTGGACGGAAATCGTGGCGCTGGGCATCACAAACCAACGCGAGACGACGATCGTCTGGGACCGTGCGACCTCCGAACCGATCTACAACGCCATCGTATGGCAGGACCGCCGCACGGCTGAATATTGCGACACGTTGCGGGAACAGGGGCTGACCGAACGCATACGGGAAAAGACGGGGCTGATTCTCGACGCCTACTTTTCCGCCACCAAGATCCGGTGGATTCTGGACAACGTGCCGGGAGCGCGGATACGCGCCGAGCGGGGTGAATTGTGTTTCGGGACGGTCGATACCTGGCTGACATGGCGGCTGACGGGCGGACGGCTTCATGTGACCGATGTCTCGAACGCCTCACGCACGCTGCTTTTCAACATCCATACGCTTGCATGGGACGAAGAACTGCTCGACCTGTTCGACATCCCCCGGTCGATATTGCCGAAGGTTGTACCGAGCAGTGCCGTCTATGGCATGACGGAGTGCCCGCAGATTCCCAGCCCGGTACCGATTGCCGGCATTGCAGGAGACCAGCAGGCTGCATTGTTCGGCCAGCAGTGCATCGAGCCCTATTCGGCCAAGACGACCTACGGCACCGGCTGTTTCATCATGCTCAACACGGGCGACAAACCGCACATGTCGGAAAACAATCTGCTGGCAACCGTCGCATGGCAGCGCAACGGGGAGACGGCCTACGCCCTCGAAGGAAGCGTTTTCGTGGGCGGGTCGATCATCCAGTGGCTGCGCGACGGTCTGAAATTCTTCTCGTCGTCGGCCGATTCGGAGGCCCTGGCAGCATCGGTCGAGGATTCCGGCGGCGTCTGTCTCGTACCGGCACTGACGGGCTTGGGAGCCCCCTACTGGGATCCCTATGCACGGGGGACGATCATCGGCATCACACGAGGCACGACCTCGGCGCACATTACCCGCGCGGCGCTCGAAGCAATCGCCTTTCAGGTGGATGACGTAGTACGGGCAATGGCGGCCGATACGGGCCATACCTCGACCGAGATGCGCGTCGATGGCGGAGCGGTGTCGAACAACCTGCTCATGCAGTTCCAGTCGGATCTGACAAACGTGAAGATCATCCGGCCGGCGGTGATGGAGTCAACGGCATTGGGTGCGGCATTGTTTGCCGGTCTTGCCGTCGGATTCTGGCATTCGACCGATGAAATCGGCACGTTGCTGCGTCCGGAACGCACCTTCACGCCGCAGGCCGATCCGGCGGAGATGGAGCGGCGGCGGCGCTTGTGGCACAAGGCCGTAGGCCGGAGCCTGCATTGGGCCGAACAATCCGAATAACCGGACAGAAAAACTCAAACAACCGAAACTACCATGACACCTTTTCTTGCTGAATTCATCGGAACGGCCGTACTGGTATTGTTGGGTACGGGCGTATGCGCAAACGTATCGCTGCCGCATACGAAGGGGCACGGCAGCGGACTCATCGTCGTCATTTTCTCGTGGGCGATGGCCGTATTTGCGGGCGTCGTAATTGCGGGCCCGTACAGCGGGGCGCATCTCAATCCGGCCGTCACGCTGGGCTTCGCCGCATGCGGGCTCTTTCCCTGGGGCGATGTTCCGGCCTACGTCCTCGCACAGATGTGCGGGGGTTTGGCGGGCGCCCTCGTCATGTGGCTTTTCTACCGCCACCATTTCAATCTGGAGGAGAATCCCGATACGATACGCTGCGTCTTCTGCACCTCTCCGGAGATCCGCAAACCGACCTCGAACCTGCTGAGCGAGACCATTGCGACATTCGTGCTGGTCTTCGGAATCTTCTATATTACCGACGGGCATCTGGCCTCGGCAGAAGGCGATCTTCCCGTCGGACTGGGATCCGTCGGCGCCCTGCCCGTAGCGATGCTCATCCTGGTCATCGGCGGTGCGCTGGGCGGCACGACGGGATATTCGCTCAATCCCGCGCGCGATCTCTCGCCGCGCATCATTCATGCGCTGGTGCCGATCCGGCACAAGGGTCCGAGCGACTGGGGGTATGCGTGGATCGCGTCGGTCGGACCGCTCATCGGCGCCCTGCTTGCCGCAGCTCTTCAGCGGCTGATCCTCGCCTGACCGACACACAGCCTCCGCCTGCCCCGTCCCGATAAAGGGATATGAAAGGGTGCAAAAAGGGCGGGTTGCAACAATACACAGGCACTGCTGCCGAGGCCGCGAACGGACTTTCCGCTGGAGCAAAGAATCCATTCTGTTTTTCCACCGACAATCGTTGAAACAAACCACTCACTGACGGAAGAGGAGAATATCCGGAAGCAACAAGGCGGCGGTTCTGCCTTCTTGCGGCGTTCATACAAATCCATTGCAAAGATGCCGTATGCGGGGTTGCGATCAATCGCAACCCCGCATACGTTTCACCGTCGGAACAATAGGACAACAATCCGGAAACGGCCCGACGAATCACGCCGCAGACTCACTGCCGCCGGTCGATGCCGGAAGCAGACCGGACCCCGATGCCGAAAACGGCTAATCGACCTTGATTCTCCGACCTGAACCGCCGATTTGAAACTCCAGCTTGAACCTCCGACAGAAATTCCGACAGAAACATCCAACAGAACCTTCGACAGAGCCTTCACCAGAAACCTCCAACAAAACCTCCAACAAAACCTTCGACAGAAACTCCGACAAAAACCTCCGACAAAAACCTCCGACAAGACCTTCGACAGAAAAAAGATCCGGAGGTGGAACCGACCGACGGTCTCAGTTTCCCCGATAGGTGGAATATCCGTACGGCGACAGCGTGATGGGGACATGATAATGATCGCCGTCGCCGATCTCAAACATGACCTCGATAAACGGATAGAACGACTGCTGTTTCCGGCGCTCGAAATAGGGTGCCACATGGTAGGTCAGCCGGTAGATTCCCCGATGGTCGGCATCATCCTGCGGCAGAAAATCACCGACCCGTCCGTTGTCATCCGTCGTCTTCTCATCCACGGCCACCCATGTGTCGTGCTGAAGTTTTGACAGGGTTATTTTCACGCCCGGAGCCGGCTTTCCGCTGGTTATGTCGAGGATGTGGCTCGACAGCAAATACCTCTCCTGAGCAAAACCGACCGCTGCACATGTCGCGAGCAGGATCGTCACAATCAGATTTTTCATGTTTCGCAGCTTTAGGAACTGTTTCTCAATTGTCGCAAATATGGGATTTTTTGAGAAATAAAGCCATGCGTCACCTTCAAATTTCGATCCGAAACGAAAAAGGGTTCAGATCTTCGGACATACGGAAGAGTCTCCCTGCCTCCGATCCACCGGAACCGGAAGGCATTGGGGAAAGATGCAGATTCATTGGAAATGAAGATCGCCAACGGCCGGCGGCAGTTACTTCGAGCCGATCCAGAGGAAGACCATACCGACAAGGATCAACAACAGATCGACAGCCTTGGCCCGCAGGTTGCGTTCATGGAAAAGCAGGGCGCCGAAACCGAACGAGACGATCACCGAACCACGGCGGATCATCGAGACGATGGAGATCATCGCACCGGAATCGCTCAGGGCATAGAGATAGCAAAGATCGGCGGCGGAGAGAAAGATCGAGATCAGCGGAATGGCCCAGCTCCAATGAAACGGGGTAGTGCGATTTCTGCGGGGCCACCAGATCAGCGCCACGGCTGCGGACATCATCCAGAACTGATAGAAGGTGTACCAGCTCTGGACGAAGACGGGATCGAGCCGCCGTGTGATGAATTTGTCGTAGAGGCCGCTTGCGGCACCCAGCAGGGCTGCGGCCGCGACACAGTAGATCCAGATATTGTGACCGAAATCAACCCCCTCCTTTCGGCTCGAACGGCTCAGCAGCAGCAGCGAGATCAGGGCAAGCGCCACACCGACCCACTGGTATCCGTTGAGCCGTTCACCGAAGATGAGCATGGCGCCGACGAGCGTCATCACGGGCCGCGTGGCATTGATCGGGCCGACGATCGTCAGCGGCAGATGCTTGATTCCGAAGTATCCGAACGTCCACGACGACAAGACGATGCAGGATTTCAGCACCACGAGCAGATGCGCATGCAGATCGCCCGACGGACAACGCAGCGGCGTATCATCGAACCAGCCCCATCCGCCGGCCGTCGAGAGGATCGTCGGCAGAAAGAGCAGCGACGAGAAGAGGGTATTGAGCAGGAGAACGGGCAGCACGGCGTTGTCTCGCAACGCCTGCTTCTTGGAGACGTCATAAAGTCCCAGCAACGCCGCCGAAGTAAAAGCAAGCAACAACCACATGTCAATCAACTGTCAACAATCCGGAATGCGCCGCTCTTTCGGGCAGCGCATTCCGGCAATCGAAAAGCTCCTTGAAGAGAGCCGTTATTTCATGAGATCTTCGCTATAGACGGCGCGCGGCAGATCATGAAGATTGTAGCGCGAGGCCATCGACATGCCGTAAGCGCCGGCCGACTTGATCGAGAGCAGATCACCGCGTTTCGAACGGCGCAGGCTGACATTCTCATCGAACCGGTCGGTCGATTCGCAGGCGGTTCCCACAACCGTATATTTATCGGTCCGATCCGTGTCGGCCGTGATGTTTTCAATGTTGTGATAAGCACCGTAGAGCGCCGGGCGGATCAACTCGGTCATCGAGGCATCGACGATCAGGAGCTTTCGGCCCGTCGCCGTCGTCTTGTTGAAGAGCACGCGCGTAATCAGCTCGCCGCATTCACCGACGATCGAACGTCCGAATTCGAAATGTACCTCGCGGTCACCCACGTGCAGATGGTTGTGCACGATGGCGAACAGCGACGCGAAGTTGGGAATCGGCTCGTTTTCGGGCATGTCGTAGTTGATGCCCAGACCGCCGCCGACATCGACGAAGCGGAAGTTGAATCCTAACCGTTCGAGGTTCTCGACGATGACATTGACCTTCAGACACATGTTCTCGAAGACATGAAGCTCGCGGATCTGCGAACCGATATGCAGATGCACGCCGACAATATTGAGGTTTTCGAGCGAGCGGATGCGTGCGGCGTTATCGAGAATCTCCTCGTAGGAGATGCCGAACTTGCTGTCGGCCTGACCGGTGTCGATGCAGTGATTGGTTCTGGGATCGATATCGGGATTGATACGCAGGGCCACATCCACACGACGTCCGGCCTCGGCGGCAAGGGCGTCGATGACGGTCAGCTCCTCGATCGATTCGCAGTTGATGGCCATGATCTCCTGTTCGATGGCGTAACGAAGCTCCTTGTCGCGCTTGCCCACACCGGCATAGACGATCGTCCGGGGATCGAAACCAGCCTCTACGGCCTTCCGTATCTCGTTGCCCGAGGCGCAATCGACACCCAAACCATACTCGCGGATAATCGAGAGCAAACGGTCGTCGTAATTGGCTTTTATGGCGTAATGGACCTTGTAGTTGTAACGCTGCGACTCATTGACAACGCTTTCGAGCGTCTGGCGCAGCAATTCCGTGTCGTAGAGGTAAAAGGGTGTCTCCAGGTCCTGGAGCCGCGAGGCGATACGTTTGCTCAGCATAATCTCATCTGTTTAGTTTTCAATCATCTATATCCATTCACTTGAAGTGACGTCTTCATCTCCGTCAAACCACGGCTCGAAACGTTTCAGACAGGTCGGTCATCACCGTTACGCCGTTTCTCCGACACGCCGCAGGCATCTCGGCGACGACACTCCGCGATCGGTACCCGAACGGGTGACGATGCGTGCGACGCCGAAAGTTCGCAGGATAAAACAAGGTCGGGAGCCACGCTTCCGAACACGCCGGAATCCGGGGATCGGCCATGCCGAAGCGTGCATCTCAAGGGGTTGACAAGGGCAAAGGTAACCAAAATAGCGATTCAGCAACACATTCGGCCAAATTATTTTCATTTCGGACGTGGAAATGCAGGGGACACATTTGGCGATTATGAATCGTGGTTGTATCTTTGTAGTGTAGATCGGGGGGGGGTAAGAGGTAAGAGGTAAGAGATAAGGGAAGAAAAGAAGAGCAGAGAGCAGAGAGCAGAGAGCAGAGAGCAGAGAGCAGAGAGCAGAGCAGGAAGAAAAGAGCAGAGAACAGGGAAAGAGAGAGGAAAGAAAAGAGGTGAACGCCTCCATCCGACAATTCGCAATCAATCAAGACAATTCTACATGAAGAACATACGTAATTTCTGCATCATCGCACACATCGACCACGGAAAGAGCACGCTTGCCGACCGCCTGCTGGAAAAGACCAATACCTTGAACCAGCGGGAGATGCAGGCACAGGTTCTGGACGACATGGATCTGGAGCGCGAAAAGGGTATCACGATCAAGAGCCACGCCATCCAGATGGAATATACGGCCCGCGACGGCGAGCGTTACGTGCTCAACCTGATCGACACGCCGGGACACGTCGATTTTTCCTATGAGGTATCGCGTGCAATCGCCTCGTGCGAAGGGGCGCTGTTGGTGGTCGATGCCACGCAGGGCATTCAGGCCCAGACGATATCGAACCTCTATCTTGCCGTCGGACACGATCTGGAGATCATCCCCGTACTGAACAAGATCGATGTGGATTCGGCGATGATCGACGAAGTAACCGATCAGGTGATCGATCTGATCGGCTGCAAAAAGGAGGATATCCTGCTGGCGTCGGGCAAGACGGGGCAGGGTGTCGAGGAGATTCTCGAAGCGATCATCCACCGCATACCGGCACCGAAAGGTGACGATTCGGCTCCGCTGCAGGCCTTGATCTTCGACTCGGTATTCAATCCGTTCCGGGGAATCATCGCCTATTTCCGCATCTTCAACGGCTCGATCCGCAAGGGCGAACATGTGAAGTTCATCAACACCGGAGCGGAATACGATGCCGACGAGATCGGCGTTCTGAAGCTCAAGATGTCGCCGCGCGAGGAGCTTCATGCAGGCGACGTGGGCTACATCTGCTCGGGCATCAAGGATTCGTCGGAGGTAAAGGTGGGCGACACCATCACCTCGGTCGCAACGCCCAGCCTCGAAGCGATCGCCGGCTTCGAGGATGTGAAACCGATGGTCTTCGCGGGTGTCTATCCGGTCGTCGCCGACCAGTACGAGGATCTGCGCGCCTCGCTCGAAAAGCTGCAGCTCAACGATGCGTCGCTCACATTCGAACCGGAGAGTTCGCTGGCACTGGGCTTCGGATTCCGCTGCGGATTCCTCGGCCTGCTGCACATGGAGATCATCCAGGAGCGTCTCTATCGGGAGTTCGACATGGACGTCATCACGACGGTTCCGAACGTCTCGTACCGTATTACCACGACCTCGGGCGAGCAGCTGGAGGTGCACAACCCGTCGGGACTTCCCGAAATCACGAAGGTGGCGAAGATCGAGGAACCGTACATTCTGGCGCAGATCATCACCAAATCCGACTTTCTGGGCAACGTCATCAAGCTCTGCATCGACAAGCGGGGCACGCTGAAGAACCAGACGTTCATCACCACCGACCGCGTGGAGGTCAACTTCGACATGCCGCTTTCGGAGATCGTCTTCGACTTCTACGACAAGCTCAAGTCGATCTCGAAGGGTTACGCCTCGTTCGACTACCACCGCACGGGCTTCCAGCCGTCGAAACTTGCCAAGCTCGACATTCTGCTCAACGGCGAACCGGTCGATGCGCTGTCGTCGCTCATCTATGCCGACCACGCCTACGATTTCGGCCGGAAGATGTGCGAGAAGCTCAAGGAGCTGATCCCGCGCCAGCAGTTCGACATCGCCATCCAGGCCGCCATCGGCGCCAAGATCATCGCCCGCGAGACGGTCAAGGCCGTGCGGAAGGATGTAACGGCGAAGTGCTACGGCGGTGACATCACGCGCAAGCGCAAACTTCTGGAGAAACAGAAGGCGGGCAAGAAACGCATGCGTCAGATCGGACAGGTGCAGGTGCCGCAATCGGCCTTCCTCGCCGTACTGAAAATGGACTAATCGGGCAGTCCGGGGGAGCCCCGGCTGCGCCAAAAGATCTTGACATATGAAGAAAACCCTCATCGATCTCTTCGAAGCCTCCGTCGCGAAATACGGCAAGAAGGCTTTTCTGCTCGAAAAACGGCATCACAAGTTCGAGCCGACAACGTATGCACAGACCAAAGAGCAGGCGCTTGAAGTTGGAGCCGGACTCGCCACGTTGGGCGTCCGGCGCGGCGACAAGGTTGCAATTCTGGCCGAAGGCAGCAACGCATGGATCATCTCCGAGCTGGGACTCTTCTATGCGGGAGCGATCAGCGTACCGCTCTCCGTGAAACTCGAAGAGTCGAACGATCTGCTGTTCCGGCTGCGGCATGCGGAGGTCAAGGTACTCTTCGTCTCGAAGTACCAGCTGCCGAAGATCCGCCGGATCCGCGAGGAGCTGCCGCAGATCGAGCACATCATCGTCTTCGGTCATATTCCGCTGGAGACGGGCGAGATGGCCTATGGCACGCTCAAACGTATCGGCCGCGAATATCTCGCCGACGACGAACACCGCAAAGAGTTCCTGAAGATCGGACAATCGCTGCGCAACGAGGACTATGCGACGATCACCTATACGTCGGGTACGACGGCTGATCCGAAGGGGGTGATCCTCACGCACCGCAACTATACGGCCAACGTCGAACAGTCGCTCACATGCATCGACATCCCGTCTTCGTACCGCACGCTTATCATCCTGCCGCTGGACCACTGCTTCGCCCACGTCGTGGGGTTCTACATCATGATCGCCTGCGGCGCGACGGTCGCGACGGTGCAGATCGGCCGCACACCGATGGAGACCCTCAAGAACATACCGGTCAACATCCGCGAAGTACGCCCGCATTTCCTGCTGTCCGTACCGGCACTCGCCAAGAGTTTCCGAAAGAGTATCGAGAGCTCGATCCGCGCAAAGGGCCGCATCGCCTGGGGCCTTTTCCGACTGGGGCTCCGCACGGCCTACATCTACAACGGCGACGGCTACCGGCCCGGACACGGCTGGCGGAAACTGCTGTGGCCTCTCTACGGCTTTGTCGATATGCTGCTGTTCCACAAGGTCCGCAAGGCATTCGGCGGGGAGCTGCGCTTCTTCGTGGGCGGCGGCGCACTGCTCGATACGGAACTGCAACGCTTCTTCTATGCCGTCGGAATGCCGATGTTCCAGGGCTACGGGCTTTCGGAAGCCACACCGGTCATCTCGACCAACTCGCCCAAACCGCGCAAATGCCATTTCGGATCGTCGGGCACGCTGGTACAGCCGCTCGAGTGCCGGATTCTGGATGAAGAGGGACACGAGATGCCCGCCGGGCAGAAAGGCGAAATTGTCATACGGGGAGAAAATGTCATGGCCGGCTACTGGAAAAATCCCGAAGCTACGGCCGACACGATTCGTGACGGCTGGCTCCATACGGGCGACATGGGTTACCTGACCGCCGACGGATTCCTCTATGTGTTGGGACGCTTCAAGAGTCTGCTGATCGCTTCCGACGGCGAGAAATACAGCCCCGAAGGGATGGAAGAGGCGATTGCCGACACCTCGGCGCTGATCGACCAGATCATCGTCCACAACAACCAGAATCCCTATACGGTAGCCGTCGTAGTTCCCAACCGCGAAGAGCTGAAACGCCGTCAGGCGGCAGGAGCGGATCCGGCGCAACTGGCACGGGCAATCATGGGCGAGATCGACCAGTTCCGCAGCGGCGGCACACATGGCGGTCAATTTCCCGACCGCTGGCTTCCGTCGGCCATCGCGATTGCGGATGAAGCCTTCAGCGAACAGAACGGGCTTGTCAACAGCACGATGAAGGTTGTCCGGGGCAAAGTCGAAGAACGTTTCAGCGACCGGATTGCGGCCTTGTACACGGCTGAAGGGAAACACGCCGACAGTGAGTCCAATCTCACCGCCATACGCAAGTGGTTGGAATAATAAAATTGCAAGAGCATTTCAAAAGTTCGAAAAGCGCATTCCGGATTTTCCTAACAACTATCCACACAAAAAGGTATCGGGCAAAAAGAATTTCTTGATTAGAAAGAATGTGCTGTAAGACCAGAAAGTGTTAATCCTTTTGATCATCAAATCATACAGCCGAGCGCCAACACATGACACTCGGCTGTAATTTTAATCGATCGCACCAAAACGGATCCGACCAGCCAATGAACTATCTTATTTCTCCGTCCACATAAATTGCGCCTCCCCCAAATTATCCATACGCAACATGTCGGGAACAATACCGTAAAAATTAATGCTCTCGGATGAATAATCCCTCTCGATAAATAAAAGTTTCACACATCCATAAAAAGCATCTGCTTCAGCTCCGACTGACAGAGTTCATTTTAACCGCAAAGCCATTCCGAACAATGCGATCGATAAGCAACACGCTCTCAAAAAAGGCCGTCGATCGATACATTATCATATAATAATCAACGACCTTCACTATAAAAATCCTTTTGCATCAAATCTTTGAGCAGCGGGTTGCCGCGACACATGCGGCAACCCTTGAGAGATCTAAAGATCAAAAGCTCAAACCGTCTTCCCATCCGGGATTCTGTGTAAGCGCCGGGTTCAACGTACGCTGTGATGCGGGAACGGGCCAGAGATAATCCCGATTATCATCCCAGTTCTGGCCATGCACGGCACCGGAATAACCGACGATATAGCCATTCGTCGAATTGCTCAGGATGATATCCGTACCAATTCTCAACTTCGTCGCACAAGTTGATGTTGCCGTTTCGGTGTAGATCTCCAGATCGGGCGAGCCATCGTTGTCCATATCGTATGTACCCGGGCCGGGGATGTAACAGCCGTAGTAGGGCTGATAATAATTCAACGCCTGTTTTGCTTCGTTCCAGCGGAACAGATCCCACGAACGATAAGGAACTTCAAGAACGAGTTCGATGGTACGTTCGCGCCGAATCTCCAGAATGACACCCGTATGCTTGCTCTGCGTAACATTGGGATAGCACTTCAGCAGATAGGGGTCGGGATCGGCGTTGGCCTTTGCAAGATCGAGCGAAGGCATATTTGCACGTTTCCGAATCCGGTTGATCGATATTTCGAGGTCATTCTGCGTGATGGTACCCAACTCGGCAACCGCCTCGGCATAATTCAGATAGACCTCGGCAGCACGCATCAGAATCCAGTCACTGGCACTGGAGCCCGATGTTGCGGAATTTTCCACCGTACCGATGAATTTAATCGGTTCATAACCCGTATGAGAGGAAAGCGTACACTTGGTCACGGCCGATGCGCCGACCTGTACATAGCCGGGGCACAATACGGTCTGAGCCATCCGCGGATCCCGGTTCTGAGTCTCTTCGCTATATGTCATTGTCTCCCAACCGTTCCGATCCGTAAAACGAGAACCGTCGGCCATTAAGTAATGATTCATAAAACGACGTGTAAGGCTCGTTCGTCCAAATTTGATGTTATACGGCACGGAATGAGTAATACCGAATGCCTTGTCGTAACGGCGGCACAACACCACTTCGCAGGTCTTGGCGTCTTCCGAATAGAAGAGTTCACGATACGGCTCTTCCCCTTCCGAATAGAGATAAAAAGGCGATTCATCGATGAACTCTTTGGCCGTTGCGGCAGCCTGCTGCAGGTATTTGTCGGCATCGGCCATACCGTGATACTTGCGGAATGTGCCTTCATAAAGCGCCGCACGACTTGCATAGGCCAGCGCTGCCCACTTCGTTACACGCGTATGCAGGGTTCCCCACTCGGATGGAAGATTTTTCGCGGCAAAATCGAAATCCTCCATCACACGGTCCATGACATATCCACGGTCATCGCGCGGCTTGTAGATATCGGGATCGGTCGAACCAAGAACATGATCATAGTAGGGTACATCTCCATAGGTACGAACGCGGAGGAAATAGAAGTAGGCACGGAAGAAGCGGGCTACCGCCTCATATTTTGTTGCCAATGCCCGATCGGGACACTGGTCAAGATGCTCGATGAGGTAATTGATCTTTCTCAACGGCGTGAAAGACCACGATTGCGATGCAGCATTGCGTGCTCCGGAAATGTAGTCGCTCAATCCGTTGTCGATTTTGTCATCGGCATCGTTGACGCCGATGTCGGCCGATTCAAGATTGTCACTGTAGAACTGATTGCTCCAAAGCGTGAGATCCGATTCATTGCGGAAATACTGATCAGGCGAAAGCTCGTCTTCGGGCAGCATCGTCAGATCGCAACCGACCGTTGCAAATGCGAGAGCCCCCAATGCCAGGATTTTATTGATGATTTTCATGGTATTTCAGATTATTGGTTCTTAGAAAGTGATGTCGATGCCAAACGAGAAAGTCTTCGGCATGATATATCCCGTACCGGACCCTGCCTTGTAAAGGCCGTCCGATACAGCCAGTTCGGGATCGATCAGCTTGCAATACTTTTTCAACGGCGACCAATAGCAAAGGTTCTCACCCGATACATAGATACGCAGTTTGCTGATATACCGTTTCAGAGCAGGAATCGTGTAACCGATCGTAAGGTTCTTGAAACGCAGATAGGCCACACTTTGGAGATAACGGTCGTTATTCTGACCGAGAGGGCCGCCGTTATAGCTTTGGATGGGGCGCAGACGCGGGAAATAACGGTCGGGGTGTTCCTCGGTCCATATATCGTCCATGAAATCGTAGGTAATGAACGAAGGGATGGTATAGCCGTACAGTTGCCAGAACTGGTTGGAGCCATAGATGTCATCCTTATTCGCAGCAGGATACCAGTCACGTTTTCCGACACCCTGGAAGAAGGCCGAAATATCGAAACCGTTCCAACTTGCCTCGATACGGAAAGAATAGTTGTAACGGGGCGTCGAGTTTCCGATGATGATCATGTCGCCCGGATCATCGACCGTACCGGCTCCGGTACCGATCGAACCGCTGTTGTCACGATCTTCAAACATCACGTCGCCTGCCATCAGCTTACCCAGATTGTTCTGCATGTTGTAAACGCGCTGATAAACGTTGCTGCTGTTGTTGATCGCCTTCTGATAAGCGGCGGCTTCCTCGTCCGTATCGAAGAGTTTCGGTACATGGTAGCCCCAGATTTCGCCCAGCATCTTTCCTTCATAATAACTGTTAAACAGTTTTGTAGGATTGTTGTATTTTGTGATTTCGGTCTGGTAGTCTCCCACCTGCCCGGTGATGCTGTAATGGAAAGGTTTCCCTGCAAGTTGGAAGCGATCGCGCCATGTAAGCGAGAACTCCCAGCCTTTCGTCCGCAAATCGGCACAGTTCTCGGTGGGGGTAGCAGCACCGTACACCGACGGCAAGGTCAGCGATTGGGTCAGCATATCCTTCGTATCGCGAATGAACAGGTCGCCCGTGAACGACAGACGGTTGTTCAGGAAACTCAGGTCAAGACCGAGGTTGTAGGTGCGGACCGTCTCCCACGTCAGGCTCGATGACATCGGATCGGATACCGACGAATAACTTGCCTTGCCGCTCTCGTCGAAAAGATAATTGAGCGTACCGCTGCCAATTGTCTGAAGATAGAGATAATTGGCCACCTGCTGGTTACCCAGCTCACCATACGACAGTCGGATCTTACCATTGTCCCACCAGCTGCGTAACGATTCCATGAATGGTTCTTCGGTGAATCGCCAACCGGCCGATACCGACGGGAAAATACCCCAGCGGTCTTTCTTTGCAAAACGGGATGTCCCGTCAGCCCGCAACGACGCTTCGAAAAGATATTTGCCATTGTAATCGTAGTTGATACGGCCAAAGAAACCAAGCGTTTTGTAGGCCGATATATCCTGTGATACGATCCAATAGGTATCGTCGTTGACCGAATTGAACGAATCGAGCTGTTCGCTGCCCACTCCGAACTGTTCGACGATATTGTCCGTCATGCGGTAACGTTCGTAGTTCATACCCACAACAGCCTTGAAGTTATGCACTTTGTTCCATGTATGCGCATAAGTCAGGTAGGCATCGACGTTGTGATAGGTATATTCATAAGGACGTTCGCGATAGGTATCCTTCTGATAATGAGTCGTAGATTTCGTCACACCGATGGCATCGGAGTAGGTATTGGCTACCGTGCGATCCTTATACATACGCCGATAATTGTTGATGTTGTAGTTCGCGTCAAAGGTCAGATCTTCGTAGAATTTGATGTTCAGGCTGTTGGACAGTGTCAACGAAAGGTTGTCAATCGTATGCTTGTTTGCAGGGTCCGCCAGCGATGCCGTACGGCCCTTACCCAATGAAACATTACGCAAATCGGCCGGATACATCACGATCGAACCGTCGGGATTGTAGGGCACGAACATCGGAGCGACGTTCTCCTCCAATGCCGCAATCGTTTGCGCTTCATTAAGCGTGCCGGGATATTTTTGGTTCACGGCATTGAGCGAGGCATTTGTCGACCATTTGGCCCATTTGAAAATCTGGGCATCGAATTTGGCGCGGAACGCATAGTTCTTATACTTCTCCTTCTGCTGGATCATACTGCCGCTCAGGACACCGTCCTGTTCATAGTAACGGCCGCTGACATAGTAGTTCATGCTCTGCCCGCCGCCCGAAAGCGAAAGGTTGTGCTCCTGATGGAAACGGTTGGTGTTATAGATGCTGTGATACCAGTCGAAGTTTCCGTAATAATGATATTTTCCATCATCGCCAACAACAACCCAGGGACGATCAGGATGCTCGGTTTTGTCGTAACGACGTGCCTCAAGAGCAGCCCAGTCGGCCTCCGTATAATTGAATGCATTATAGGCATAGCGTGAGAAGTAGAGACTGTTAACGATCGTCGCATAATCGTAGCCGTTGGTGATGAAGTCCGTCGGCGTTGTCGGTTGTGTCCAGCCGATATTGTTTGAATATTTTACGACGGCCTTTCCCTGCGAACCCTTCTTCGTCGTCACAAGAATCACGCCGGCTGAAGCCTTCGCGCCATAGATTGCGCTTGCCGACGCATCCTTAAGTACCGAGATCGACTCGATATCCGTCGGATTGACCAAACGCAGCGACACACCCGGCACACCATCCACCAGAATCAGCGGCGAGCCGCCGTTGATCGAAGGTACACCCCGAATGTTGAGACTGTTTCCGGCGATGGGATTACCCGATTCGATACTGATATTAAGCGATGGATCGACACCCTGCAGAGCCTGCATGGTCGATACAACGGGCCGTTGCGCCAGTTCATTGCCCGATATCGACGAGACGGCACCCGTCACATTGATTTTTTTCTGTGTGGCATAGCCCACGACTACCACATCATTGAGCATCTGTGTATTTTCGGAGAGTTCCACCGTCAAGGAACCCGAAGCCGGGACCTTGACCTCCTGCGTATCGTACCCGATAAAGGATACGGCCAGCATTTGACCCGTTGCCGCACGCACGACAAACGCACCGTCAGCGTCACTCGTCGAACCTGTTGCAGCAGCAGCATTGTAGATGGTTGCACCGACGATCGGAGCACCTTTTACATCAACGACCCGTCCTTTTACATTGCGCAAGGTTGATTCGGAAGACTGAGCCATTCGAACAACGTCGTTCTCCGCAACATCGGCCGCCCGAAGACGCGCCATAGGCAGAAGCGACAGTCCGATACTCAACAAGATGACGCCAAGGCGTCCTTTTGCCGGAATCCGGCTTGTATGATTGTTTTGCATATTGCGTTCGTTTTAAGGTTGTTATTTCACGAGTTTCCAAAGAGCGTAGACCTGCTCGGCCGTCAGCGGATCGCCATAGACACGAGCGATGACCACCTCACCCTTGAACGAAATCTCTCCCGTATCATCCGCACCGGGATCCGCACCGATTCCGAACCAACGTTTATTAACCTTCGTACTCATGTGATTGAACTCTCCTCCAGCGTCGTTATTAGTGGCTTTCAACTCACCGTTGACGTAAATTTTCTGCGTTCCGGCATCTTTATCCCATACACCCACAACATGATAGTAAACATCCTTTTGCGGAGTAACGCCACTCTTGCATTGCCGCCATGTATTGCTGCCGGTAGAACTCAGCGTTCCGGTCTCCATGACGATCTGGTTTGAATCATCAGCCCAGAAGCAAAGGCTTACTCCTCCAGACTGAGATGAGGCAAACGGCTTAACCTGCATTTTTTTAGGATCGTCATACCGTCGAACGAGCATTTCCATCGTATATCCATCCTCCAGTTTGCTCTTGAAGGTTTCGTTCTCATAGTAGGGGACAGTATAGTAGCCACCGGTCAGTTTCGACAAACCCGGCTCGTGCGTAAACACGGCAGCATAACGGCCATACTTCTCCAGATAGGTTGTCGTAACAAATTCATTGGGACGCAATTCGACGGGCATCTTCAACGGCGGTGCATCCTCCGCCGCACCATTTTCGCCGAAGACCACATCCAGCAGATCGGCCGTCGGAGGATCCACCAGGTAACCCTGTTGCACATCCACATAGGCAAAGACTTCGGGATGAAGCTCCGAAACAATCTTGATCTGCACTTCACGTGCGCGTCCCGTACGATTTTCAGCTGCGGTAAAGGTCACACCGGATGCTGTTTTCGAGGTTTGCGTCAGCCAATCGTGCTCCCCGACGAAATCGCACAACCACGACGTCTGATTGGTCGTTACGGCGATAGTGAATTCCGAGACATCGCCGATGAGCGATACGGAGGTAGGAGCAACATCGATATAGGGCTGCTCCTCAGCCTGCGTAATCGTATAAAAATAACGCGCTTCACTTTCTTCCTTGAAATAAAAGGACAATTGAGTCGAACGTGTTGCTCCGCTTGTGTTTGACTTTGCAGAGAGTGAAACGGGCGTACTGCCGGTGCCGCCGCTCAACACCGACAACGTAAAGCCGTCCGTTTGAGAAAGCGATGCCGTCCAATCATCCGTAGCCATGACTGTAAACTCCACAGTCTGAGGCTTGCCATCGATTTCGATCGTCTGCGACACATCCGATCCTTCAGGTCCAACGACCTTGAAGATCGGTGTACGATTCAGATCGCCACCGCTGTCATTGCACGCTGCAAGCAGGGAACCTGCAGCAACAAAAATGGTTAGTAGTCGTTTCATAAGACAAGGGTTTTAGTTAAAATAAGGTTTATAGTCAAAACGTCTCTTTCAGATACGCTGTCGTACTGCCTCATGCAACATGTCTTCTCCGTCGGATCCGATGATATACGGACGATTGGATCATTAAATCTGATCCATTTATCGGCAAGCTACCGCATATCATCGGCCGAAACGGAGAGAATGGCTACCACTGCGACGACAAAGTCATATCATAAAAGCTACGAGGTCGTTTCATTGTTTCCACATATGACCTTCCGAATTCATCGGTCACGGTAATCTCCAATGTCGATGTTGCCGAAGAACAAAAGACCTCAAACATGTGTGATGTCAATAATGTAGGAAATGTCATGGCGGTCGAATTTGTGTTCATTCGGTTCATGTTAAAATGCACCGTATGCAATGGATCATAGGTGTCAAGTTGCGTAACATAAAGTTCCTTGTTTGTCTCAACCTCTACGACCTTCAGACTCCATCGTTCATTCCAGTCAAATACATTGATCAATACGGCATTGTCACTGCGGGCACGATCATAGCCATTGGCGTATTGAGAAAAAAATTCGGCACTGACCGTTGAAAAATTATTGGCAATTCGCGGGCAATAGGTTTCACGTGTAATATGCGTTTCGTTCAGATCGTAGCACCGGAACTGATAATCGGCCGACCGGCCAATCGGTTGATACCTCCATGACACGTTGTCCGGCGCACCTTCTCCGATATCGAACACCTTGTAGCCGCCGGGAGAGCCGTCTCGACACATCTGACACCTCCCGTCCGTATAATATCCCGTCCACCACCACGTAGCACACACCGCGGCAATATTATGCTCCATCAATCCATCATCGATGAAATTCGTATAGTTGATATGCGTATGCCCCGTTACAAGATGAACCTTGTAGGGAGCCAACAGTTCAGCAAGACGCGACCGGTATTCGGCGGGCATGGCATAACTCCATGTCAAATCTCCATTTTCTACCTTATAGCGATTCGTATATTGAATATGCATACCAAGAAAGAGAGTAGTCCCTGCCGGTACATTCTTTAAATCAGCCGCGAGCCAGCGCAACTGATCATCCGTAAAACCTTCCGTATAGTTTAATGCCCCGACCGTACCCTGCGCTCCGCCCGAATTGACAAAGAGCGTATTATCCATCTGAACATAATGGATATCGCCAATATTGAACGAATAATAGGTTGGGCCTACTTCATCTCGCCAGGGTACGGTTGACTCGAAATCATCGGCCACATAGGGATCGTTGTCGTGATTACCGGGAATATTGTAAACCGGCAGATCGAGATCTGACATCTGCGAGACATAATCCGAAGGCTGGAAGCGGTTTACATACCACCACTCATCCCAGGACAAATCACCCAATGCCATCGCATAAAGAGCTACACCTTCCGCCCTGGCTCGGGTGATTTCAGCCTTGAGATCAGCTTTGAAACCCTGTTTGAACTGATTGATGTCGTTTGTACGATTGGCCAGATGGGTATCGGTATATACAAGAATTCGATGACGTTCGTTGGACTCTGCCGCCAGGATGAAACAACACTGTTCATAGGTAGATGACGGCGCCTCCAACCGTCTGAAGAATTGAGGAATCGTCCGATCGACCGCCACGCGATACCCGCCCGGCACAGAAATAAAGACATATCCATATTTCTTGAGAGAGGCAAGATAGTAACACCCATTTTCATCGGTCGTTGTCACAAAAACGCCATCAGAGACACTGACTCCGGGAATCGGTTTGCCGGAAGCATCGATTACACGGCCATAAACCGTATTTCCAGGTACCTGTTGAACCTCGGAGGCATCTACAACATCTACAAATGTAATTCCAAGGTCAATTGCCGACCCGTTATCCTTATGATACAGCAATTGAAACATACCTCCGATAAAGCCGGAAGGTGTACGCAGGAGAGCACCCTCATCATCGATATTTACAACAGGCACATTATACGTTTCCGACATGTTGCCTTGTGAAATCAACTGCAGATGATCCTCCGGATCTATTCCCGTACATGGAAGCCGGAAAACACCATTAAACTCCATTGTCAAGGTTTCACCGGCTTTATATGACGATATGTCAGGAAGCGCTTCAGGATCAGGCTTTACATTATCATCACCTTCTTCCTCTGCAGAGGGTGGCAGAGGTAAATTCTCATCGCCATCGCCTCCACAGGAACATAATGCAACAGAGAGAATGCATGCTGCCATACCCGCATAACGGCAGACTCGATTCAATACGCCGTAACTCTTCATCATATTAGGTTTTTGGTTTTAGGAGAACGCTCATGTCTTTGCACAAACGTTTGCGCAAATATAAAAAATTCAAAATTAAATTCATAATTCAAAGTAAGTTTTTTTCGAATACCTATAAATAAAAAATTTTAATATAATACGACATCATATCTTTTACAAAACAAATTCATCTCTCAAGACTCAAGTACCACAACAGGAGGCTTGAACACACAGGTCACGCAACGCACATCAATTCCATCGAGCAGGACCTCACCAGGGCAAACGATCCGCATAAAAAAGAGACGAAGTTTACTTCGTCTCTCATAAGATCATAAACAGATACTTTCTATTTACTTCTTGGCGCCCGATTCCTTGAAAGAGTGAATCACCACACCCGAACGCAGCTTCGGTTCGAACCACGTCGTCTTGGGCGGCATGATGTTGCCCGTATCGGCAATGTCGATCAACTGTTTCATCGAAACAGGGTAGAGCGCAAAGGCAACCTTCATTTCACCGCTGTCAACCCGTCGCTTCAACTCGCCCAGTCCGCGAATGCCGCCGACAAAATCGATCCGCTTCGATGTCCGCAGATCCTCGATGCCCAGCAACCGGTCCAAAACACGTTGTGACAGCACCGTCACGTCAAGCACCCCGATCGGATCATTGTCGTCATACGTCCCTTCACGCGCCGTCAGGCTGTACCACGCCCCGTCGAGATACATCGAGAAGTTGTGCAGTCCGGCGGGGCGATAGATCTCCGCGCCCTTTTTCTCGACTTCGAAATCCGTCTCCAGCGCCCTCAGAAAGGCTTCGGGCGTCATCCCGTTGAGATCCTTCACCACACGGTTGTAGTCGATGATCCGCAGCTGGCTCGCGGGGAACGTTACGGCGAGAAAGAAACAATACTCCTCGTCGCCCGTATGGTTCGGATTGCGGCGCATGCACTCTTCGCCCACGCGCGCGGCGGCGGCCGTGCGATGATGCCCGTCGGCCACATAGAGCGCCGGAATACCGGCGAAGATCTCCGTAATGCGATCGTTCGTCGCGCGGTCGCGGATCACCCACAACCGGTGTCCGAAACCGTCCTCTGCCGTGAAGTCGTACTCCGGTGTCTCCCGTTCGACGATTCCCGAAACGATGGCATCGATCTCGGCGTTGTCGGGGTAGGCGAAGAAGACCGGCTCGATATTGGCCTGCTGGTTCCGGACATGACACATGCGGTCTTCCTCCTTGTCGGGCCGCGTCAGTTCGTGTTTCTTGATCGCGCCGCCGAGGTAATCGCCGAAGTGGCAGCACATCGCCAGACCGTACTGTGTACGTCCCTCCATCGTTTGCGCATAGATGTAGTAGTGCTCCTCGTCATCCTGTTTCAACCATCCGCGCTCCTGCCACAGCCGGAAATTCTCGACCGCACGATCATAGACCTCGCCGGCATGCTCGTCGGCAATCGGTTCAAAATCGATCTCGGGTTTGATGATGTGGAGCAGCGAACGCTCACCCGCCTCCGCCTTCGCCTCGGCGGAGTTCAGAACATCATAGGGGCGTGAAGCGACCTCGGCGGCCAGCTCCTTCGGCGGGCGAATGCCCCGAAACGGTTTGATTCGTACCATAACTGCACTCTTGGGTTGTATTGACGACCGAGAGCCGACCCGAAGGCCGGCTCTCAGCCTCATTTGGACAATTGTTTACTTGTTGACCTGGAATCGCGTGTCGCCCGTCTTGAAGAAGGCTACGATCTGACGCGCAGCGGCCAAACCGGCATTGATATTGGCCTCGGCCGTCTCGGCACCCATCTTCTTGGGGGTAGCGAAGAAACGCTTTCCGAACTTCTCCGCCATCTCGGCGGCAGCGTCGGGAGCGATGTCGGTAATGTACTTCAGATCCTCACGTTCGCTCAGCGCCGCAATGACGCCCGCTTCGTCGATCACCTCCTTGCGGGCCGTATTGACGAGCGTCGCGCCCTTCGGCATCGACATCAGCAGGTCATAACCGATCGACTTGCGCGTCTGCTCCGTTGCGGGAATGTGCAGCGACAGGTAGTCGGAGACCTTGTACAGCTCCTCAACCGACGATACCCGTTTCACTCCGTCGGCAGCAAACACGGCGTCGTCCGTGATAAAGGGATCGTAGGCCACGACCTCCATCCCCAGCGCCTTGCCCTTGCGGCCGACGAGCTTGCCGACATTGCCATAGGCATGGATGCCCAGCCTCTTGCCCTGGATTTCACAACCCGTGCCGGGCGTAAAACGGTTGCGCGACATGTAGATCATGAAGGCAATGGCAAGTTCGGCAACGGCATTCGAATTCTGACCGGGCGTATTCATCACCACGATTCCGCGTGCCTTGGCCGCCTCCAGATCGACATTGTCGTATCCGGCGCCTGCACGCACGACGATCTTCAGGTTTTTCGCCGCAGCGATCACCTCGGCCGTCACCTTGTCGCTGCGGATGATCAACGCATCGGCATCCGCCACGGCAGCGAGCAGCGCCGCCTTTTCGGTATATTTTTCCAGCAGTTCGAGTTGGTAGCCGGCCTCCTCGACGATGCTCCGGATTCCGTCCACCGCCTTGCGGGCAAACGGTTTTTCGGTTGCAACCAGAATCTTCATATCTTTAAGCAATGACGTGAAATAAATTCGTTTTTCCTTTTTCGCTTCGTATGTATAGGGTACGATGGTCGGGCACATGGCTACTTTGCGTGAATGGCAGCGAACTCCTGCATGCAGGCAACCAGCGCCTCGACGCTCTCACGCGGCAGCGCATTGTAGCACGATGCACGGAAACCGCCCACCAGACGGTGCCCCTTGATACCCACCATGCCGCGAGCCTTCGCGAACTCCAGGAATTCCGGAGCCAGCTCCTCATAGCCCTTGTTCATCACGAAGCAGATGTTCATCAACGAGCGGTCTTCTTTCTTCACCGTCCCTACGAACAAGGGATTGCGGTCGATTTCATCGTAGAGCAGGGCGGCCTTCTCCTGATTGCGGCGGTAGATCTCCGGCACGCCGCCGATCGACTTGAGCCACTTGAGCGTCTCCGTCAGGGCGTAGATCGCAAAGACGGGCGGCGTGTTGAACATCGAGTTGTTGTTCACATGCGTGCGGTAATCGACCATCGTGGGCAGATCGCGCTGGATGGTCTCCAGCAGATCCTCGCGGATGATGGCGAAGGTGACGCCTGCCGGAGCCAGATTCTTCTGTGCGCCGCCATATACCATCGCATATTTGCGGATGTCTCGCGGCCGGCTCAGGAAGTCGGAACTCATGTCGGCAATCACCGGCACCGGCGAATCGAGATCGGTCATGTACTCCGTACCATAGATCGTATTGTTGGTCGTAATATGGAGGTAATCCAGATCCGTCGGGATATCGAATCCTTTGGGGATATACGTAAAGTTCTGATCTTCGGACGATGCCACGACAACCGTCTCGCCGTAACGCTTGGCCTCCTTGATGGCCTTTTTGGCCCATACGCCCGTATTGACATATCCGGCCTTGTGATTGAGGAAGTTGGCCGGAATCTCGAAGAAGTGGGTGCTGGCACCGCCGCCGATGAAGATGATCTTGTAGTTATCGGGGATATCGAGCAATTCGCGCAGCAGCGAATCCGCCTGAGCCATTACCTCGTCGAACTCCTTCGAACGGTGGGAAATCGAGAGAATCGACAGACCTGTGCCGTTGAAATCACGAATCGCTTCGGCCGTCTTCTCATAAACGACTTCAGGCAGGATCGACGGTCCTGCGTTAAAATTGTGCTTTTTCATAGTCGGATGATTTAGATAACTGTTACTCCAATAACACACAAAGGTAAGCAAAAAAAGAAAATGTACAATCATACGGCACAAATTATTTCGCGATTCCGGTCCGACAGCCATTTTTCGGGGCGAAACCTTCCCCTTTTCGCTTTTGTTTACTATTTTTGCAAAAATTTACCCCGACCATGATCAAATCGATGACCGGATTCGGGAAGGCCGAAAGGCTCGTCCCGAACAAGAAAATCTGCGTCGAAATCCGCTCGCTCAACTCCAAGCAGCTCGATCTGAGCCTGAAAATGTCTCCGGCATACCGTTCGCTCGAACCGGAGCTCCGGACGATGATCGCGCAGAAGCTGGTACGCGGCAAGATCGAGTTGTTTGCCGCCGCCGAGAACTCCTCCGTCGAGACATCGGCCCATATAAATAAGGAGCAGTTCCGCGCATACGCCGGACAGCTGGGCGAGGCTTTGGAGTTCTGCGGCATGAAGGCATCGCATGACGCCATTCTGAAATCCGTGTTGCGGATGCCGGATGTCGTATCGGCATCGAAAGACACGGCCTCCGAAGAGGAGGG